>JACOEM010000002.1:0-300000 GCA_024998565.1 Nitrospira sp.
CAGGTCGAAGAGCCGATCTATATTCGGCCGGCCGAGCGCGTGAACTGGCTGTAAGGCCGAGGGCCGCGCAAGGTCGTACGCGGATACAGCAATGGCCTTGCGCGTGGGCCTGTGCCGCGGATCCTGCGAGAAGAAGGCCGGCGGGGAGTCTTCGTGAGGGAACGATTCTTCACGGGGACTGCCCGCGTCGGTTACGTACCGATCATGCCGGGCAGAGTGGGCGAAGGCCGAGGGGGCGTCATCATGTTTCGGCCCGCTGATTGTATGAGGTCAGGAATGCGTGACAGAACGTGATGAATTTCAGAGGACGATTCATAGGCGTGCTTGCCGTGGCCCTAGCGGCGTTGGCCGCGGTGTTCTTCGGCCATCTGTTTCTCTTCGAGCAATGGCGGGTTCAGCAGGAGCGGCAGCTCCACCGTTCCAAAATTCTGGGCAACGTGGCGCACTTGCAACGGTTGGTCTTGGAGGTGGAAACGAACTTTCGCGGCTATGTGCTCACGGAGCAGCAGTCGTTTCTCGAACCGATCCGGCTGGCGGAAAATCGGCTGAAAACAGGACTGGCTCAATTGACTGATTTGACCGCCGGCACTCCGGGTTTGCAGGCCGGAGTGGGCGTGCTGTCGGCGCGTCTCGATGAATTCGTGGAGAGCAAGCAGAGATTGCTCGCGGTCATCGGAGCGGAACAGCAGGACCTCGTGCGCTCATATGTGCGGGGAGGGAGTGGGCGGGCGCTGTTCCTGACCATCGAAAAAGCCATCGGAGATTTTGAGGTACGCATTGAGCGCGAACTGCCGAGTGAACCCATGACCTATGACTCGTGGCTGCAAGGTGCGCGCTGGCAGTTGTTGTTGGTGGAAAGTCTGGGCGTCATGGTGTGTGTCTTCCTGACGAGAGCGGTGCTTCTTCCGAATAGGACAGTCTTGGCGCCGAACCCTCGACCTCTTCTGTGAGTCTATCCGGGCCGGTGAGCGGTCCATTCCATCGATTCAGGCGCCTGTCGCGATCTACGCCCCATATGCTCTCCATGTGTCGATTCGCACTGTGCGTAGCGTGCGAATTCGCTCGATTTGAGGCCGTGGAACACTGAAAACCATTGGAATTCCGTTCATGAGCAATGGCATGTGCCTTGCTTTGAATACGTTCATCACAGTGAACGGGTACGAAACAAGGAGTCAGCCCATGGTACGGATGATCAAGAAAGTCGGAGATCGGGAGTTGGCCTGGGTGATGTTGGCGATTGCCGCGGTCGCTCTCTGGAGCACCTGGGGGTTGGCGAGCTAAACGCGATTCTTCGCACTGTCGATGCATTCCTTCAGGACCACGGCCTGATTATGTTCCTTGTCTGATGCCCCATAGAGCAGTGTGACGGTCTGCGCTTGGGCGAGCCGGGCGAGATCTTCGATCGCGCGGTTCTGTTCCGGTCGGCTCAGTTCCTTGCGGTAACGTGCCCGAAATTCCATCCACTTTGCCGGGTCATGACGGAACCATGTGCGGAGTGCCGTGCTGGGAGCCAGTTCCTTTCGCCAGGCATCGAGACGCGCCTGTTCTTTCGTACATCCCCGCGGCCATATCCGGTCGACCAGAATCCGAATCCCATCGTGCGCGCTTGGTGTGTCGTAGACCCGTTTGATTCGAATCATGATTGCATCGCAACAAGCCGCGCGCAGCTACTCTTCGATGCCTACGGCAAGACCGATTGATGCACGGAGCAGGTCGTGCCTGGTCACCGAATAGGTCACCTCTCCGTTCTCCTCGACAGGGAGGTTCAGCAAGTGGTTGTCTGCCATGAGCTTGATCGCGTCCGGTATCGGTGTCGATTTACGGACGGCAATGGGATGTCCGGCCATCAGTTCTGTCGCCGTCAGACTATTCAAGTCCTTTCCTGCCTCAAGGGCCTTGAGGATATCAAATTCGCTGATGAATCCCACATAGCGGCCCTGTTCATCCAACACCGGTCCGCCGGACACATGCGCGGAAAGCATCTCGATGGTGATCGCCATGCCGTCCTGTGCGGTATGGAATTGTATCGTATTGGTTCCAACGATTTGTCCGACGGTTTTGAAACCTTCAGCTGGAATTCCTGCGCGACTCATGATGTCTCCTTCCGATGCGGCAACAGCCATCGAGGGGGCGAAACGTGTCGCAGGCCGATGACCTGTGGTCCGCGCTGTTCCTACGAACTGCTGATCGTCCCTTGTGCATCAACTCAGCAAGCGAAGTGCCTGTCTGGATGGGTTGCGATTCCCTGAATTCCTGCGCCGTTACAAGCGATGATCCTGCGGGTGCGAGCGATTCCGCACGGGGCGGACAGTGCGGAATGTCCCGATAAAGAACAACTGGTTGCGGAGTCAGCATGCCGTAACAGTACTGAATGAGGGATTTCGTTCGCTGCATGGGTGCTTCCAACAGGATCGCATATTGCATGGTCTCATGTGATGGGCTGGAGCACGGGTAAATCGAGTCGTCCGCTTTGTTCACAGTGGAGGTGCGTAATGGACCCTCAGGTTGTTTCTCGGGGCGATGGCGCCATCGACGAGCAGATTCTTGGTTTGCTGCAGCACCACCGGCGGCTGACCTTTCTCACCCTGGCCGAATCTTTTCCATTGTACACCTGGCAGGCATTGTTTGCGGCGTTGAGCAGGCTCCGCGGGCAACGACATGTGGACTTGTTACCGCTCGCTGCAGATTACGAAGTGGTCTGGCAGCAGGGGAGAGAATGCCCGTCCCTGATGTCCGACGGGCCTGCCAGGGCGTGATGGCGATGGTGCGATGGATAGGACCGCGCGGCGGGCGCAAGTGATCGAAGGAGGCACAGGATGTCCTGCAGTCGATGTCAGGGCCTGATGGTAGCCGAAAATCCATTCAATCCCAGCGAAGGAGTGTCGCATACGTGGGTGTCGGTGACGCGCTGCCTCAATTGCGGCAACTTGGAGGACTCGTTGATCCGACTGGCGCGACGCCTTCCCGAGCAACTTCATCGAAGCGTTCGTCCTGGTCCGCGACGAAGAGGTGTATGGATTCACACGTTATGGAGGCCGGAACGAGACTAACTGCATGAGCTGTGTCGAGGAGATTGTCCTCGGCCGTTCCTGACGGATTGGGAGTAGTCCAGCGCGGCCATCGCCGGAAGAAGGAGGTGCCATGGAGGGGTACGGAAAACGTGTGCTGGTTGCGGAGGACGAAGAGAGTGTGCGGCATCTGCTGACCCTGGTGCTCGAAGCAGCCGGCTATACCGTACATGGAGCGGAAGATGGCATGGAAGCTCTGGCCGAAATGAAGAAGCGGCGTTTCGATGCGGTGGTCGCGGATTACCGCATGCCCCGCCTGGATGGGGAGCAGTTCCTGCTGCTGAGTCGCCTGATGTGGCCTCAGACTCCGACCGTGCTCCTGTCCGCCGAGCATACGGATTTGCCCGTGATCCTGAAAATGCAAGGCGCCTGTGCTCTCGTGCCGAAACCCTTCGATTCGCAGGGGCTACTACAGACGCTACAGGCTGCCGTCGAGGCGGCCTGTAGTTGCTGCTCCCCGAGTTCGACCCTGCGTGAGGGGACGAATACCCCCCTCTCAGTATCGCCCTCCTAGCGGCGGGCATTGAGGGGAACCTTCTGCCGTCTGATCAGAACCGACTGAATATGGTATCGTACCAACGGCTCTCGCCAGAAGTTGGGTGAGCGATGGGTGTGATGGCTGGATACAAGTGTAGATGGAGAATGCATGAAGAAAAAGACGGCGCCGAAGAAGGCCGCCTCGCGTCCGGCGAAACGGACGACGTCAGTGGCGAAAGAAACCAATGTTCCCGGGACGGTCCAGGATATCCAGGTACGGATTGCGGCACGGGCGCATGAACTGTATGAACAACGGGGTTGTTTGGATGGTTACCACCTGCATGACTGGCTGGAAGCAGAGCGGGAAATCCTGGGACACCCGGTGGTGATGGATAAGTCCTCAGAGCGGATCTGACTAGCCCGCATTATTCATGAGCGCTTCTGCTGCAATCGCGGATTCGCAGCTGCGACCAGCCTGTCGGCGGGCGGGCTCGCCGCTCGGTCGATCGACATCCTGTTCAAGGATGCCTTCCTGCATCCCCGGCTCCGCGTGCCCGTCTCGCTGTGCGACTCCGCACTTTCGCGACGAACCGTCATGAATAAGGCAGGCTAGATGCGCGAATAATCAGCCGACAAAGCTTGGATCGTTTGCGCCGCCCCTGAAATCAAGGGCGGCGCCGTCCGCTTAGTTCATCGTCTGTTCCAACTGATCGACCATTCCTGAAATCGCATCGAATCCGGATTGCCAGAAGGCAGGGGAGTTCATATCGACTCCCACTTCCGCAAGGATGGCTTGCGGCGCCTTCGACCCGCCTGCCGCGAGCAACTCCAGATATTTCGGGACGAACCCGCTGCCTTGTTCCTGATACATGCGATAGAGGGCCAGCACGAGCAGGTTCCCGAAACTATACGCATAACAATAAAACGGGCTGGCGTAGAGGTGCGGGATTGTGAGCCATTCCCATTGGAATTCCTGCGGCACCCGCAGGGACTTTCCGAACTGCTGCCGCAACAACGTCATGTAGGTCTGTGCCAGATCGGTTGTCGTTGCGCCCTGGGCCACCATGTCGTGGGCGGTTCGCTCGAAGGCGACAAAATAGGCTTGTCGCATGACCGTCGCATAGATGTCGTCCAGTTGGTTGACGAGTAGGCTCTGTTTGACGGATCGATTGGTTTCGGTGGCCATCAGGGCATCGGAGAGAATCCGCTCGCCGAAGACCGAGGCCGTTTCCGCCAGCGGTAACGTGGAGTGGAAGGTGAAGACATTGTGCTGCTCGGCCATCATGGCGTGGACGGCATGGCCTAACTCATGCGCCATGGTGGCGATGTCCCGCGCTTCACCGGTGAAATTCAACATGACGTAGGGTGTCAGGTTGGGGGTCACACTGTAACAATAGGCGCCGCCCATTTTCCCCGGCTTCGTGCGGGCATCGATGTGGCGATCGGCGAAGACGCGTTGCGCCAATTCGGCGAGGCGCGGCGAAAAGCCGTAGTAGGCGTCCAGCACCATCCGGACCGCATCCGCGTAGCGGTAGGTCTTTTGTTCGGCCCGGTGTGGCGCATAGATGTGGTAGCGGTTCATGGTTTTGATCTTGCAAAGTCGCGCCTTCAATTTGAAATACCGTTGGAAGATCGGCGCATTCTTCATGCAGACGGAGAGGAGCGCATCCACGGCGCGATCCGGAATGTCGTTGCTGAGATTGCGCGACTCCAGCGGCGTCTTGAAGTGCCGCAGCTGAAGATTTTCCGCTTTCCAGTCGTTCACCAGGGTTTTATAGATTTCCCCCAGGAGATCCTGCTGAGACTCATAGACGCGATACATCTCCCGATAGGCGGCTTCTCGGACGGCGGCTTTCGGGCTACGGAGGTAGGCCGTCAGGGCTTCGCGATTCATCGTTTTCTTTTTCCCGCCGATGCGCATCGTGAAGGTGAAGCCGTTCGTGACGACATCGTAGAGCTGGTGGACGGCGCTTTGCCCGGTGATGTTCTTGATGTTGATGATCTTCTCTTCCGGTTCCGAGAGCGTATGCGGCTTGAAGCGGCGGATGGTCTCCAGGTGGTACCGGAAGTCGCCGCTGTTCGCCATGAGGCGCTCCGCATTCCGCTGATCCACACTCTGCCACCACAAATCGAAGAACAGCAGATGGTTCTGAAGGGCGGTGAGCTGCTCTTCCACTTTAGTCTTGAACGACCGGGCCTGGAGCTGTTTCGTGTCTTCGGAAAACCACAAGTAGGCGTAGGCTCCAAGCCGACCCGAATCCCTCGCGATCTGTTCCGAGAGGGTGAGGAGATTCAGGAAGGCCTGTTCAGGCATGGTGGCAGACAGTTCTGCGCGCGCCGATTCGAAACGGGAGACTTTCGCGCTCAGGTCTTTCAGATAACGGTCGAACTGTTTCACCGGATCGGTGACGAGGTCGGAGAGTTCCCAATGATCGGCAAACTCACGGGAGGCGGATGAACGGCGTGACGACGTAGCAGGGGCAGTCTTGCGCGAAACGGCCATAGTCGAGGCTCCTAGAAAGTAAATGATAGAAGGAATCATACCATCGTCGGAGGCCAACGGCGTGGAGATTCTTCGAAGGCACGCGTCTCCGGAGACAGAGGCCCCGTTGACAGGTCCGGCTCGAATGTTACAATCCGCCGCAAGGTGAAGATATGACCGAACAAGAAATCAACCGCGCGATTCAATATGTGACAGCCGCCACATCGTACGGACGGGACACGGTGGCGGAGATTCTCCGGACCGGCCTGTCTGAACTAGCGCAGCTATCCACGCAGTCAACTTGCCGTTTTGAGCGAGAGGACCTGATGGGCTATCTCTGTCTCTGGACGATGAAACGCACCGGTCATCCGGAGCCGCTGGTGCGCGAAGTGCTCGATGGCGCCGGCCGGTGGCTGGATGAAGTGGCGACGACGGTGGCCCGGCGGCGCGAGGCGCAGGAGAATGCCGGGGATGACGATGAGCCCGGCGCGGCAACGGCGTAGAGGTCCACGTGTCAGGAGCCACGCGCCACCGACTCCGCACACTCCGGTCAATTGAATGGGGCTGGGGAGCGGTCGGTCAGGCGGGGAGTGTGCTCTTCAGCGCTTCCAGATTTTTGGTCACCATCGCATCGCCGTTCTTGGTAGACACGTCGATACCCTGATCCGACACCTGCCGGCATTCTTCGACCCGATTCAGTTTCTGGAGCGATTGCGCCAGCGCATAGTATGCGGCGGAGTAAGTGGGCTTGACCGTGATGCACTGCCTCAAGGCCTTGGCAGCCTCTTCAAAATTGGCATCTTCCATATAGGCTTTACCGAGTCCGAACCAGGCGACGTCATCGTCGGGTTCGAGGGCCAGCACTCGTTTCAGCGGTTCGATTCTCGGATTCGGCATGGGCTTCTCCAGGGTCAATCGGCACGGTGAAGCGAAACCGTAGCACGCGTTTCCGCTCATTGTCTACGCTCTTTCCTGCATGATAGGGTGAGGAAACTGCTCGTGTCGAAATACGAGATACGAACGACGCTTCACGTGTTACGTTTCACGGACGTTTCTCATGGGAACAACCGGGCTCATTTACGATCCACGTTACCTGGAACACGACATGGGCGCCGGACATCCGGAGTCGCCCAACCGGCTGCGTGCGATTATGCAGCGGCTCGAACAGAGCGGTACGCTCGCCACACTCACCAGGATCGACCCGCGCACAGCCGAAGACGAGTGGGTCACGCTGGTGCATCGGCCGGAGTATGTCGCGATGCTCAATCGGCAGGCGCCGACGCATGGCCGGGTCTCGCTCGACGCCGATACCTCCATGTCACCCGGATCGCTCGGCGCCACCTATCTCGCGGCCGGTGGAGCCCTGGCCGGGGTGGATGCGATTATGGCCGGCCGGGTCCAGCATGCTTTCTGTGCGGTCCGTCCGCCGGGGCATCATGCGGAAGCCGATCGGGCGATGGGTTTCTGCCTGTTCAACAATGTGGCGATCGCGGCGCGGTATGCGCAGAAACGGTATGGCGTGCAACGGGTCCTGATCGTCGATTGGGACGTTCACCACGGGAACGGGACGCAGCACAGTTTCGAATCGGATCCGTCGGTGTTGTTTTTCAGTACGCACCAGTATCCGCACTACCCTGGCACTGGGCGCGCCAGCGAGTGCGGCCGCGGAGCCGGGGAAGGGCTCACGATCAATGTGCCGATGGAGGCGGGGGAAGGCGACGACGAATACCGGGCGGTGTTTCAGAAGGTTCTGGTGCCGGCTGCCGATGCCTTCAAGCCGGAGTTTGTCATCATCTCCGCCGGTTTTGACGCCCACCGGGACGATCCGCTCGCGAGTATGGGGTTGACTGAAGAAGGGTATGCCGATCTGACGACGATTGTAGCCGGGATCGCCAGGCAACATTGCCAAGGACGCCTGCTGTCGTCGCTCGAAGGCGGGTACAACCTCACGGCGTTGGCCGCATCGGTCGAGCGACATATTCAGGCGCTGGTGGCGGCATGAACCGGTGGGTGAAAATTCTGCTGGGCGTCGCCGGTCTCGCCGGGGCCATCTACCTCTATTACACCGAGGTGAAACCGGTCGTCATTTTCGGGCTCCGGCCTGAATATGCCCATGCCATTCCGTTTCAGAAGGTCCCGGAAGGTCTGACCAGCTTGAAGGCCGAGTCCTGTGGTCAATGCCACCGGGAAATTTATGACGAGTGGAAAACCAGCATCCACGCCCACGCCTACGAAGACCCCTTCTTTCAAGCGTACTGGAAGAAGGACAAGAACATCTGGGTCTGTTTGAATTGCCATACGCCGTTAGAGAATCAGCAGCCGACGCTGGTGAAGGACATCCCGCGGGGACGGGTCGAGAAGGCTGCGCAGGAACCGAATCCCCATTTTGACGCCGACCTGCGGAACGAATCGATTACCTGTGCCGCCTGCCATGTACGCGACGGAGTGATCCTCGGACCCTTCGACGATTCCGCTGCGCCGCATCCCACGAAGTTCGACCCCAGTTTCCGTAACGCCCAGTTCTGTTCGCGTTGCCACAACGTAGTCTCCGGTCCGGCGCAGTTTTACAATGTGGGCCCCTGCGGGACCTACGCCGAGTATGAAGGTAAGTATTTCATGCAGGAGCGGGGCTTTATCTGCCAAAGTTGCCATATGCCGGAGGTCGACCGGCCGGTCGCCGAAAACGGGCCGATCAGGCGCGGGCGGCGGCATCTCTGGCGCGGAGGGCATGATCCCGACATGGTGAAGCGGGCCGTGGCCATTCAGGTGAAGGCCGATCCTCCGGCTCCCAAACCGGGTGAGCAGGTCACTGTGACCCTCTCCCTGATGAATGCCGGGGCGGGGCACAAAATTCCGACCGGCGATCCAGACCGGCACTTTACGGTGGAATTCACGGTTCAAGACCCAAACCGGCAGGTGCTGGCCGAGAAATCCCACACGATGGGCCGCTGGATTATGTGGCAACCGGCCATCGTAGAGTTGTACGATAACCGCTTGCTCCCCTTGGCCAGCCGGGACTATCAATTTGCCTACCGGATGCCGGAGGCGTCCAAGGGGTTGACGTTGAAGACCCGGGTTCGGTACCACATCCTGACCGACGGGCAGCATGAGATGTTGAAGACCAAGTACGGCCTGATGGCGGACGATCCCTACGCCTTCACGGTCTATGAGCGGGAAGTGCCGCTGAATGAAACGCTGGCGGCCGCGTTGGTCGATCCCTTGCCGGAGCCGCCGCCGATGGCCTGTGCGAGTCCGACCGTATCCAAAGGGTAAGTCATCACCCACCGAGATCGAGGATAACCCATGCAACATCCATTACTCATCGACTGTGAAACGCTTCAGAAACGCTTAGGGCAACCGGGCCTCGTCATTCTCGACGTGCGAGGCCGGGCCGCCTATGAGTTCGGAGGTCATATCCCCGGTGCCGTGCATTCCACCTGGCATGAATACAGCGACCCCGATGCCGTCGCCAAGGGGTTACTGGATCCCGATCTGAAACGCATCGAGAAACGCGTGCAGGCGCTCGGCATCAATCAGGACAGTGAAGTGGTGATCTATTCGAACCCCTTCGACAACTGGGGCGACGAAGGACGCATGTTCTGGATGCTGGAATACTTAGGCCACAAAAACCTCAAGGTGCTGGACGGCGGGTGGGTGAAATGGATTCATGAACGCCGGCCGTTCGAGCATGGCGCGGTCCGCTGCGCGCCGGGCAACTTCGTCGTCTCGCCGGTCGAGTCGGCGATCATTATGAAGAATGAGTTAAAGGGGATCGCGCGGAAGCCGAACCCGACGACCACGATCGTGGATGCGCGGAGCCTGGAAGAGTATCTCGGAAAGGAAATCTCCGGCATTCCGAGGCCCGGCCATATTCCCGGCGCTGTCCATGTGGCGTGGAGCGGCTTTTTGAATGCCGATGCGACGGTCAAGGATCTGGCCGCCATCAACGCGCAGTTGGATCTCAAGGGGCTGAACCCGGCGCACGAAACGATTTGCTACTGCACCGGCGGCGTGCGCTCGGCGTGGCTCTATTTCATCTTGCGACTGGCCGGTTATCAGCGGTTGCGTAATTATCCGGGCTCCTGGTGGGAGTGGAGCCGGGATTTTGCCTGCCCGGTGGAAAAGGATCTGGTCGCGTTGCAGAAACTGCTCGGCCTGTCGGAGTCGCAGGTGCCGACCGGCATGCGTCCGTCTTGACAGGATGCAGGCCCCTCTTTATGCTGAAATACAGTAACATTGGAATCATGCGGTGCACATACTTACAGAGGAGGCTGTTCATGCAGACTGCGAAATGGCGGGGAGTCGTGGTAGCCGGTGTGATGATGGCGCTCGTCGGGGCGCCGATGGTTGCCGGTGTAGCTTTCGCGGCAGGAAATAAGCATCAGGCCGAAGCGGTGGAGCATGCCAAAGAAGCCGTGGCGCATGGGAAGCAGGGCCATGCGGACGCCTTGGTGAAGCATGCCGAAGCGGCGCTCAAGCATGCCGAGGGTGCGGTGGCCGAAACCAAAAACCCGCATGTCACTGAAGCCATCAAGGGGCTCAAGGACGGGATCGAGCACGGCAAGGCCGGCCACGCCGATGTGGCGACCAAAGCCGTTGAGAACGCCCTTCCACATTTGTCGGAAGGTATGTAATCGGTTCTTGCGCGTCGACGGCGTGTAAGATGAAACGGGCAGGGCCGTCCCTGCCCGTTTTTCTTTGAGTAGAAAGGCGACATCATGCGGGTCGGGTATCTCCAATTTGATCCGGTCTTCGGCGAGGTCGCGCACAATCTCGACCTCATCACGGCTCGACTCGAGCGGGTGGAGGCCGACCTTCTGGTGTTGCCTGAATTGTGTGCGTCAGGCTATCAGTTCGTGTCGCAGGAAGAAGTCTTCCGGCTGGCGGAGCCGCTGCCGGACGGGGCGACGACGAAACGGCTCGCTGACATTGCCGCGCGTCGGGGGATGACTATCGTCGCCGGGCTACCGGAGAGGGACGGCGGGCGCTGTTTCAATTCGGCGGTCATGGTCGGACCTCAGGGGTTCATTGGCTGCTATCGGAAAACCCATCTCTTTTTTGAGGAAACGCTCTGGTTCACCCCGGGTGACAGCGGGTTTCACGTGTGGGACATCGGCCTTGCTAACGTCGGCGTCATGATCTGCTTCGACTGGTATTATCCGGAATCTGCTCGCACGTTGGCATTGCAGGGCGCGGATATCATCGCGCATCCGTCGAACCTGGTGTTGCCGAATTGTCCGGACTCCATGGTGACCCGCTGCTTGGAGAATCGAGTCTTCAGCGTGACGGCGAATCGGATCGGCAGTGAGGCCCGCGGGGGAAAAGACCGGTTGACGTTCATCGGACTGAGCGAAGTGGTGAGTCCCCGTGGCCGGATTCTGCATCGTGCGCCGCGCGACAGCGAGGACCTGACTCTCGTTGAGATCGACCCCGCCGAGGCCAGGATCAAGGCGCTCAACGATTACAACGATCTCCTGCGCGATCGGCGCCCAGCCTTCTATGCCGACTAATCCCGCGTCGTATCCTTTTGATGACTCAACTTGCGTCACTTACGAACGCACGGTAGGATGAACCATGTCAATTCCACTCGGTAAAGGCATTCTCCTCGTGGCCGCGCCGGCATTGAACGATCCCAACTTCCGACAGACGGTGGTACTCCTGTGTGAGCATGGGCCGGAAGGGGCGCTGGGTGTGATCGTCAACCGTCCGACCGCCATGTCCATCTCTGAGGCGCTTCCGCAGGTGCCGATCCTGGAAGGCCAACCGCATGTGTTGTATTCCGGTGGCCCCGTGCAAACCAATCAGGTGATGATGCTCTACCGCATCAATCAGACTCCCGAGAATTCGCACCAGGTATTCGATGGTGTCTGTCTCGGCGGCGACCTGGAGATCATGGAGCGGATTCTGATGGAGCAGCCGGGGAAGGAATCGTTTCGAGCGTACCTGGGGTATTCGGGCTGGGGGCCCGGACAGCTGGAGTCGGAAATGCAGGTTGGTTCCTGGATTACGCTTCCCGCCGATCCCTCGATTGTGTTTGAAAAAGAGCCGACCCGCATCTGGTCGGATATCTTCCTGTCGCTGGACGACACCTCCCGCCATTACGCGGACATGCCGTTCGATCCCACCAGCAACTAGAAAACGAGCGCATGGCGAATCGCATCTAGCCTATGGTTCGGAGGCGGACTCTCCGGTCGATCCTTCCATACGCTATCAGCTATAAGCCATTACCACCGCAGTATTTTCGCCAGGAACCGTCCCGTGTGCGACTGCGCGACTTTCGCGACCTGTTCGGGGCGTCCTTCGGCCACGATCTGTCCCCCGGCCTCGCCGCCTTCCGGTCCGAGATCGATCACCCAGTCGGCCGTCTTGATGACATCGAGGTTGTGTTCGACGATGATGAGGGTATTCCCGGCATCCACGAGTTTGTGCAGGACCGTCAGCAGTTTCTTGATGTCGTCCAGGTGCAGGCCGGTGGTCGGCTCATCGAGGATATAGAGCAGGTTGTGCGCCGAGGGATCTTTCAATTCGGCGGCGATCTTCAGCCGTTGTGCTTCTCCACCTGAAAGCGTGGTGGCCGCTTGGCCCAGCCGCAGATAGCCCAATCCGATCGACGACAGCAGGTAAAGTTTTTCGGTCAACTTCGGTGAGCCCGAGAAGAAGGCCTGCGCTTCTGTCACGGTGAGGTTCAGCACATCGTGGATTGTCTTGCCCCGGTACCGGATGCTCAGCACCTCCGGCTTGAAGCGCTTGCCGTCGCACTGTTCGCAGGTGGCGTAGATGTCTTCGAAGAAATACATCTCCAGCTTTTCGTACCCGTTCCCTTCGCAGCGTTCGCAGCGTCCGTCGGCGGAATTGAAGGAGAAGTGCCCGGGTGTCAGGCCCCGGCGCAGGGCCTCCCGCTCGGAGGCGAACAGGGTGCGAATCTCATCGAATGCCTTCAGGTAGGTAATGGGGTTGGAGCGCGGCGTCCGGCCGATCGGTTGTTGGTCGATGAGCCGCACGCCTTTCACATGTTCGAGTCCCTTGATGGCCTGGAACTTTCCCATCGGGAGCGAATCGATGCGAAAGGCGCGGGCGGCGGCGCGGTACAGTGTTTTTTCTATGAGGGTGCTTTTGCCCGATCCCGAGACGCCGGTGACGCAGACCAGCATGTGGAGCGGAATGCGGACCACGAGATTCTTGAGATTGTGTTCGGCCGCACCGGCGATGCTCAGGAACTTGCCGTTGCCCGAGCGCCGCATCTTCGGCAGGGGAATGCGGTTCTCCCCGCGCAGGTACCGGGCGGTGAGCGAGGCCGGATCGGCGAGGAATTGGTCGCGCGGCGCCGAACAGACGATGTGTCCGCCCTGCTCGCCTGAACCGGGTCCCATTTCGACAATGTGATCGGCGGCCTGAATCATCGACGGATCGTGCTCGACCACGACCACGGTGTTGCCATGATTGGCGAGATCGCGAAGGATCCCGGCCAGGGTATCCGTGTCACGGGCATGCAGGCCGATCGTCGGCTCATCCAATACGTAGAGTGTGCCCACAAGGCGGGAGCCGAGCTGGTTGGCCAACGCGATCCGTTGCGCTTCTCCGCCGGAGAGGGTTTTGGTCTGCCGCGACAGCGTGAGGTAGCTCAATCCTACGCGGAGTAGAAAGTTCAGCTTCGCATGCAGTTGGCGAAGGATATCCTTGGCGATTTCCGCGTCGAAGGCGGGCAGGGCCAGGCGCTCGAACCAGGCGGCGGCGGCTTCAATGGTGAGTTCACCGATCTCCACGATGTCCTGCCCTGCCAATTTGACGAAACGGGCGGACGGTTTGAGTCGGCTGCCGTGGCAGGTCGGGCAGCTGGCCGGACTGCGGTAGCGGCTGAGCAGGACCCGCACATGGAGTTTGTAGCGTTTGGTTTCCAGATAGTCGAAGTACTGCCGGACTCCTTCCACCTGATCGCTCCCTTCCCAGATCAGCTGTTGCACCTCTTCGGGAAGCTCTTGAAACGGGGCCGTCAAATCCACGCCCTGTTTTTTCATCGCCAGCAATATTTGCTTCTGCCACCAGTCCGAGCCCGGCTTGCTCCAGGGCTCGATGACGCCGTTGGCGAGCGATTTGCTGCGGTCGGGGATGACCAGATCCTTGTCGTATTGCAGGATATTGCCGAACCCTTTGCACTCCGGGCAGGCTCCGAGCGGGTGGTTGAAGGAGAACAGCAGCGGGCGTAGTGGTTCGAAGGTCCGCCCGCACCCCTGGCAGCGAAAGTGGGTGCTGTAGGTCCTGAGCCCCTGCCCGATGACCAATACCTGACAGGTGCCTTCTGCTTCCTGGAACGCCACTTCGATGGCCTCGATCAACCGGTGCCGGTTGTCCGGTCTGAGGACGAGTCGATCCAGCACGACCTGGATGCCCGATTCGCGGGTCACCGGGAGCACGGCCTGCTCGTGAAGATCCAGAATTTCCTCACCGCATCGCAGCCGGGTGAATCCTCGCTTCAGGAGTGAGTCGAGCAGAGAGCGGTCGTGGCCCGGGCCGAGATCCTTGAGGGGAAAGAGCACCATGGCGCGCGCGTCGGGGAATCGTGCCAGCAGTTCCTCGGCGACCGAGCCCGGATGGTAACCCCGCGCCTCCTGCTTGCAATCCGGGCAGACGGGCTTGCCGATTTTGGCGAAGAGGAGCCGCAGCAGGTCGGCGAGTTCGGTGGCGGTACCGACGGTCGAACGGGCGGTGCGGATCGGATTTTTCTGTTCGATCGCGATCGCGGGGCGGATGTTGGTGATCCGATCGACGTCGGGCCGGTTCACCTTGTCGAGAAACATCCGCGCGTAGGTCGAGAGCGATTCCACGTAGCGCCACTGTCCCTCGGCGAAGAGTGTGTCGAAGGCCAGGGACGATTTGCCGGATCCGGACAGCCCGGTGATGGCTGTGACCCGGTTGTGAGGGATCCGCAGCGAGATGTTCTTGAGATTGTTCTGGCGCGCGCCTTCGACGATCAAGTCGTTGGTCGTGCGATCTGGCGGACTACGGTGTGCCACGGCAACGGTTCCTTCCGGAGAAAGACCGATCATCGTAGCAAGCGCCGCAGTCGTCTGCAATGTCACCTGCCGGCGTCGGCGCTGAGACCTGTGTGATCAGCCCGGGCAGATTCGTATAATGGCCCTCTCGTTGGAGGACTCTATGGTTGATCGATCGGCCTATCTCGCGCGTATCGGATATCAAGGCTCGTTGGTTCCGTCGATGGAAACGTTGCGTGGCTTACATCTCTCCCATGTCCTGACCGTGCCGTTCGAAAATCTGGACATCCACCTCGGTCGCCCGATTTCGTTGGATCCCTCCGATCTGTTTCAAAAGATCGTGCTCGGCCGCCGGGGTGGGTATTGCTTCGAGTTGAACGGATTGTTTGCGCTCCTATTGGAGGAGCTTGGTTTTGTCGTCACGCGACTGGCTGCCCGGGTGTTGTATGGGACGGAGGGGGTGAGGCCGCGGAGTCATCAGTCGTTGCTCGTTCATTTGGATGGGGAGCGATGGATTGTGGATGTGGGATTTGGAGGGCAGGGATTGCGCGAGCCGTTGCCCTTTGTGATTGGCCTGGAACATCGACAAGGGCCGGATCAATTTCGGCTCACGACCGACGAGCGGGGAGAGCATGTGCTGCAATGTCACATCGAGGAGGCCTGGACGAATCTCTATTCCTTCGCACTCGACCCCTGGCTGCCGGTGGACTACCAGTTTGCCAACTATTACCACTCGCACGCACCTGATTCGCCCTTCGTTCAGCGCTGGATGTGCACGATGCCTACCCAAGAGGGGCGGAAGATATTCACTGGTAAACTGCTCAAAGTTCGGGGGTATGGCGGCACGCAGGAACTTCATGTGGCGAGTGAGGGAGAATGCAAAAAGCTGCTCCAGGAGCACTTCGGAGTGACCATTAACGATCACTTGAGGTTCTTTGGGTTGGGCGGCGACTAGCCGTTCGCTGAGGTAGTGAGAGGCGAAGAAAGGGGGAAGATGGCAGCACAAAGAGGGCGACGTGCCAAAGCCTATAGTCAGGCCGACCGGATTGCTCGCATGCTGCGCGCACTGGCCAGCCGATCAATGACGGTGAAGGATCTGACCGAAGCCTTCGATGTGACGAAGCGGCAGGTCTATCGCGATCTGGGGCAAATCCAAGAACAAGGGCATCCGCTGGAGCAATCGGACGGGGAGGGCGAAAAGACCTGGTGTCTGCCGCCTGGCTATAAGGGGCTCCCGCCGATTACGGTATCTCCCTATGAACTCATGGCGCTGCATTTTGCCAAGCGCCATCTCGACTATTTGACGGGCACACCGTTTGTCGAGGATCTGGACAGTCTCATCAAGAAAGTCGAGGGCGGGTTGCCTCACAAGGTATTCAATCACCTGGCGCGCATCAATCAGGTGTTTCTGCCTCGTTCCGGACCGGTGCGCGACTATGCGGGACAGAAGGTTCTGCTCAAGCAACTCCAGAAAGCGTTACTCCTGCAGTGCACCGTCGTCCTCCAGCATCGCAGGCCGGAATACGAGGAGCCGGCGGAACATCGTGTCGATCCCTATCTGCTGTTGCTGTACCAGTTTGGCTTGTATCTGGTCGGCTATTCGCACCGGGCTGAGGCCTTGCGCATATTCGCGGTGGAGCGGATAGTCTCGGCTGAAGTTCTTGAAGAGCGGTTCAGTCTACCCGAAGAATTTCAAGTGGAACAGGTCTATGACAACCTCTTTGGCTTGGTCGAGGAGCCGGTTCAAACCGTCCGCATCCAGTTCGCTCCGGATGTCGCCTATCTGGTGAAGGAGCGCCGCTGGCACCCGAGTCAGCAGAACGAGATTCAGGAAGACGGCTCCGTGATCGCCACCCTTACTGTGGGCGGAATGGATGAACTTACCTCTTGGGTTCTCTCGTGGGGGCCGGCGGCGAGAGTCCTGGAACCTCAAGCTCTTGTTGAAGCTGTCACGTCTCACCTGGCTCGTGCCTTAGAGCGCTATCGCTAAGACCATCTAAGAAAAGAAGGCGGACGGGGCGCAGTCAGGCCGTCCTTCTTGCTCGCAGAACGCGCACGATGAAACTGTGCTCGTCCGATGCGCGCAGTGAAGGACGGCCCGACCACGCCCTTGCATTGGAAAGTATAAGCAATGGGAGTGTGACATTCTCTGTCACGCGTGCATGGTAGCGTCCTCTCGTCAATTTTCTGAGAGGACTGTTATGCTGACGAGACGGAATCTCTTCAAGTTCGCCGCGACATTTGGGCTGGGCGCGTTCGTGCCACGGTTTGACCGGTCCACCCATCGTGTAGCAATGGAGTCGCGGCAGGGCGGAAACCCGTCCTCGGATCGTTTCGTCTCACGGTGCCAAAGTTCGCTCCTGGAGAGGGAATGGTTTGAGAACCTCAAGGATGACTTGGACTGTGTGGAGGTCGTTGCGTACGTGGCTTCGGCGGCCAACATGCCCGGTTCAGCCGAGGTCAATCTGATCCGGGGCAGCTCCCACTGCCCATTCTGCGGCGAGGCAGGTTTTCGCGTCGGGCCGGAGTCTTTTCGCTGTATGTGGTGCGAGGCCGAGGGGTCTGCGATTGAGTGCTATGCGAGGGCTGAAGGAATGCCGCATGAGGTGGCGGCGGTACGTCTTGATGCACTGTTGAAAGCGGGGGTGCTTAAGGGGCGTCGCCTTGAGAGTGAACACGCGCACAGGATGTTGGAGGAAGCGGCGCGCTTCTACCATGAACTGCTCTGTGCAAGACCGGAAGGGGCGATGGCCAGACAATGTTTGGCTGAACAGGGGCTGACGCAGTCCACGATTAAGCGGTTTCGGCTCGGCTATGCGCCGCCCGAGCCGGACGATCTCTTGAGCCGTCATTTAGTCGGTGTCGGGTATGTCATCCCCAAACTCCTGCAAACGGTTCATGTGAACGAAGAGGGCGAGCAGAAGTTGATCGATCGATATGGTGGCGGCAACCTGCTCATCCCGATCTGCGACTCGGCTGGGCGCAGCTGGGGATTCATGAAGAAGAAGCTTCTGCCGCAACACAACTCTCTGCAGGCGGGATGGGCGCAGGACACATTATCCGTTTCGGAGCGGCGGCTACGCAGGCTGATCTTTCCCCATCCCGCCTGGCCGGAGGATTTCAACCGCCACCAGAGGTTGTTGATTGCGGAGACGCCATGGGAGGTCGTCGCGTTGCACAATGCCGGCATCGAAAATGTTGTGTACCTGTTCGACAGCGCGACAGATCCCGTTCGGCTACGGACGCTGCTGTCGTTCGGCCAAGGCTTCCTGTGTTCCCATGATCCCAAAGGCTACAGATCGGTGACAGCGTTTCGCTTCGTTGAAAGACTGGAACGTGAGGCGCGGCAACTCAGCGTCATGTCCCTGCCGTCCAAGGGCGGGCTCATGAAACTGCTGCAGTCTGGCGGCAGCCAAGCGGTGGGCGAAGCTATGAGTCAGGCGATCCCGTTTCATCAGTGGCTGGGGGCATGACGCCCGAGAAGGAGGCTCGTTATGGAATGGCTGTTGCCGCTCATTTTGCAGTTCGTGATTCCCGCTGATTCACTCATGCAAGTCACCCTGAACAAGTCCCTGGCGCAAGTCATTCAGGAACAGATCAGTTGCCGCAAGGAGTTCGACGAGGCGCAGCAGGAGTTTGAGCAAGCCAACAATATCGATGATGTTCTGATGCGCTTAAACGACGTGGACAAAATACGCAGGCAAGTGCTACTACGTTGCGGCGTGCGGCCGTGAGAGCTGTATAGTCAGCACTGAGAGAGTTCGAAGTCGTGCAATGGTTAATTATGGAGGCACCTTATGGGTAATGATTCTGGGAGGAAGGCATTTGCTTTTAGGCTTGGCCATAGGCTTATCAGTTCCTTGAAGAACGACATCTTAGGTTTGGGCTGGTGCAGGGCCGAGCATCTGGATAAGGAAAAAGATTGGCAAAAATTTAAGGAGATTGTCAGAGCTGCTTATCCTGAGGAGTACAGCGTTGGAGAAAGAGCTTTGGGGAATGCCGCGGGAAGTCTTTGGAGGTTTATTTATGGCATGAAAGTGGAAGACTACGTCATAGTGCCTTCTGACGAAGGATTTTATGTTGCTGAGGTTAAAGGAGACCCTTTCTATGATGCCGCAGGATGTGATGATGATTTTGCATGGCGGCGCAGGGTGAAATGGCTGACCAAAGTCCCAGTATCTCGCACCTTCGCAAGCAATGCACTTCAGATGCGTCTTAAAGCCAGGCAAACTTGCGTAGACGCCACTGATTTGATTTCAGATATTGAAGAAGCCTTAAAGCGAGAGAAGCCTATCAATTTTACTCAGACTGTCATCGAGAGCTCATATGAGCCAGTGGCGAAGGCGTTGCAAACGGCCATTAATAATTATGGATTGGAGGACATAGTAAAGCGGCTTGCAATGGCAGGTGGCGCACGGGCCGATATCCAACCAAAACAGTCCAGACTGCCTGGAGATGTCGACGTTGTCGCGTCCTACAATTTGAGCATTGGGTGGAATCAAGAGTCGGTCGTTAAAGTGGCTTACCAAGCGAAACAGCATGAAGGGATATCCGATGAGTATGGTGTAAAACAGATAATCGATCGGATGCAATCAGACCCCTCATTTGTTCGAGGCTGTTTTATTACCACAGCTCCCACTATTACTGATGAAGCCAGAAAACTAGCGGACAAACATAACATTATCGTTATGACGCAAAAAGATTTAGTTGAGTGGGTTATGATGGTTGGGTTAGGTGCTTTACGGTAAGGCCGCCAGCTGTTGTGGATGTTTGGGACAATGGTTTCTGATTCATTGAGCAATCAATCCTAAGTTGGTTTTATTTAATGCCGATCTGAAATCTCTGTCTCTGGGGTTTGAATTTGGAGTCTATCCAATATTGGGCTCTCCGAGTCGAGTGCACCGCGTGCCTGACAGTAATGGTGTCGCAGGATTGTTCTGTATAGCCGCGACTTCCTTGTCACGGTCCCATAGTACGCTCCCCTCGTTCATTTCAACCGAAGGAGGGGAGCCATCCTTACCAGGCGCATGCTATTCGAAACGTTGTCGGCAATGGGGGCCGGTTCGCTATTACCCTCTGTCGGCGAAAGCGGGATTGCGCGATTAAGTGATATTGGTGTGGCTCTGTCCTTTGCCAACTCTGTACGACCGCGAGATACTCCAGCCACGCTCCCTGAACAGGCGTTCGATGTGCCGGCGATCGAATCGTGGGGAAATTTTCTGGACGATCTCGATGCTGTCGAGCTGATCGGGCACTACACTTCGATCAGGACTGCCGGTGATGAATCTCGAGATAGCCGGGGGCTTTGTCCGTTCTGCCGACAGGGAGCTGATTCGCTCCTGGTCGATGGGCGTGACGATTCTTATTTCTGCACCGACTGCCTCGCCGGCGGTCATGCCTTGGATTTTCATGCGCACATAGAGGGTTCCAGAGACCAGAAAAGGTACCGGGAGTTTTTTCTTTGGTTGTCATACAGCGGTTACAGTCGTAACCAACTCCTTCAGCCCACAATACGTGACCGTGAATGAATCCCTGAGTTTCTGAAAGGTCTGTGCCACCTGCACCACGACTCAGATCTCGGCCATGGGATGCTGATGGATGAAGGCCTTGAAGGGGACCAAATGCAACCGTACAGTGAGAATCCTTGCTGCGCTGTGACCTTTTCTGTCACATCCCCGTGGTAGGCTTTCCTCGATCATTCTGAATCTCTATCCGCTACAACAAAACGGGGACGGTCCTCGATGCGCGTGGCCCGGGGGCTCGCCTTCCGAGACGATCGATTCTCACGAGTGCACAACACGTTGATAGGAGGCATTTCGATGAGCAGCTATATGTATACCAACTGGCGAGGCAAGCAATTTGTCATTGACGAGAGTTTCATCGACGATATGAAGAAGCGGATTTCCATGGACGATGGGTCTGATCCGAACGAGTTTGTCGATCTCACGCCGGAAGAATTGATGGAAATGATTCCAGCAATGGAGCGTTTTGAACGATGCCGGCAATTGGAAGAACTGTGGGATGGCCCGGTAAGCAAGGCCGGTGAGTGATTCGTTCGTCGAACGGACTGCGTCAGATAAAATATAGAGTTCTCCCCGTCCTCCTGTGACCTTCTCTGTCACGCCCTCGTCGTAAGCTTTCCCTTATTCGGAATCAAAGATCGTTCACTGCAATCGCAGGAGGGAAAGTTATGTTCACGAGGAGGATGTTCTTCAAAATCTTGGCGACGGTTGGAGGCGGCTCTCTCTTCCCATCTCCCGGCCAGGCTGTCGCCGAACAATGGCTCCGCGTCAATGCCGCTTCCAGCACCGGCCACTGGGCAAGGCCTGGTGATACTTACTTGGAAGTTCCTGCCCAGGCGTTTGGTGTTACGACTACCGAACAGTGGGAAAATTTGCTGGACGATCTCGATGCTGTCGAGCTGATCGGACGCTACATTCCGCTTAAGCCGACTTCTGATGACGTCAGCCGTCTTACCGGCCGCTGTCCGTTTTGCCGGCATGGTGCTGATTCGCTTCTGGTCGATGGGCGTGACGATTCTTATTTCTGCACCGAGTGCCTTGCCGGCGGCCATGTCTTGGATTTCTATGCGCGCATGGAGGGGCTCAATTTGTCGGAGTCGGTGTGTTCCGTGGGGATGCTCATGGCTTCGGGTGAGTTGCAGGGGAAGCGACCGAGGCTGAAACGATTCCATTGCATCATCGAGGCGATCGCCCGCTTTGCTCATGAGTCGCTGATTTGCAGCCGGGAAGGAGCATCGGCTCGCAGCTGGTTGAGTCAGGAGGGCGTCGCGGCTGCAATGACAGAAAAGTTCCTCCTTGGATTGATGTCGTATGCGCTGAGCGAGCAACTCTTGGGTCGGTTGCGTGCCCTAGGGTTCACGCCTGACGAACTAGAGCAGGCCGGTATCGATGGATGGATGTCTTGCTTGGGAGATCGATTCAAGGCCGGCGAGTTCGATAGTACTCTTCTCCTGCCGGTGCGCGATCGCGACGGCAACTGTTGCGGCTTTTTTGAGCAGTCGCTTAGTCCTGAGGCAACTCTCACCTGGTCATCACATGTTTTTCCATATGGATACCAACTGCTCGCACCTCATCGATCCAATCGACTGGTCTATTCCGCGACCAATGGGCAGGCAGTTCCTTCATCGGTTGTTCTGGTTGAACGTCCTTGGGACGTGGTGCTGCTTGCTCAGGAAGGACTGCAACAGGCTGTCTATGTGAGTCCTCTTGACCTCCACGAGTATCACGACCGGTTCAACCAATTTCTGCTACATGTCCAACGGGCCGTGTGGCCTATCTATTCATCCGATCTGAGCGTGGAGTTCGTGCGGAATCTTTGCAGATTGTCTCCTCATGCGTTGGAACGGCTGGCGTTTCTGCTTTTGCCTGAGGGACTACGGTTTCCCGAGTGGCTCGGCCATCACGGCTTGGTCGTTGGGGAGGCTCGATTCGACGATGCATTGTCGGCAACCGAGTTGCTCGGGCTCTGCGGCTGATGTTTAGGGAATGCCCGGCCCGGTCTACCGACAAGCCTTCACGATCGTCGAGGAGAAGGCACGGAAGTCATCCAGATGTTTCGTGATGATTGTGAGGACGATGTCGAGATTGAGGCGGGTGTATTCGCGCAGGGCCACGTTGCGGAAGCCGACCATATGCTGCATGCGGGCCGCCAGCTCGGCCGGAAGGATGCCGGCTGTCTGTAACAGCGCAAATGCGCCGCGACTTTCTTGGGGAAGACCGAGTCGTCGCTGGCTGATCACATACATGGCGAGATCGATTGCGGTCTCGCAGGCTCGCTGCAGGTTGAGGACGATGGCGTCTTGTTTGGTTTGATTCGCGGCCAGGTTTTGCCGGTCTCCCGTAAATTCCTCGGTGATGCGGTGCAGGCACCGTTCGATGCTCGCGGCCTTGTTCAGCACCACGTCGTCAGCTATAGATCAGCCCGTGCGTTTTGATGTCTCTGAGCATCTCCCGCCGTTCGTCGTTCAGGCAGGCATAATCTGAGTAGGCGTACATTTCCAACCACCACCCCTTGCCGAAGAATTTGGTAACATGTTACGAGAACATGTGGTAATTTGAGACCAGTAAACAGTGGAAAGAGAAAATCCTATGTCCTCCGAGACACACCTGACCCCGAAAGAAAAGCAGAGCCGTTACCGAAGCCGGTTGCGCCGAAAGGGTTTGCGGCCGGTGCAGATATGGGTTCCGGACACCCGTGCTGCCGGGTTTGCAACTGAATGTCGTAGGCAGGCGCGCCTTGCGGCACGGTCCGCGCAGGAAAGGCCTGTTCTTGACTTCATCTCAGAGATCGCTGATTGGGACAATGGATGAAGCGCGGCGATCTTGTTGCGGTCGCTGCCAAGGGCCACTATAGCGGAAAACCGCGGCCTGCCCTTGTCCTGCAATCCAATCTCTTCTCTGCGCTTGGGAGCGTGACGATCTGCCTCCTGACGACCGAATTTCTTGATGCGCCGCTGTTTCGCCTTGCCGTTGAGCCTTCGCCTAAAAATGGCCTGAAGCAGCCCTCGCAGATTATGATCGATAAGATCGTGACCGTTCCGCATGACGCAATTGGTGCCCGGATCGGCTCGCTCGATCATGAAGCGATGGCCCGCGTCGATCGCTCCCTGGCCGTATTTCTCGGGATCGTCTAACCTTCGCTTCCCAACTGGTGGTTGCCGGTCTTGAAGGCCTCGCTGCTTGGTGTGCTTTCAGACAGGACGATTCCACCGCCTGCGGACTCTTCACACTGTCTGGGGTCAGCGAACTTCTTGAAGATCAAGTAGGCTGACTGACTGAATCACGCTACCAGGTTCGACGTTGCACCATGACATTTAGAATCGTGAGCAGTTTCCACATGCATGCCGTCAGCGCCAACTTCTTGCCTTCTCCGCCTGAAGAAATGGTGCCAGGAATGATTTTCTCACCCAAGCGGCGGGGTTATGCCGGGAAGGTGATCATCCTGCCCTGAGCCTGTGCGGCGACAGTTCTGCTAGTTCTGCCCGCCTCTTTCCAGCCGGATTGATTGCACTGACCAGTCGAGCCCTCCCACCGGCACATTGCGCCCATCGACCGCTTCGATGCGGATCGTGATGGCCGGTTGCGCGATCAGGCGGTCGGCTAACGAGCTGAGGGGGCGAGTTACATCGATCAGCAGGGTCGGCAGGCGTCGCGGAGCCGATCCCACCGACCGGTCCCCCACGATGCCCGCCGAGCCCAATATGACAGGCTCCGATCCTTCGATGATCGCAGCCGCTCGCAGTTTGAACGGTTGTCCCCCTGCGACCGTCATGCCCTCCAGCACCAATCTGACGTGGGAGGCCTGTTGCCACCCGGTCGGTAAGTCGACGGAGAACCGGTGCGGTCCTTCCTCCGCATGAACCGCCAGTGCAGCCAGGATCATGACGCTCGCGAGCCAGGAGATGAGTCCCATGGTCACCGTTCCTCGCGTTCCACCTCTGCGACGGACAGCAAGACGTCCTTCGCCCGTACCGGGATCACTTTTCGGGCCTCAGGTTTAGTTCCGCGCTCGACCAGGGCCAGGCGTACCGGACCGACGCTACCGCTCAGGGCTTCGAGTTTGGCGGTGGAGAGTCTGACGACGATGTTTCGTGCGTTCTTCGACACATGCCGACGCTCTCGATCGTTCAACACCACCGGCACGGTACCGAGATAGCCCTTGCTGCCGGGTCCTTCATCGGTTTTCGCCGCTTCGGGAGTCGCATAGAGTCGATACACAGCGCTCTTTTCCGTGGGAACGGCGAGGTCGTTCAGGTGCAGTCTCGCGCGGCCTCCCTGTTCGACGACTTTCATCATCTTAGCACGCGTCTGTCCGGCAAACTTCAGGGTCTGGCTGACCCGCCAATCGGTCTTGATGGGGAACCAATCGAGGAGGCAGGGGAGCTGCTCCAAGAACTTCGACGGCCCATAGGTATAACGCAATTGGGTGTCGTGGTTCAGGACCTGTGACGCCTTGATCGACCGCCACACTTTGTTTTCATCGTAGAAATTCCATGTCAGGTTCAAGAAGGCCGTTGCCGTCGGGTTCGTGTGGATGGACGAGGCCTTGTTCCAGTCCGACCACATCTTGTCCACGTTGGCATGATGCGCGTAGAAGACGGGATCTTTCCCGGCTGAATCGAAGAAGCCCATGTCGCCGCCGACGTCGACGTGGACCGCACCGTGGGGTGTCCCCTCCGGAATGCCGCTGCCGCTCGCCGTACCGCCGAACTCCGTGAAGGTGTCCGCCGTGAGGGCAGCCTCCATGACGTCTTCCCCGACATCTTCTTCCGGGATTTCCTCCGTCGGGTCCATGCTCCTGGTGCCGTTCCACAGCGGATTGCTGTTGTCGTTCGGATCGGTGTAGGCGCCGGGGAGCTTGCGGTGACTCGGGGTGTCCCAGTCCCAGTAGGGGAGACGGAAATTCATGTCTCCGATCAGTTTCCCGAGCATGCGCTCGTGGAAGTAGAGATAGGCGCGGTGCCAGGCGAAGAATTGCCAGGTGAAATGGACCTGAGTGCCGACGCCGCAGTACCAGCAATGGACGTTGGCCTGCCGCAGGAAACCGCGCGGGTCGTTGGGGGCGCTGCTGTCGAGCGCGCGCATGGCCTTATAGGCATCCTTGAGTTGTGTGATCTCCGCCGCACTCAGGGTGCTGGCGGGGCGGCGCGGGAGGATCATTCGACAGTCCTTGCGCCATGGTTTCGGTGTCCCGGGATTGCCTGGAGGTTCGCACACGGCCAGCACTGATTCCGGCAACGCCAGGCCGCCGAACAGGCCCGCGCCTAGCGCCCCGACACCCAATCCCATCCGCTGAAGAAATGACCTCCGCGACGGCATGGTCGCCCACATGCGGTCGTCCAGATTCGACATGACCTACCTCCTTGTGTGTGGCTTCGGCTAGGAAAGCTCCGCGCCGTCCCGAGCGCGACGCCATGGTTGGATGGGGCAACGAGTGATCAATATCCATGCCATGAGCAGATGCGGCCTCCGATTGCGAGAGATGCGCGGATTCTCGGCCTGGCGTCGAAGGATTCCCTGTCAATCACGTAGGTGTTCGTATCCAATGGGATACGGTGTCGTCCGAATGGATACAGCTGCGGTGGAACTTTTCCTGACCAATGCGATTTTTGCGAACTCTCATTCTTCCAGCGATCTCAATAAAGGAAAAGCAGCGCTGCGTTCTCTCTCCTAGCCCTGGCATCTGGGGTTAATGGATCTGGTCCATTCAGAAATTATCGTTCTGGCCTCAACTGGTGGACTACCGTCTGCGCTACAACTTTTGGGCAATGGAGTGAAAGGTTCTGAAACTTCAGGTGAGACAAGTCCGACTTATGGCAGATTCGACCTCGAAGGAAAGAGGGTAGGCTGAATCTCCATGCTGGATCGCTGAATGTATTGATTGCCGGGGTTCCACCTCTGAGTAGGTGGAATACGTTGACAGAGGGATCGTGAGCTGAGATTGGGGCGTTAAATTGGTGTGGTTGGTGATGACGGCTTGTTCGGTACGGTTCCCCCTCTATGCACAAGCTTTGACGATGGTTGAGGAGAACCGGCGGAAGTCGTCCAGATGTTTGGTGATAATCGTGTGAACGATATCGAGGTTGAGGCGCGTGTATTCATGCACGGCGACGTTGCGGAAGCCGACCATTCGCTGGAGTCGGCCGGCTAACTCGGCAGGAAGAAGTTGAGCTTTCTCTAGCAAGGCGAACGCATCCCTGCTTTCCTGCGGCAGCCCCAACCCATTTCGTCGCACGACATACATGGCGAGATCGATCGCGGTTTCGCATGCGCGTTGAAGATTGAGGACGATGGCATCCTGTTTCGTTTGATTCTCGTAGAGGTGTTCACGCATGCCGCCATACTCTTCGCTGATGCGGGCCAGGCATCGTTCGATACGTGCCGCCTTGTTCAGTACCACGTCATCAGCCATAGATTAGCCCGCGTTCTTTGATGTCCTTCAGTAGATCCCGCCGTTCCTCGTTGAGCCTCGCATAGTCAGAGTAGGCATACATCTCGAATTCGGCGCGGGCCTGCTCGTCACGGCTTTCAAGGCAGCGGCCGGTGCTTATAATCTGTGCGCGCATGACCGTCGTCGTTCCCCGCAGATCGAGGAGGTCCACGTTTCGTCCAATCTGTATGGCGAGTTCCTGCGCCAAGTGAAAGAGCCGTTCACCGGTTAGCTGCGTGATGGCCAGCACCGCGAGGTCGATGTCGCTGTCAGGTCGCGCGGTGCCCTGGGCCTGTGAGCCAAATTGGTAGATGGCCAGGAGATCGGGGATCTGCTCCGACAGAAATCGCGTGATCGGTTGAATGTCCATTTCGGCTGCCTTGCGATAGGCTGCCGCAGTATACGGCAGGAGGGATGAAATGTCGAAAAGGCGCGCTTTACGTGTCGGAGCCTACCGCGCCAGCAGCTTTACCAGCCCCACGCAGCACATGTAGAGGACCATGGAGCCGGCCATGGAGAGCCAGAAGCCGACGCGCTCCACGCCGTAGATCATGCAGCCGACATAGACGAGCCAGGGCGGCACGAACCAGAGCAGGTTCTTCGCGTAGGTCACGAGGTGTTCGCTGCCGCCGTTGAGATAGATGAGGATGAACGTCGCGCCGGTCATCGCGGGAAAGGTGCTGGCGAAGGCGGCGAGAAACGACCGGCCTTGCGAGCCGAGATAGGTCGAGATACTGACGATCGTTCCGCCCAACAAGAAGTACAATCCGTACTTCGCCCAGTCGCCCATCCGTAGCCTCCTTCAGCTGCCTCGAAATGCCTGTTGCGCTTCCGCCTCGATCCGGTGGCCCAATCCCGTGTAGCGCGGGGAGAAGTGGAACACGACCAGCTCACGCACACCGGCTTTCTTCGCCATGACTCCGGCCTGGCGCGCGGTGAGGTGGTAGCGATCCCTCGCCTTGTCCGCATCCTGATCCAGGTAGGGGGCCTCACAGTAAAAGATGTCGGCGCCTTGCGCAAGCTCCACGATCTTGGCTTCATTTTCTTCGTCGTATCGCGCGTCCACCACGTAGGCGAGTTTCTGGCCGCGGCTGATGGTGATGAATCGCTCGCGGACCTCGCCCAGGACAAATTCCCTCTCCTCCTTGTGGTGTTCATGGTAGAGCGTGGCCTGAAATCGAAAGTCGTCCGGCTTGTCCTGCCAGAGATACTGCTTCACTTCCTTCAGCCAATAGCCGACTGGTAGCCCGGCTTCGTGCAGCCGCTCCTTGTTGACGTTCACATGAAACTGTTCTTGTAGCGAGTAGGCCAGGGAAGGAATGCGGTGATTGAGTGCCACCGCCTCGACGGTGAACATGGGATCGGCGAGCACGGAAAAGCGATGGCCGGCTTGCCGATTGATGGGGGCTCCCTCCGGAGCGTCGTGGCGCTGGAATCCATCGGTTGCGAGGAAGGTGGCGCGCCGGATTGTCTGCTCGTGGAATTCCTGCACGGTGATAGTGAGCGGATACCCATCCACGAGGTTCCAGGTGTAGCCATGAAGTTTTCCTTGAACATTGGCGATGAGGCCGGGCGGCCCGTAGAGCTGCAGAGTCTTGCCGCGCCCGAGGGCGACCCGAAGCAGCGCATCGAAGCCGATAAAGTGGTCCATGTGCGTGTGCGAAATGAAGATGTCGCCGGTGCGCAGGAGGCGGGTGGGCCCGAGCGCATCGTTGTGGCCGAGGTCGAAGAGGAGGGCACGTTTGGACCAACGCACTTCCACGAACAGGCCGGGATCGCCGAAGACATCGTTGACGAGATGGCCTGAGAAGGAAGGGTTCATGGAGTGCCGTATTGCTATGTCAGGAGTGGTGAATACATTGTGAGTGCAACGGTTACTTTAGGTTATTCCGGCCGCCCGGTAAGGGCAGTATTAGGTCAATATCGCTCGCATGACACTATACAAGACGATGACTTCGACGGCGTGCGCCACGATCGGCGCGTAGAGGTTTTTGAGCATGACCCATAAGACACCCCAGACCAAGCCGTCCCAGACGGCAATCCAATGCAGGTGTTGAAAGGTTGCCACCAGAAAGGGATCGAAGGCAAACAGCAGGGCACTCACCGGCACGGCGATCGGAGGCGGGAGCCCCAGGGCGAGGAGCCGTCCCAGGAGAAAACCGCGAAAGTTCAGCTCGACCATCGTGGCGATGAACAGGATGAACCAGGGCACCATGATCGGCAGGGGAATGTGGGCGTGCGGGGTATCGGCGAGAAATCGGTAGTCTCCTCCAAGAATGGGAACGAGGTAGAGGATGACCAGCACATTGGTCAGGCCGAGTGTCAGGCCTGTGAGCAGGCCCCAACGGAGTCCTTGCGGGACGAGCCGGCGAACAAGCCCGACTCGACGGGTGACGGATCCATTGATCGTGCTCCAGGCGATGAAGGCGGCATAGGCACAGGCCTGGGGGAGAAACTGAACGAGGCTGTGTTGTTGGAGTGTGGTCGGTGAGCTGTAAAACAGGATGGTGGCGGTCAGGGGGAGCAGCACGAGGGCTGCTCCCCGTTCGCCGGCCTGAGTCGCATGAGTCGAGGACGCGTCGTCAGGCTTGATCATGGACAGGTTAGTCGAGCCGCAGACTGTATCGCTCAAGGGTGGTGGCTTTGTTGCGGGCCAGGTTCGACAGGGACTTGTTGTAATCCAGGACCGCCCGAAGCTCGTTGCCTTGGGCGGTGGCCAGATCGCGCTGAAAGTCGAGTACGAAGCGTGTCGTGCTGAGGCCGACCTTCAACCGCTCCTGTTCGGCCTGTAATTGTTTTTCGGCCATGATACGGGCCGACCGGGTGGTTTCGATGCGCTTGAAATCGGTGTGGACGCGACGGACCGCTTCCCGGACGCCGACGATCACCTGCTGACGGACGCTCTGCAGCGACGACTGGGCGTTACGGGATTCCAATTGCCGTTTGTTGTAGGTGCTGTAGGCCGACCGGTTTCCGATGGGGTAACTGAGGACAAGGCCGGCACCATAATTGTAAAAGTCACCACCCAAGTTCCGCCGCGTGGCGTCGCCGTAGTCTGCGCCGAGCCCCGACAGTCCCATCGTGCCCTGTACTGACAGGGTCGGGAGGAGCTGGTTCTTGGCGAACTTCACATTCAGATCGCTGCTCTCCACATTCTTTCCGGCCTGTAACACCTCGGGCCGGCGCTCCATGGCGATATCGATGGCTTCTTGCAAGCTGATGGCCTCCAGAGAGGTGACAGGCGGATCGGTCGGGATCAGGCGCAAGTCCTGCCGGAGTTCCTCCTCGGCGGGGTTCAAGAGGCGGCGCAACTGGTCCTCTTGATCGCGAATCGATTTTTCCGCGACGAGGATTTGCTCGACCCGCGAGGCGACGGCGGCTTCGGCTTGTAGCACGTCGACGATCGACATGACCCCGGCCTTGGCCTTGGCGCGGTTGCTGGCCAGCAGTTCTTCCGCCGCCTTAAGCGCCGCTTGCGCGACTTTGAGATTCTCATTCGCGAACACCATCTCCCAAAACGTCTGTTCGACGCTGGCGATGACGGTGAGCACACGGTCGAGAAAGACATGTTGTTCGACCGTGGCATTGTTCTGCGCGATCGAGATGAACGTCTTGTTGATGTCGGTTCCGAAGTTCTTCAACAACGGCTGGGTGACCGTCAAGGCGAGTCCGCCGGTCCAGGCCGGGTTGAAGAGGAAGGTGTTGGGGCCGCTCACGTAGCTGCGTTGGGGACTGTAGTTCAAATCGTAGTTGGCGCCGGTCGGGAGATTCTGTGTGATGTCGGCGGTGAGCGAGTGGGAGTTCTGGTCGAATTTGGTGATCTCCTGCAGGTTGGCCCCGGTGAATCCCAGGATCGGCCGGTTGAGCGGTGAGACCTGACGGTTGTATTGCCCGTTCAAACTGACGGTCGGATCGAACTTCGCCTGCTCGATCACGATGTCGGCCAGGCGACTCTCTCTCGTTTGGCGACCGATGCTGATATCGAGATTGTTCTGCAAGGCCTTCAGGACGGCGTCGGCGAGCGACATGGCCTCCCGACGTTCCGTCGGGACCGGCTTGTTCACTTCCAGGCCGAAGGAATCGGGCGCCGTCCAGAGGAGGAGCGCCGCTGCGCTCCCGATGAAAAGGCACCCCCGGAGGATTGCATTCGTCATAACAAACTCCTTGATGCGAGGTCTGCGTTGAGCCATACTGAATTCAAAATGATGCTGGCGTGGTACCATAAACAGAAGTCGGTGTCCATGCTGAGGAGCGTGTCGGTGGCTGGTCTGACGATACTGCTGCTGACTTCCCCGGCAGCGGCGCAATCCGTCTCGAGCGTGCGAGGTTTGGGAGGAGGGGTCGCGCCGCTGTTCGGTCTGGTGGGGCCGGGAAACCTCTATATCGATAACCAGGGGACGCAAGGGTACATATATAACTTCGGGAATAACTTCGAATCGTATAACTTCCGCAATCCGGCGACCGGGCAGGCCTGGAGCGGCGCCCTGATGACACTCGGTCCGCAACTCTCGGTGGGGCTGATTCAGGGTGCGAATCAAGCTGGGTCGCCCGTGGTCTTTCCTCCCGTCCCGCGCGAGGCGGGGCCGCTTTCTCCCGTTCAGTCGGGTCTGCTCGACGACATCATTCCCTGACCAAGACTAGTCATGACTACCTGCTCCGGCGTCCGATCCTGTCGCGCGGTGAGGTTATTCTCGTTCGGCCTCCTCATCAAACAGCAAGTACGCCTGCGTCGGCCTTACATGCGAGCAGCCTTGGCGGGCTTCCGTTCCGGATGCCTCGCGACGGCACTCATGAATAGTCCGGGCTGAGCAGCATGTTGGATCACCCCGGCCCGCGTCGGTGGATGGACCCTGCGAAGTATGGTCTCGCCGATACGCAATATTTCCCTGAACGAAGGTCTTCTTATTTGAAGCGCTACGAGTCTGTCGTAATGGCTGCGTGCGCGAGGTTTCGTCGAAGGGGAGGGAACCGGACGGAGGACATTTTCTGAGCGCGAGACGGGAAATCTCTGTGGCGGTTTGGTTGGTCGACGCAAGCCTGTCACAGCCGATTCGGGTCGGGAGCTGAATTATCAACAGAATCCACAGCCCACAAATCCATCGATGTCCAGGTGAAATGTTGCACGGGTTATGCTAAGTTATTGATTAATAATCGTTTTGAATGTTGGTTTGCGTGAGCCTCACTCCTGGGGCACGTGGCGGTACAACGCTTGCTTTGCCCTCCGGTCATCGCGAGCATTCACTCCATCGGCATCAAGACGACAAAAACAATCAGCCCGTGTCAAAGATGTCAATTGAATCGGATAGGCAGAACAGAAAGAATGCGGCAGATGGTGGCGGGCGTGGTGTAATATTCGACGCCGTTTCCGGCACCGGCCGCTGACCCGTTCAAGACTAAAGGAGATTGTCCTTATGAGGATTGCCCAGGTATCGCCGCTGTGGGAGAGCGTCCCTCCGAAGTTGTACGGAGGCACGGAACGCATCGTCTCCTACCTGACGGAAGAACTTGTCCGTCAGGGGCATCAGGTGACATTGTTCGCCAGCGGTGATTCAGTGACAAAGGCAAAATTGGAGGCGCCCTGCCAGCAGGCCTTGCGTTTGAACACCGGGATCTTCAATCGCGAAGCGCCGCTCATTCAGATGATGGAGCAGGTCTTCGCGTCCGCCGATCAGTTCGACCTGATCCACTCCCATCTCGACTTTCTGGCATTTTCTCTCTCTCGCCGATGTCGTGTGCCCGTCGTCACGACGCTCCATGGCCGGCTCGATTTGCCCGAACTCGTGCCGGTCTTCCGTGACTTTGCGGAGCTGCCGCTGGTGTCCATTTCTGATTCGCAGCGTCGGCCGCTGCCCTGGTGCAATTGGCAAAACACCGTCTATCATGGCCTGCCGCACGATCTCTATAAATTCCATCCTGAACCGGGCAAGTACTTGGCGTTTCTGGGACGGGTCTCGCCGGAAAAGTGTCCGGATCAAGCGATCGAACTGGCCAAGCGGGTCGGGATCCCCATGAAGATGGCAGCCAAAGTCGACCCGGCCGACCGGGCCTATTTCGAGCGCGTCGTCGAGCCCCTCCTCGACCATCCCTTGATCGAGTTTGTGGGAGAGATCACCGATGCGGAGAAGAGTGATTTTATCGGGAATGCCATCGGCCTGATCTGCCCGTACGACTGGCCGGAGCCCTTCGGCCTCGTGTTGATTGAAAGTCTTGCCTGCGGCACGCCGGTTCTCGCCTACCGGCGGGGATCCATCCCGGAAATTATCGGCCACGGTGTCACCGGCTTCATCAGCGAAAATCTCGATGAAATGGTGAGCCAGGTCGACAAGCTCAGCACGATCGATCGTAACCGATGCCGGCAGGTGTTCGATGAGCGATTCACCGCCCAGCGGATGACGAACGACTACGTGAAGATCTACCAGCAGTTAATCACTGATGCCGCTGCGCTCCCTGGGAAATCCGGGCAGCAGCACGCTTCGAACCTCTAGTCAGCGCGACATCAATTTCGCGGAAGGACAAGCATGGCAGCTGAGTTGCAATCTACCCCTGAGTCGAATGTGAACGGGTGGCGGCTATTGGGAACCCGTGATTTCGGCTGTCTCTGGGCCGGCCAGGTCGTCTCTCAGATCGGCGACGGTTTGAACAAGGTGGCGCTCCTCTGGTTCGTCTATGAAATGACCGGGTCGGCGCTCAAGATGACCGCCATCGGGTTGTTGCAAACGATTCCCCCCTTGGTCTTCGGTCCTCTGATCGGCGTCTACCTCGATTACCTTCCCAAGAAGACTGTGATGATCGTCGTCGATCTGTTACGCACATTGATGGTGCTCCTGATACCGCTCTTCTATACGTTCGACATGCTGACGCTCGAGCGGTTGTATGTGTTGGTCTTCCTCATTTCCATCGTCTCAACGGTGTTCGGACCCGCGCTGTCGTCTGCGGTCCCGCTGATCGTTCAGCGGTCGCAATTGACGACCGCGAATGCGTTCCTTCAGAGCACCACCAACATCGGTGTGTTGCTGGGGCCGGCCATGAGTGGATTGGGCATCGCGTTGATCGGCGCTCAGAATGTGCTCTATGTGGATGCTGCGACCTTTCTGGTGTCCGCGCTCTTCCTCCTGCCGATTCGCGTGCGGGATAGCCGGACGGTGAAGGGGCTCGATGTGTTGGCGACCCCCGTCATGCAGGACATGATGGTCGGATTCCGCTTCGTGTTCCTCCAGCATCGGGTGGTATTCGCGTTGATGATTACCGCCGTGCTCTACAACCTCGCGATCAGCGCCTTCGTATTCCTCCTCCCGGTAGTAGCGAAGGAGCTGTTACAAGTCGGTCCCATGGAACTGGGCTGGTTGTGGTCGGCTTTAGGTATCGGAATGCTGGCAGCCTCCATTTGGCTGGCGCGGACGCCCCAGGGGACCTTCCAGGATCGCATCGGCAAGATCGGTCGTTCGTTGGCTATCGGCGGTATTGCGGTCTGTGCCTTGGGATTGATTCAAACTCCAGTGCTGTTCAGCACGTTCTTGCTGATCGTCATCATCGGCGGAAGTACGTCTCTTTTCTATCCGGTCGTATGGGCGATGCTCCAGGAAGTCACCCCGGAACATTTGCTGGGACGTGTGTTCACCACGTTCAGCGTCGGCGGGATGGCCTCCGCCATGGTCGGGATGGCCGGGTTCGGATGGGCCGCCGACGCGTTGGGACCGGCCGTCAGCCTTATCGGGATCGGATTGCTCCTCTTGCTCACTGCGATGGTCACGGTGCAGGTAAGCCGCCGTGGCCACGTGGTGAGTCCGGCTGTTGCGTAATACTCCCTTCACATCCGTTTGTTGTCGGCCTGCAAGTCATCCAACCGGTGCTTGCCGGTTTTCTCTTGCCCTTGTGTTGACTGTATAGCGGGGCATTGCCGGTGTTGCTTTCTGCTCTTCCGTCGCGTATGTCTTTGCTTCCGGGGATGTTTCGTTTTCCGAGACGATGGTGATGACGAGCTCTCGGGGATCGGCTTCGCAGTCTCGGTTTTATTCAATACATGAGGGGCACACGCCTATGCGGGTGATTCGAACCGTCTACGTGACAGGTATCCTGGCGCTGCTAGCGGCGTCGGGGGTGGGGTATGTGAATGGGACTGCTGTGGCGGAATCGACGCCTGAGGGAAAGTCCGAAACCCCGCCGGTGCAACGACCGAAGGATCCCGATGCCAAGCCGAAGGAGCCGGAACCGAAAGCGAAGGAGCCTGACTCGAAACCCAAGGAAACAGATACCAAGCCTCCTGAAAAGCCCAAAGAGGCGGAGGCGAAACCCAAGGAGCCGGAGCCGAAGGTAAAGGAAGCGGAGACCAAGGCCAAGGAGCCGGAGCCGAAAGTGAAGGAGCCGGCGGCGAAGGCTAAGGAATCCGAACACAAGGTCAAAGAGGCGGAGGCGAAACCCAAGGAGCCGGAGTCTAAAGCAAAAGAGCCTGACGCGGCGGCTGAACATCCCTGTCCAACGGTGCCTCATGCGACAGAGGTGAAACCGGCGGCAGAGACACAGGCACCGCCGGGGGAGCCCGGCGCAGGAGAACGCCCCAAGGCGCCGGAGCCGGAAGGTAAGAAGCCGATACGTTCGTCCATGGTGACCGCGAAGCTGGCGCTCATGGCGGATCCGCACCTGTTTCCCTATGACATCGAGGTCGATGCCAAAGACAAGGATCTCGTCCTGCTCGGAAAGGTGTCGCAGGAATCGGATAGGCGCGTGGCGACGGACATCGTGCGGTGTCTCGACGGCGTGCACGCCGTCGAGAATCGACTCAAAGTTGAACAGGATGCGGCCCATGGGCTCTTCGCGGAACGCGACAAAATCATCACGCAGTTGGTGAAAGAACGGTTCGAGAAGAGCAAAACCTTGCAATCGGTCAAGTTCGATGTGAAAACTGAGGACGGCATCGTCACCCTGAACGGGGCGACGCGGTTTCAGATCATCGTCCTCGAAGCGGCGCAAGCCGCCCGACAGGTTCCGGGCGTACGCGCCGTGAATACCGATGCCGTGCGTTTGGTGGCCGGAGAATAGGAACGGGTCGTGACGACAGGGGGACAGGAGGTCCGACACGCAGTCTGCTGACACTATGGAACCACGGCACGTGAACGGAGGAGGAACGGGACGCCCCAACGTGAAGTGGTCGCCGCATCTGCTGACGCGCGACTTCACGCTCGTCTGGTGGGGCCAGATGGTCTCGCAAGTCGGCGATGGTGTGTCGAAGCTCGCGTTGCTCTGGTTCGTCTACTCCATTACAGGCTCTCCTCTCAAGACCACCATGATCGGGCTGTTGCAGACCCTGCCGCCCATTCTGTTCGGTCCTTTCATCGGTGTCGTCGTCGATCGTGTTCCCAAGAAACTCTTGCTGATCAGCAGCGACCTGATTCGCGCGCTGGTGCTGGGCGTGCTGCCTTGTTTGTTGCCGGTCGACTCGTTCAGTATCGAGCGGCTGTATCTCATGGTGTTCGTCCATGCGGTCGCCTCCGCGGTGTTTGGGCCGGCATTGACCGCCGCTATTCCGTCGCTGGTCTCCCGCCACGAATTCACCGCCGCCAATGCCCTGTTGCAGACGACGACCAGCATCGGGATCATCGTCGGGCCGGCGCTGAGCGGCGTCGGGATCGCGACCATGAGTTCTCAGGAAGTCCTCTGTGTGAATGCGGTCAGCTATGTCATTTCCGCCGCTTGTTTTGCGTTCATTCGTTTTCCCCGGGCCGAATCCCAGCCGGCCGGCGGCGGCTCCCTGGCGGGAACCTTCAGCGATGTACTCGATGGCTTCCACTATGTGCTCCATCGTCAACGGGTCATTTTGATGCTCATCGGAGCGGCCTCCATGTATACCTTCGCCACGAGCGCCTTCAGCACGCTCTTTCCGGTGTTCGGTAAGAAGTTGCTGGACCTCGGGCCTATCGAGGTCGGGTACCTCTGGTCGGCATTCGGCATCGGGTTGTTGCTGGTGTCACTGGGCCTCGTGTCGTTGTCGGCCTGGTCCCTGCCCAAACGGATTCAGTTGATGGCGCTCTCCAGCTTTATCAGCGGTCTTGCGCTGCTCGGTTTAATTGTAACGTCGAATCGCTTGATCGCGGCGGCACTCATGGTCATCATCGGAATGGGGGCCGGGACGCTCACACCGGTGGCCTGGGGCGTATTGCAGGAAATTGCCCCGGCCTCGCTCCTGGGACGGGTGCTGGCGATTTACAACCTGGGTGCGATGACCTCCGCGATTGCCGGCATGACGATTTTCGGCTGGGTGACGCAGGAATTCGGCGAGCGTCCCAGTGTGTTCGGGATCGGTGTGGGGCTATTCCTGTCGGCGCTGGTCTCGATGCGGGTGGCGCGCTGGGTACAGACCCATTGGGCTGAGGCGACCGTTCCATCTGCGGAGGAGCCGCAGTCTGTGGTCATGGTCACGCAGCCTACGAGTCATTAATAGCATTCAACGGATGGTCGAGCGGACCGGCCCTCTCCGGAAGGGGAGTCGGACGACGAGCAGCGTGAGTCGGCGAAAAAACGGGACGAGCGCGTCGTGAGGTCGCTCCGGACTCGTCGCGTCGGTGATTCCGGGAGCAGGGGAGGAAGACGTGGAAGAAATTATCAGTGTCAATGATCAGTTCTATATCCTGGCCAGTTCATCGATGGCGGACGATCGCACGCGCGTGCTCAAGCACGGAGAAACGTTCGGCGTCTACGATCGGTATGGGGACATCCAGCCGGTGGGCCGTGGAACTCAGGGCGTCTTTCACCAGGGGACTCGGTTTTTGTCGCGCCAGGAAGTGTTTCTCAATAATGACCGGCCGATGCTGCTCAGCTCAACGGTCAAGGAGGACAATGCCTTGCTGGCCGTGGATCTGACGAATCCGGACTTGTATCGGGACGGCCGCATCGCAATTCCGCGCGGGAGTGTACACGTCTTCCGGTCGCGCTTCCTCTGGAACGGGGTGAGTTACGAACGCTTCCGACTGTCCAACTACAGTCTGTCCCCCGTGAAGATGACGTTGTCGATCCGGTTTGAGGCCGACTTTGCGGATATCTTCGAGGTACGTGGGAAAAAGCGTGAGCGGAAGGGGCGGATGCTGCCGAACGTGTTGCGGAAGGATCTGCTGGTGTTGAGGTACGAAGGCCTCGATGAGGTAACCCGGGAGGCGCGGATTCAGTTTGCTCCGGAGCCGCTGGAGATCACGGCCTCACAAGCCACCTTCGATATCGAGCTCGACCCGAAGGGGGAAACGGCAGTGGCGGTGATGGTGGCCTGCGATGTGGGGGACAGCCATCGGCCGCTGTTGGCGTACGATGCCGCAATGGCCGAAGCGGGGCTGGCCTTCGGTGCGGAGCAGACCGAAGATTGCACCATTCAGACCTCCAACGCCCAATTCAATGAATGGTGGAATCGCTCGGTGTTGGATGTTCGCATGATGGTTACCGACACGAATGAGGGTCCCTACCCCTATGCCGGGGTGCCTTGGTTCAGCACGCCATTCGGACGGGACGGGGTTATCACGGCGCTCGAATGTCTGTGGATCAGGCCGGAATTGGCCCGCGGCGTCCTGGCCTATCTGGCATCGACGCAGGCCAAAGAGGTGAACCCCGCTCAGGATGCCGAGCCGGGGAAGATCCTCCACGAGACCCGCAAAGGTGAGATGGCGGCGCTGAACGAGATTCCCTTCGGTCTCTACTACGGCAGTGTCGATTCCACGCCGCTGTTTGTGATGCTGGCCGGCGCCTATTACGAACGGACGGCCGATCTGGCGTTTATCCAGTCGATCTGGGCCAACCTCGAAGCGGCGTTGACCTGGATGGATACCTTCGGTGATCCCGACCGCGACGGGTTTGTGGAGTATGTACGGAAATCACCCACCGGTCTGGACAATCAGGGCTGGAAAGATTCCCATGATTCGATTTCGCATGAGGACGGTTCGCTGGCTGAAGGACCGATCGCCCTGTGTGAAGTGCAAGGGTATGTGTACGACGCCAAAGTGCAGGCGTCGAAGCTGGCAGATGCGCTGGGCTATATCGATCGTGCCAGTCAGCTTCGTCGGCAGGCGCGGTCGCTCAAGGAACGTTTCGAAGAGGCATTCTGGTGCGAGGAATCGTCAACCTATGCGCTTGCCCTGGATGGCCACAAACGGCCCTGTCAGGTGAAGACATCCAACGCCGGCCACTGTCTCTATACGGGGATTGCAAGCGATGAGCATGCCAGGCGTGTGGCGGAGACGCTCATGTCGGATGAGCTGTTCAGCGGATGGGGTGTGCGGACTCTTGCCGATTCGGAGCGCCGGTATAATCCGATGTCCTACCATAACGGATCGATCTGGCCGCACGACAACGCCATGATTGCGGTCGGTCTTGCCCGGTACGGCCTCAAGTCCGGTGTGGAAAAAATCATGACCGGCATGTTCGAGGTCAGTCTCGTGCTCGACTTTCACCGCTTGCCGGAACTTTTCTGCGGATTCGTACGCAGACCGGGCCAGGGCCTGACGCGGTATCCGGTCGCCTGCAACCCTCAAGCATGGGCTGCGGGGTCGGCCTTCATGGTGCTCCAGGCCTGTTTGGGCTTATCGATTATCGCGTCGGAGCAGAAGGTGGTATTCAACCATCCGATCCTCCCGGAGTTCATCGACAAGATGCAGATCAAGAATCTGAAGGTGGGCACCGCCTCGGTAGATCTTCTCTTGCGGCGCCATGATCTGGATGTGGGCATTACGGTGATCCGTCGTGCCGGCAAGGTCGAAGTGGTCTCGGTGAAGTAGCGGCGCCTGCTTAAACGGTCAGCCGCGGTGTGAGCGCCGGCTCGACAACATCCGGTTGGGTGCAGCACGACCGGCCGACACAGTGTTAGGGCGCGTCGGCAAGTTGCCAGGCTATGGCGAGTACGTAGCGCGCGGCCGCTGAGAGAATATCCGCATTGGCGGTATCCGCCGTGTCGGTCGACTGATGGAAGTGCGGATGAATTCCGCCGCTCACCACGGTTACGGTGGGAACGCCCGCTTCCTTAAACGGCACATGGTCTCCCCCCGGGAAAAAACCGAACAGATCGAGACGGTCCGCAAGTCCGGCTCGTTCCCCAACCTGCTGCGCCGCAGGTTTTTCTAAACCGGTCACCCCGATCGTCAGCCGTCCGTTTCCGACTGCCGCATGATCCACATTGATCATGGCCGCGGTAGCGGTCAGCGGCATCATGGGTTGACTCACGTACAGTTTCGATCCCAGCAAACCCTGCTCTTCTCCGCTGAACGATACGAATAGAACCGAGCGCTTCGGACCGACGGGCATTGAGGTCAGCACCCGGGCGACTTCCAGGATCACGGCGGTGCCCGATGCGTTGTCATCGGCTCCGGCGAAGAGTAACCCGCTTTGTTTTCCAAAATGATCGCGGTGGGCTCCGATCAGGATGGCGTCGTGCTGATGCGCGGCATCCTGTCCGGGAAGGAGCGCAATGACGTTCTGAAGCGTGCCGTTTTCTTGCGTACTGTGCCACCGCATTCGAATCGAGATGTCGATGGTCATGGATTGCGGGGTCATGGTGTCATTGAGTTGCTGCTGCAAGCCCCGCAACCGGTTGTCCTCGCCGGGCTGCTCTGCACCAAGGATGGCTGAGGCGAGGGCGGTGCTGATCCATGCGCCGGGAATCGTCCGTTGAGGGTCCGTAAGCCCGTAGAAGGCACTCGGACGGCCTGTGACGCCACGACGGGTTTCGTACGCGTTGAGGATCGGCCCTGTGGCAGTCAGGTAGCCGATGGCGCCGTGCGCGTGGGCCATGTGCGCTTTGTCGGTGTGGGACACCTGCTTGGCATACCGTTCAGGTTTTCCCCGGAGAAACAGCACCACTTTGTTCCGGACATCGATCCCGGCATAGTCATCGAGTCCGCCGGCCGGATCGGAGATCCCGTATCCGACGAACACAATCGAGGCCTCCAACTCTACTGAAGGGGAATCGAGGATCGGGAGATAGTCGGTGCCGACCACGGCAGGTTGACGCTCAGCAATCCCTCCGATCTGGAGCAGTGAATCATCGTCGATCTTCGTTGTGTGGACGGAAGCGGACTGAATCTGGGTGTGTATGGGACTTCGAGCGGGCGCGCCGGGAGATTCGGCCCCCGGTGAGCGATGCTGTTGTAGCTCCAGGAATCGCTGTTGCACAAACTCCGCGGAAGCGAGGTCGTCAGGTGTTCCGGTCTGGCGTCCGTTGAATGCCGGTCCGCTCAACGTGCGAATATCCGCCAGCATGCGCTCACTGGAAATCAGGCTCAATGCCCGTGTGAGCGCTGTGGACGAGGAGTCCGTCTCTGCGGCGAGACCCCGGCCGGCAGCCAGGGTCATGCACAGGATGAACAGCAGGTGAAACGGAAGTCGAGCAATGTATGACGATTCAGTGGCCCTGGTCTCCCGCCGGCAAGGCGCCAATGGTATGGAGCGATCGCAGAACATCAGATAGACGCGGCAGAGGCCTTTTGTGCCGACCAGCGTTGATACCATCGCCAGAGCGGTGGCTGCAGAAAACGCGGAATCGGATACCCCAGGCCGCGGACATAGCCATCGTCTCGATCCAGAACTGCGAATGCCCACCAATATTTTTCTTGAAATGCTGCGCAGCGTGTCCGGATTTCCTCATCGCTGAGCGGAATGTGCTGACGAATGCCTGCGGCAATCGCCTCATCAGAGGTCATCTCACGAACCAGCGGCTCGATATGGGCGGGCGTGAACCGGAGGTGTCGCATGAAGGATTGGTCCAGTGCGGAAGGATAAGCATAGGTTCCAAGCGTGTCGGCCTGAAACGCGCGCACCTTGTCGATCAACCGGGGCAGCCAGATCATGCCTGCCAGGGTATCGCTCCATCGTCGCGGCGGCTGATGGGATAGGTCCATCCGGTGCCTCATCACCTGGGGTACGAGCGGTGTCTTGCGAACGGGCAGCACTATAGCATACCCGGTCGATCCCATTGCAGAGAGCCGAGGGCTCAATGTACTATCGGCCATCAGGTGAGCGTCGGACCCCTTTCTTTCAGGAGCTGATACGCTGCAGGGCGCCGGGCACAGATCGACGAGCGAGGCGAAGGGTAGGACCTATGGCAGAGCAGGGCAAAGGTCTGTACGACCATCAGTACGGACGGTTTCGCGAGAATCAAGGCACACATCAAGGCTATGAATTTCAGCACGGGCCTGTCGGGAGCGTGCCTCCCCCCGTGGTGACCTTCATGGATAAGATAAAGTGGTGGACGTTGCGCGGCTGGCGACGAAAAAAGATCCTGGCTGAACGCGATCGATTTCAGCAGGACATCATCCGGATCAAGCAGACCCAGTCGAAATCATAAGATCCGCTCGAAGGAGGAGTGCTCCCGTGCAATATGGAAACGAGCTGATAAGGCAGATACAGACCCCACGTGATAGTGAGTCGCTTCCTGTGGCGCATTTCAGGACTATCAGGAGATATGTCGGTGTCATGGTGCTGACCATGATGTCGGTGAGCGGGGTGGAATCGGTGTTGGCGGTGCCGAAGGAAACGTCTACGGAAAAGGCGGAGCATTTGCGGCAACAGGCGAGTCCCCAGCTCTTCAACAACTGGACGTTCGATACGGATCAGGCGGGAGGGGTTCCAAAGGGATTTCTCGCCGTGGCTTCGGGCGATCAACCAGGCGGGGAGTGGAAAGTGGAGCCGCAATCGGCGGCGCCTTCCTCGCCCAATGTGGTGCTGGGGGCGTCTTCTTGTCCCGCCTGTGTCGAGTTGTTGGTCGCGCAAGGATTTCAGTATGAATATCCTGAGCTGGTCGTCCGGATTCGCCAGGGAGCCGAGGCCGCGTCCGGGCAGATCGGAGTGGTATTCGGCCTGAAAGACCCGAAGAATTATTATGCGACGGTCGTGGATATCTCCCAGAAGTCTATAGAGGTGGTGCGGGTGATCGAAGGCAAAGAGTCGATTTTGGGCCGGGCGGCGATTAAGTCGAAGCCGGTTGAGTGGCATACGCTTCGGGTTCAACGGAACACCATCATCAGCAAAGATTTCGTGGAAACCTTCTTCGACGGGAGCCTGGCGCTTTCTGTTGAGGATCAAACACTTGGCGTCGGACAGGTGGGGATTTTGGTGAGAGGGCAGGCGTCTGCGCGATTCGATAATTTCAATGCCTCGCCACTGTATTCCAGCCGTCCCTTGTCGGCTCCGGCTGCCTACTAGGCCTGGTGCCGGTGGTCCGGTTCGACCGGAGACGATTTCACGCTTGCCTTTCCTATTTCGGTAGGATACAGTGAAGGTGCTTCATTGCGAAGGGCCTTGGCGGTGAAGTAGAAGTAGAATTACAGGGCTCGCATTCGATGTTGTTTTGGGTTCTTCCCGGGAATTTCGGAAGCCAGAGCTAAGATTGCCGCTGTGTTTGCATCTTCGCCCCATTCCTTCCTCGTTTCTTTCTCGAGTCCCAGACAACACCATTTTATTCTCAAAGGAGGAACCCAATGGGTTCGAAGATCTACGTTGGCGGCTTGCCATATTCAACCACCGAGCAACAGCTGAGTGACCTGTTTGCGGTGCACGGGGCGGTGACGTCGGCGCGCATCATTACGGACAAGTTCACCGGCCAGTCACGGGGTTTCGGCTTCGTCGAAATGTCGGGAGATTCCGAGGCGCAGGCGGCGATCAACGCGTTGAACGGGACACAGTTCGGGGGCCGCACGTTGACTGTGAATGAAGCCCGCCCGCAGGAGCCCCGCTCCGGTGGTGGCGGAGGACGTGGAATGGGCGGGGGCCGGCACTAAGCTGCGCTCGTTTCGCTATACCTATTCAGGGGCTGCCGACAGGGTAGCCCCTGCGTTTTTCTTACCGTGTTGTCCTCTCTCTGGTCTGCAGGGCCATCAGCTTATCTGCCCCTGTTTTCCCAAGATAGAGATTTAGGAGTGTCGTTGCATGGTGTCGTTTGCCGAATTGTCTCTTACATCGTTTCTCGCTGACCGTTTACAACAGGCTGGGTTTACCGCGCCGACTCCCATTCAGAGCGCGGCGATTCCGCTCGCGCTAGAGGGGCGCGATCTACTGGCCCAGGCCAAGACCGGCAGCGGGAAAACGCTGGCCTTTCTCATTCCCTTGATCGAACGGGCCGTCAAGGAAGGCTGGAAGCCTGCCGGTCATGCCCCCGCGTCGCATGCCGGATCCGCCAGATCGCCGCGGGCACTCGTGCTCGCGCCGACCCGTGAGCTGGCCCTTCAAATTGAAATGGAATTGCGCAAGTATGCGCCGCCGTCAGTCACGTCGCTGGCTGTGTACGGCGGTGTCCCCATCGAACGGCACTACCGTGCATTGCGCCAACCGCCGATGATCGTGATTGGAACGCCGGGGCGTTTGTTGGACGTGGCGGGGACCCGCCATCTGGACTTGCGCGGCATCGAATATGTGGTCATGGATGAAGCGGATCAAATGCTGGACCGCGGATTCCTGCGCGACATTCAGCGTATTCTGCAATTGCTTCCCAGCCAACGGCAGACCATGCTGTTTTCTGCGACCTTTTCGCCGGAGATTTTGACTCTAGCGGAATCGATGTTGAAGAATCCCGCTCGGACTGCGGTGGATCCCGGGGTGAATACGCCCACCACGATCACGCACGCGTACTACGTGGTGCCGAGTGAATCTTCCCGAGTGCAGTTGATTCACACGCTGCTCCAATCTCCGGAGTCCGGCGATCAGTCGATGGTGTTTTGCGATCAGAAGTACAAGGTGAAGCGATTAGCTGCCCGTCTGGGCGGCGAGCCGGCCTCGGTCGGGGCCATCACCGGAAATCATTCGCAGGCCCAGCGGGAACGAACCCTCACGGCGTTCCGGTCGGGTCGGTTGCGCACACTGGTTGCGACCGATGTCGCCGCTCGCGGCTTGGATGTGCCGTCCGTCTCGCAGGTCATTCACTACGAGCTGCCCGGGAACCCGACGTCGTATGTGCATCGCACCGGCCGAACGGGTCGGGCGGAACGATCCGGCGCGACGCTCTTGATTCTTTCTCCGCAAGAAGAGCATGAATACCTGGCGATGGTGCGCCGTTTGCGAATCCAAACGAAGCGCCTGACGCTGCCTGCACTGGCGGTATTGCCGCCTCCTGCGCATGAGCCTGAGTCGAACGGCCAGGCCAGGCATGATGGGCGGGGGCGTGATGCCCGACCGCGCCGTGCCGGAGATCGCCAAAACTCCATGCCTCAGGATGCGAGAGGCGGGCAGGGCCGTCGAGGTTGGCGTGCGGATCGTCCCGCCGCGCCGCGCCGGGGCAACAGTTGAAGAACCGCATGGCTCGGCAGGGATTGCCGGACCGGCATGATTAGGAGGATGTGTCGATGAAAGTTGGACGGAGTCTGTTGCTGGGCATGCTCCTGGCCGTCGGTGGTCAATTCCTTGGCGAAGTAGCCCATGCCCAAAGCGATCTTGCCATTGCCGACGGGGTGAAAGTGTCGTTGGAGTACATTCTGACGCTTCCAGACAAGTCCGTCGCCGATTCGAATGTCGGGCAGGAGCCGATTGTCTTTGTGCAGGGGGCGCATGAAATCGTCCCAGGCCTGGAAAAGGCTCTCGATGGCATGAAGGCCGGACAGAAACGGCGCATCGAGGTGGCGGCGCAGGACGCCTACGGTCCCTACAACAACAAGCTACGCCAGAGCGTGGACAAAGAGAAGCTTCCCAAGGACGTCAAGGTCGGAGACATTTTGCAGGCGTCGGATAACCGGCTGGTGAAGGTCCTCGAAGTGAATGACAAGAAGGTGTTGATCGATCTCAACCATCCATTGGCTGGAAAGACGCTCACCTTCGATGTGAATGTCCTCAAGGTCGAAAAGGGCGATGCCGCGGACGCCCCTGCAAGTAAGACCCCCTAAACGTTCTCTCTTCACCAGAGCGGCGGGGCAGCCGGCTTGAAGCCGGCTGTGCTCCCGCCGCTCTGTGCTTGAATCCTCGTCGCCGGCTCTCAAACCCCATCGATTGTTCTGTCGCTCAGTCGGGGCGTGTCCCGGTTCTTGACGCGTTCTCCGTCTCCGTGTAGGGTCCTGGCACGAGACGTTTCAGAATGGTGTGAGCTGACGAGCGATTGAGTAGGGGCAAGGCAACCCTTCCACGGCTTAGAGGAGATCCAGCGCAGATGGGAACCATTAAGCAACGACCGGTGGTGGCGATTCTGGTGGGTGGTGGTCCGGCACCCGGCATTAATAGTGTCATCGGGGCCGCGACGATTCGAAGCATCCTTGGCGGGTGCGACGTGATCGGCATTCAAGACGGCTTCAAATGGATCATGGATGGCCAGACCAGCAAGGTGAAGCGCCTGTCGATCGAAGATATCAGCCGGATTCACTTCAGCGGCGGCTCCTGCCTCGGCACGGCGCGCGCGAACCCCACTCAGAAAATCGAGCATCTTGATGCCTGCCTGACGAGTCTGAACGCACTCGGCGTGACTCGATTGATCACGATCGGAGGTGACGATACCGCGTTCTCCGCGCTGAAGTTGGAACAGCGGGCCGCCGGTCGCCTCCAGGTCGTGCATGTGCCGAAGACCATCGATAACGATCTGGACCTGCCGCACGGCATTCCGACGTTCGGATTCCAGACGGCGCGTCACATCGGCGTTGAACTCGTGAAGAGTTTGATGGTGGATGCGGAGACGACTTCACGCTGGTATTTCGTGGTGACGATGGGGCGCAAGGCCGGGCATCTGGCACTCGGGATCGGGAAGGCGGCCGGTGCCACGTTGACGGTGATTCCTGAGGAGTTTCGACAGAAACCTCTTCGTCTGAAAACGCTGGTCGATGTCCTGGTCGGCGCGTTTATTAAGCGGCTCAATGCCGGACGATCAGACGGCGTGGCGGTCCTGGCTGAAGGCCTCGTGGAAAGCCTCGCTCAACAAGATCTCGAGGGGCTGCAGGATGTGGAGCGGGACCAGCACGGACATGTGCGGCTGGCGGAGATCAACTTCGGCTTCGTGCTCAAGCGGGCGGTGGAGAAGGAACTGCGTTCTTTCGGCATTAAGACCACCATCGTCGAGAAGAACATCGGGTATGAGCTTCGCTGCGCCGATCCCATTTCGTTCGATATGGAATATACCCGCGATCTCGGTTATTGCGCGGCCCAGTTTCTCCTGGATGGCGGGAATGCCGCCATGGTGTCGATTCAAAACGGCCGCTTCATTCCCATTCCGTTCGGCGACATTCTGGACCCGGCGACCGGCCGTACCAGGGTGCGTATGGTGGATGTGGAATCTGAGTCGTACGTCATTGCAAGGCGGTACATGATTCGATTGGCTCCGGATGATTTCAATCAGCCTCAGGGGCTCGTCCGTTTGGCCACCACGGCCGGTCTGGCCGTAGATGACTTCCGGAAGCGGTTTGAATATCTGATGGGCAAGGATCTGTGAGAAAGGGGCGAGGGATTCGATCTCGCCCCATCGGCTGTGACGTAGGGCATCATGACGAATGAAACGACACCGGATACAGAAATTGCGCTCGCCTGCGGGAATCAGCGTGCGCTGGTCTCACCCTGGGGGGCGGCGTTACGCCGGTACTACCTGCGTGAAAGCGACGGCAGCGAAACCGACATTGTCTGGGGCTATGCAGGCGGCGCGCACAAAAAAGGCGGACAGGGAGATGTCCTCATTCCCTTTCCCGGGCGCGTGGCGGAGGGGCGCTACTCCTTTGATGGGCAGCCGTTGCAGCTTGAACGGAACGACAAAGAAGGTCCGAACGCGATCCATGGATTTGTCCGGACCCTGCCGTGGAGCACGCAGCAGGCCGATTCGGAGAGCGTCGCGTTTGAGGTCCAGCTGGAAGCTGCCAACTATGCCTCCAGAGGCTATCCGTTCTCGCTCGCCGTTCGTGTTGTGTATCGGTTAGACAGGCAGGGATTGGCCTGCTCGTTCGTCGTACACAATGTAGGGCGTGAAGCTGCGCCGGTTGGCGTGGGTTTTCATCCCTATTTCACGGTCGGGACTGCGCTGGTGGATGAAGCGGACGTCCGGATCCCTGCTTCCGGGTACCTTGAGTTCAATGACCGGCTCGCGCCGACCGGCAAGGTTCTGGATGTGAAGGGTACCAAGTGGGATTTTCGCGAGGGTCGCCGGGTCGGCAAGCTCCGCTTCAATCACTGCTATGTCGGGTTGGAGCGTGATACGGATGGGATGGCGACGGCCACACTGCAGCACCAGGGGAGTGGCCGCAGGATCGAGGTAGTGATGGATCGTTCGTTTTCCGCGATCGTAGCCTACACCGGCGATGCGATCGTTGATGCGCCGCGCCACGCGCTGGCGATTGAGCCGATGACCTGCGCAACCGATGCCTTCAATCATCCCGAGTGGGGGTTGAAGCGACTGCAGCCCGATGAAACCTTCACCGGACGGTACCTCGTCACACATTGCCTTCTGTAAGGCTTCTTGTTCGGTGTGGGTTGTGCGTTCCCGTTACCCGTCATACGCGATCGGCGATGTGCTCTAGCCCGCGCAGACTCCGTTACGACGGCTTCGTCGATTCAACGATACGGAATCGCACTTCATCTACCTGGGTGTAAGCCGAGGTTTGCTCCCCTGCGAATAACCCGCATCGGTAAAGTCCCGTCGTCCAGCCGGTGGAGGGACGGGACAGGACGAAGTAGCCGGATTGGTCGTTGGTGGACATGATGAGCTGATCCTGTGCCACCGCGGGCTGCGCGCCGGTCAGTTCCGCGCGCTCTTTGAAACAGCGCGCTGCGAGTGGAATTTCATCGTACGACGCCGTCACCAATCCGAACACCAGGTAAATGTCCGGCTGAGTAGCGGGAAAGCTGATCCCGGGGTCCAGGGGAATGAAGTCGTGGGCGCCGGTAGGCGAATCGTCCCGCATAACTTTCTTGGCGGGGATGACGAATCGAAACCAGGCAAAATCGGCATCCCGCCCGACCAGGGAGGCCGCCGTATCCAGAGTGTTCTGCGGCTTCAGGTTCTCCATGGCCTTCGCGGCGAGTTCTGCTTCCGGGGGCACGACCGGTGCCGCCGGTGTGCCCGGGGCGGCGTCCTCCGTTTCGATTTCCTTGGCCAGTTCGGGGACATGCGGACGGATCTTGTCCAACCATCGCAGCAGCTTATTTTTATCCAGCAGTCTGGTTCCGATCGGAAGTTCGACCTCCCTCGTCGACTGTTCAAATGCCACGGTCGTGTCGTAGAGGATCTTGAATTGAATGTACGCGTCTTCCCATTTTCCCAGATCCACCAGGCATTGACCCAGGCGATAGACGGTCGCCGCATAGTCTTCATCGAGGGGATCGAGGCCCTCCATTTTCGGGATGATGCTGATCGCCTCTTTGCACCGGCCCAGGTTCATGAAGATCAGTCCGAGGTGCTGCTTGGCGAGGGGGTCCATCGGATTGAGAAGCAGGAGTTGCCGATACATGGGTTCGGCTTCCTGATAGCGCCCGGCCTCGAAGAGCGCGTAGGCGTCGTGACGAATCATCGACCAGTCTTTGAGTTGTTTCGGGTTTGCGTCCGGGCTCATCATGGGTGTAAAGCGGCGGCCTCGCTCCGTCGATCCGTAAAACACGGTCAGTAGATTCTTGGCGGACAGCTCCAGCGGGGAACCGGGAGAGACCTGTTGCAACACAGATTGCACCTCGCGATCCGCGCCTTCGTAATCCAAAACATCAAAGCGCGCGCGTGCCATGGCCAATCGCCAGTTGAGCATGTCGGGTCCCAGCGCCACCGCCTGCTGATAGGACTTCAGGGACTCCTCCAGCCGGTCGAGTTTCCGGAGCTCACGCGCCAGTCGCAAATGGATCAAGGGGTTTTGAGGATCGATGGCGGCAATGCGCTGCAATTCAGTGACCGCTTCTTCCACCTGCCCGGACCGCACCAGCACACTCCACTTCGCCCAACGCACGTCCAAAGCTTTGGGAATACTCGCCAGGACGGTTTCATAGGACTGAAGGGCCGCTTCGGTGTGACGTGAGGTGGCCAGCATGTCGCCACGGAGTTGGTGCAGCGCGAACGCTTGCGGGTTCTCATGAATGCCTTGGTCCAGAATGCCGAGAGCCAGGTCTGTCGTCCCCTGCTCCCACGCGGCTTTCGCGCGTTGGGCGACCTGGCTTTCCGAGTGGGGCCCCTGGTCGTTCGCCATGGCCCCGGAGGCGTGTGTCAGCGTGACGGGCAGGAGGAGAAATCCAATGAGACAATAGGTCAGTGGGATGAACGGCTGCGGCGTGCGAACGGGCGAACATGTATGGATCATCATGAGGTAAGTCTCTGGTTGAGGTACACAAGTCCCTTCCCTGGTCAGGCGCAACACGGGGCGCAGCAAGATACCCCCCAGGCCTGCTGTATTCGATTAGAGGCATCCTGAGGGAGAAGGATTCGTCGCCCTCAGCGGTTCCAGGCGTCACGGATCATCTTACTGTACGATGGCCCGGCTCTGCGAGGTGCTCGACCGATCCGGCTGAGGGCGTGGAGTGAGGCCCATCCGGTCGGGGGAGTCCCGGTCAGCCGGTGAATGGGGTCCCCGAAGCGGTTGGCTCGATGGAGCGGAATCGAATCCGCTTACCGCACGTTGACGAAGCGGCCGTGAGCCATGGTGCGAAGCTTGTCGATGTCTTCGTGGCGAGTGACCGAGAGCGGCACGGTGCCGGATAATTCTTGAATCAAGAGCTCGGTCGTCAGCGGGGTTTTGTAATGTAAGGCCCGGTAGAGTGCGGCGACCACCGCCTGCTCGATTTCCGAGCCGCTGAACCCGTCACTGGCACTGACGACTTTCTCGAGGTCGAATCCCGCGCTGTCCTGTTTGCGGAGCGCAAGGTGGATCTTCCAGATGGCGGTCCGTTCGTGGTCGTCCGGCAAGTCCACGAAGAAGATTTCGTCGAACCGTCCTTTGCGTAGCAGTTCCGGCGGGAGGGACGCAAGGTTGTTTGCCGTGGCGACGACGAACACCTCCTGCTTCTTTTCCTGCAGCCAGGTGAGAAAGGCGCCGAAGAGCCGGCGGCTCAATCCGGCGTCGGCATCTCCGCTCCCGCCGCCGGCCACCATGGCCTTCTCTATTTCATCGATCCAGAGCACAATCGGCGAGAGGGATTCGGCCAACTCGATCGCCTTCCTGAAATTCTTCTCCGATTCGCCGACGAATTTGTCGAAAAGCCGCCCCGCATCGAGTTTGAGCAATGGGAGCTGCCACTCGCGCGCAATGGCTTTTGCCGCGAGTGACTTGCCGCAGCCCGGCACCCCCACCAGCATGATGCCGCGCGGCGGCGTCAGGTTGAGCGCCTTGGCTTCTGCCGTGAATCCTACCTTCGCCCGTTCCAGCCAGGATTTCAGATTCACGAATCCGCCCAATTCGAACCGGTTGTCTTCGAGGGGATAATATTCCAACAACCCGCCGTCCTTGATCGCCTGGACCTTGCGTTTCAGGATGGTCTGTACGTCGGCAGCAGACAGTCTGCCGTCTTCGACGAGGCATTGCGTAATGACCTGCCGGGCTTGATGCAACGTCAATCCCTGCAGGGCACGGAGGATGGCGTCGGATTCCTGTGTCGAGGGGGTTGCCTGCGTCGGTTTGGAGTCGGCGAGCGAGTGAAGCATGCTCTGCACCACGGTGGTGGAGCCGGGGCGGCGTGGCGACGTTCTCGTACCGAGTGACTGCAGCACACTGTGGAGCATGGACTGCAGTTCAGCGCGATCCGGCAGCTGCAGGTCGAGCCGGACCGCAATCTGTTCAATGTCGGACGGAAGGACGATGGGATGGCCGGTGAGCACACAGGTCGTACGAGATCGGCCGAAGTGATGACTCACTTCCCGCAGCTGGCGGGCCACGGCGGCATCCTGCAGGTGTGGCGCAAGATCTTTGAGCCAGAACAGGGCTTCTACGGTCAGTCCGTTGAGGTGTTGAAGGACCGCCAGAGGGGTGGCCGTCATCTTATTGATGCTCTGCCCCTCGTCCTGCCTGGTGAGGCCCCTGGTAATCGACCATTCGAACAGCGGCATGCGTTCCTGCGCCGCCACGGATTGAAGCAACGCCAGCACCCGCTCTTCTTCCACCGTCTCGATGACGATCAGGGGGTGGCAGGAGCGAATCAGTGTGCGGAGATCGTGCACGCTCGTCGAGAGTGACATAGGAGTGAAATGCTAGCACGAGGGTTTCACCCCACCAAGCAAAGGGGCGATTGTGACGGGGACGGGAGCACGAGAGCAGGGACAGGAGCTGATGGCCGATAGCTGATGATAAGTAGTGGGAAAGAAACTGGTGAGTGTGTATTCGTAATGTGCGGATCAAATTGACAGGTGATTCCAGTGAGGCAACAATCGCCTGACAAAAAAAATTCTTTAGAAGAGAATTGGCATGACATCAGCTCTGGCAAATCCCTGCGACAACGAAGAAGTGCTGGCACCTCAGATCGCTACATTCTGGCGGCGGATTGGAGCCTCTGTAGCGGACGCACTCCTGCTTGGAGCGATTGGAGCTTGTCTTGGTTTCCTGTGGTTCGATCAGTTGGCGGCACTCGGACGAACGGGTCGATTCATTGGAGGTGCCATTGCATTGGTGTATTTCGGCACGTTGAACAGCCAAATTGGACAGGGGCAGACTCTCGGCAAACGTCTCCTGAAGATCCAAGTCACAGATGCTAAGGGCGCGCTGATTAGCCTACCGCGGTCAGCTTTCCGTGCGACGATCTTATTGTTGCCAGTAGCGCTCAATGGAATGCCCGTGCCTGCGGGGGAACATGAGCAACTTTGGGGCATTGCGCTCAGTATCTTGATTTTTGGTGTCAGTGTGGCAGGCGTGTATCTCTACTGCTGTAATCGACGAACAAGACAATCCATTCACGACTTAGCGGTCGGAACATTTGTGAGGAATGCGGAGAATACTTCAGAGATTCATGAAGAGATTTGGAATCCCCATTTTGCAATTGCTGGAGGGCTTTGTCTTGCAGTGCTTGGAGTAGTGTTGATGCCTTACACTTCTGAGCAGCCTGAGTTCATGAAACAGTTGGTTGAGGTACGACGGGTGGTTCAGTCTGCAGTGCCGGATGCCGATGTTTCCGTGCAGGGGGGCACAACCAAGGCCAGCGCATCAACGATTGGGCAGACCGCTACTTCAAGGATTGTTATCGGCGTGTCCATGTGGGTAAAACCAGAAAATTTCGAGATAGTTGCGGATCAAATTGCCATGGCGATGTTCAAGTCTTTGTCCGGCGTTCGTGATGTTGGGCAGGTGTCGATAGTGATTTCCTATGGCTACGACATCATGATCTCACATGTACGAACAACAAAGGCGTTCGTGCATTCTCCTGGGGAATGGTTGAAGCGACTTAGGATCGACGAGCCAACGAGTGCCGCGCCGCAAGTATAATCGTCGATGGCTAATGACGATGGTGTCGAGTGGGATAGGAACTTCGAGGATCGGCGCTTCTTCCGAGCAACAAGCTATATTCCATCGGTTCTTCACTCCGGCTACCAGTCCAATCAGGATCTCCGTTTAAGTTGTTGAAGGCAGGCAGTGACGGAGAGGATGTCGACCGATTCGACGTGATGAAGGTTGAGGAGATCGTCGTCGCCGCTCACGAGCCATCGGACGCCGACCGCCACCGCGCAGGCAATGAACTTGGCATCGTCCGGGTCGCGTAAGTCGGGAATGTTCGTTGGGACCGCAGTCACCGTTTCAATGAAGGGGATCAGCTCTTCTTCCAGTAGCCCTCGTATTTCGGTATTCGTCAGCATGAATTTTGGATAGGCGAGGACGCGGATATATTCGTCGAGGATAGGAGCGGATACGACAGGGCGAAGCCGGCCGGATTGCCAGGCAGAAATAAGTCGTGATGGGGGCCCAGAGAATAACAATGCCGAGACGACGACATTCGTGTCGAGAACGGCTCGGATCACCGGCGGCGACGTCCTCTCGCCCAGGCAATGGCGCGATCCACGTCTTTCATCTCAATCCCGAGCTCTTTGATTTTCTGGCGAACCGCTGTGAGGCGCGAGCCCGGTTCTGCCATGGTTACCGGCTTCAGTATCAGGACTCCGCCCTTGGCCGTGACATCAAAATAGTCGGTTTCAGGAATCTCCTGCAACGCCTTCTTGGGCAATGTCACCTGATTCTTCGATGTTTTCTTTGTCAACATGGGGGACCCTCACTACAAAGTAAGGATATCTTACATCCTGGTATCCTGGCAAGGAGGCTCTTCTTCCTCCTAGACGTCATTCTCCGTGAGGCAGCGACCGAGTCCCTGCTGTTCGGCGAGGTGATAGGCATAGTGCAGGGCCGCCAGGTTCGCAACCCGTTCTTCAGCTTCGTCGCGACTCTCTGAATAGATGATCTGCAGTCCGAATCTGGCCGTCAGGGAATCCAGAAAGTCCACGAGGCCGTTTCGGTGATACTGGCCGAGCCGCCCTCCGCCGCGGTTGTACTGGATGGTCCCTTCGATCAGCAGAAAGCGATGGGGAAAAGCGCGGAGAGGTTCGAGCTCACGGAGAAAGCGCGGGCGATTGTCGGACGGGTTGGAGAAGATGGTGTCGAACTCCTCTACGCGACGGCGTTCTACGCAGAAAATAGCCGGGGCTTCCGCAATCGCATAGTCACCGGCCGGCAGCGTCTGTGTGATCGTTCCGGCGATGCGCACGAGTCCCTTGAATTCGTAGGGCTGCTGTTCGCGGCTGTCGACCAGCATATGGATGGCCGGCACCATGATTTTGGGATGACTGAACCGGGTGACGTTCAGCATCGTTTGCGGCCCGCGCAGTTCCTGGCGCGGTCGCGGAGCGGCTTGCGGGCGGGGTGCCGGTGAGGGGCGTGGAGGTGGTGTTGGCGATGAGGGATGTTGTCTGCCGGCGTCGTACCGGGCACGGGCTGCCGGGTCGCTGAGGGTCTGATAGGCCTGGTTGATCAGCTGCGTGCGGGCCTCGGCTTTCCGATGCAGGGTCGGCGAATGCACGAAGCGATCGGGATGCCAGACCTGCATATGTTCATGCCAGGCTCGCTTGATCTCCGCGTCTGATGCGCCGGGAGAGAGTTCCAGGATGGCGTAGTAATTCGTGGTCCGTTCGTCCCGCATATGGTGTCCTAATCAATGTGATGAAGTGTAGCGGAGTGCGACAGGGGAGTGCTAGCCCGGATGATCGAGGCCGGCATGAGTCGGTGAATGAATTCAGCGCGCGCAATGCGGGTTCGTCATTGTGGGAAACTTGTCCGCGGTGTATCGTAGGTCAGGGCCAGGTTATTCCTGCTGTACATTCCATCGGAGGCGATGCTCATGATTCTGGTTACCGGCGGTGCCGGCTATATCGGTTCACACACCTGTGTGGAACTGCTCAACGCCGGCTGTGCGGTCACGGTTTTTGACAATTTTTCCAACAGCCATCCTGAAGCGTTGGCTCGTGTGGAGCGGATTACCGGAAAATCTCTTCGCGTGATACGCGGCGATTGCCGGGATCGCGCGGCCCTGGTAGCGGCCTTGCGTGAAACCGGGGCGACGGCAGTCATTCATTTTGCCGGTCTGAAGGCGGTGGGGGAGTCGGTGCAGCAGCCCATGGCCTACTATGACAACAATGTCGTCGGGTCATTGCGACTCTTGGAAGCCATGCGGGAGTGCGGTGTGCAGCGGCTGGTGTTCAGCTCCTCTGCCACAGTCTACGGCGATCCGCAACGGCTCCCGCTTACGGAGGACCATCCGTTGTCGGCTACGAATCCCTACGGCAGAACGAAGCTCATGGTTGAGGAGATCCTGCGCGATCTCCAGCAGAGTGATGCCTCCTGGCGAATCTGCATTCTCCGCTATTTTAATCCTGTCGGGGCGCATGCCAGCGGACTGATCGGAGAGGATCCTCAGGGGACGCCGAACAATCTCCTGCCGTTCGTGGCGCAGGTGGCGGTGGGCCGGCGGGAATGTTTGAACGTGTGGGGTAACGATTATTCGACGCCGGACGGCACCGGAGTGCGAGATTATATTCATGTGGTGGACCTGGCACTGGGCCACCTCAAGGCGCTGGAAACGCTCGATCGGCTGGAACGCCCGGGAGAATGTTTGACGGTGAATCTCGGGACGGGGAACGGATACAGCGTGTTGGAGATCGTGCGGGCGTTTGAAGCCGCAAGTGGAAAGCCGGTTCCTTACAAAGTCGCTCCCCGTAGGCCCGGCGACGTGGCGTCCTGTTATGCCGATCCCAAGTACGCCTTGCACTCCTTAGGGTGGCGGGCCGCTCGCGGATTGAATGAGATGTGTGCCGATGCCTGGCGTTGGCAACGCACGAATCCAAAAGGGTATGCGGGCTGAGTGCCCAACGGTCTCTGCCCGGTGAAGTGGATGATCTTCGGATGAAAGCGATCGACCCACAGAGCGAAACAGCGTCCTCTGTTCGGGGCGTGAGAATACTGCGTCAGATGGCCCGTTTCATCGGATCGGGCCACCTCATCATCCTGTCCCGGTTTGCGTCATGGGCAATCGGTGTGGGGACTCTCGCTGGCGCGCTGTTCTTCGTGCCGGTGACGCAGGCAAATCATCAAGGACATAGCAGTCACACCGATGGCGATAGTCCTGTCACGGCGGGAGCGGGGTACTCGATTCCGGGCGCCTCCTTTCAGATTTTCTTGGCACAAGGAAGCGATTCTGAAGAAGGGATCGGGTTGACTCAGGCAGACAGGAGCGCCGCGGTAGAAACGGTGAGAGAGGCGTTGGCCGTCCTCTTGCAGCATCGGGCCGATTATCCGCGTGTGGATGAAAGCTTGAAGAAAGAGGCGCTGGCCAGGGTCGTAATTGAGACGACCGTGGTGAACGACGAAGGCAAAGCCTTTCCGTTCCTGGTCACCCGAACCAAAGAGCCAGGGCGAGTCATCCTGCTGGTCAGCGCCTCCATGCTGAAGGAGCAGGGCTATCTGCATCACCCGAATAGGCTGGCTCCGGTGCTCGCGAGAGAATTTCAATGGGTGGCCAGCAAGGCGGACACCGCGCCGAAACCTAAAACGGTATCAGGTGAACGAATGTTGAAGGCGGCGCCGATCCGCCCGGACCAGGACATTGCCGCCTTGCCGGGGGAGGAGCGGGTACGTATCCTCCAGCAACTGTTCGACACCTACTTGCGAACGCTGGATGATCAGAGAAGCCTCGCCGGCCAGTCTTACTATGAAGTCGGCAGCACTGCACTGGTCGCGCCGACTCATCCGGATTCGACGACCAAGCTCTACGAGATTCGTATTCGTGAGGCCTTGCTGCACATCGTCCGGGAACCGTTTTTCTGGGAACGTACGCCGAAGGCAGTCAGAAGCCTGCTGAATGGGAAGGTGTGGAATGTCGCGTTCGTAAAAATCGATCAACGGGATTGGGCCACTCGGACCAGGGTACTCCCCGAGGAGAAGGCGGTCATAGTAGGAGCGCACGAGCAACGCGTTCAACCGGCCGCAATTTTGGTGAATACCTACCGAACGGCCGCGACAGACGACCCGTTTTACCCGTATACGCAGGGGTTGCCTATGGGCTCACTCTCGGCAGACCAGCTGGCGCGCGTGATCGCCTTGGAGATTCAGCACAATATTCAGGAGAAGTCGATGACGGGCCACGTGGCGCAGGATGAATTGACGGCCCCCAAATAGGGATGGAGTGAAACGAGTGATTGAGTATCGTACCGTAATCGACTGGCCCAGCGTCTCATTGCTTCCGCTTGACCCATCGCTCCCGCTTGTCGCACCACGCCCGCTCTGTCCATCCCAAGCGTCCCATCCTACTGCAACGAATCTTCCTGTCTGACCGGTTTGGGGCGGCCTGGTCGGCGCGAATCGATCAATAAGTAGGATGTACTGGCATGCATACGTAGTGCAAAATTGCATATGCGTAGTGGTTTGTTCTACGTATGGGGCAGCCGCAGTATTTTTGCGCATATTCCAGAGAGCTTTTCTTGACCTCCGTGAAGTCTGCGTGTAGGTTTCCCCCCTGATTTTTGTGAGAGTGCGTTGCGGGATCGTCATGTACCGGCCACGCGCGGTGTGGACGAAGCCCTGTCGCCCCTGCCTGGCTCAACGTATTATCCGGACGGCATCGCGCGACGTTGACCGGTCTGTGTCTTGCGGGATCAGGTCCGCATGGCACCGCTCCTACGCAACATGCATTGCGGCTGTGTCACCATGGGCAGGTCCGGACCCTCAACCTCGAAGTGAAACTTCGACGTATGACGGGGCGCCGCCCGGGCTGGCCAAGACGGATCTGCTGCTCAATTGAGGAGGAAAAATGTCCCGTTTTGTGTCTGCGCTGTGCGGGGCAGTGCTTGCGCTTCTGGCCGTTCTGCCGGGGAATGCGGCGACAGCACCGTCATCGGGCTCAAGTCGGGAGCCGATGCGGATCATGCACTTCGTCCTGACCGGGACAGTCCCGCTCGAGCGTGCGCGCGAGTATGTGAAGCAGGCTCAGGCGGCCGGTTTCACAGCGATGCAGGTGGTGCTCACCGATGGCGTGCGGCTCGATCATGCCCCGTGGAAACCCGTGAAGGGCGCGTGGACCAAAGCCGAGTTTCTCTCCTGGGCCGCCTATGCGCGTGCGCATGGATTGGACGTGATTCCCGAGGTCAAACTCCTGACACATCAGGAGCAGTTCTTTCAGAAGCATTATCCCGGTTTGATGTTCAATGCCGTGTCCTACGATCCGCGCAAGGAAGGGGTCTATCAGGCTGTGTTTCAGCTGCTCGACGAACTCATCGACGCCCTGCATCCCCGGGCGATCCATATCGGCCACGACGAAGCATTCGGATGGACGGTGGGCCAGGTGGCGAAATGGCTGAAGTTCGGTGAGGTCATGGTCCCGGCGGATCTCTTTGCCCGGGATGTCGAACGCATTCACGGTTACCTGACTCAAAAGGGAGTGGAGACCTGGATGTGGGCCGACATGCTGCTCGATCCGGGGGAGTTCCCCGGCGCCTCGTCCAAGCATCTGCATGGGATGGCGGCCGGGTATGGGAAAGTTCTTCGCAATCGGCTTCCACGGGATATCGTAATGTGTGACTGGCACTACGGCGACGAGCAGGGGAGTTTTCCCTCGATGGCCGTGATGCAGAGCGAAGGGTTTCGCGTCATCGGCGCCACCTGGAAACGGGAGGAGACCATGCGCAATTTCAGCCGCTATGCATTGTCCCGGCACGCCTATGGTTTGATGGCGACGACTTGGTTCCACGTGCAACGGAACGACCGGGACTTGGTCGACTGGATCATTCACTCGTCCGGTTTGTTGTTCCGCAATCCCGATGCGGCGGTGCCGCCGAGACCTGCTTCGGCTGCCTCGCCGGAGGGACATGGCTGGATGTCCCCATAACGGCGGAAGCGCTTGCGCTTGAATGGGATCGTCAGGGCCCGGCGAGAGGAGAACGCCTTCCGGTTCCGCTGTGTCATGGCAAGTCAGACTGGAGGCTGATCTGTTTCGGCTGCCCTGCCTTGGCCAACTGCACATTCACGGTTACGACTCCCTCATTGAGATTACGATAGGGGTAGGCTGGAGTGATGAGAGGGAGGGCGTCGGCTTGTTCTTGCGTGGTCACGAGGGTGAGCGCCGGGACATACCGGCCTGACGCGACTTTGACCCCGATCAGCTTCGCACCCGGTTCGACCACCACGCGGTCGCCGAGTTCGGTGCGAAACACCAGGGCCTGCATACCCACAAACGTATCGTCTCCGATCCTGGCCGGCCCGTGTATTTGCGACTGATGCGCCAAAGAGACGCGTTTCCCGATATAAACCGAGTAGCTTTTCCCCCCGACCTGCACTTCATTCTCCGGCAACTCATGGTCTCCTTCGAACGTCTCCAACCCATGGATGACGACCCCGTCCTGCACGTTACTGTGATCCCCCAGATAAATGTTCTGTCCTTCATCGGCCCGGACCGAGGCGCCCGGCGCGATGAAGATCAGTTCGCCGACGGTGACGGATCCGATCACTGCTGCCAGGGGATGAATGCGTGCTGATGCGGCAATCGTCGGCACAGTCACGTGAGGATTGAAGGCGGTGGGAACGTTGGGGGCCACCCAGCCGACCAGCGCGATGCCGAGGAGGAGCAGGTTCAGGCTCAGGCTGGCGGAGAGGGCGATGGAGCGAGTCATGAAGCATTCTCCGAGTGAATGGGGAGCGCCCACCGTTCGATCCGGGCGCGGGTTTGCCTCGGTTACCTTTCGGCGGTTGGGGACTCAAACTTAAGGTCGAGGCCTAGGCCGGCCTCGCCGGAATGAGAAGCGGGAGTGGACCGGACCGGCCTGGAACACGTAGAATGCGCCTCCGCGGTGCTCACCCCCTCCGGTCGTGAGGGCGTTGGAACCGGCGGGGCCGAACTAACAGTGTGATGACTAGGAAGGGATCGTCATGAGCGTGAAATGTGGAATCGTCGGGTTGCCGAACGTGGGCAAATCCACCCTGTTCAATGCGCTGACCAAGTCGGGGATCGCAGCGGAGAACTATCCGTTCTGCACCATCGAACCGAATATCGGCATCGTGGAAGTGCCGGATGCACGGATGCAGGCGCTGGCCGATATCGTCAAGCCGCAGCGGATGCAGTATGCGACGACCGAATTCGTGGATATCGCGGGTCTGGTGGCCGGCGCGTCGAAAGGTGAAGGCCTGGGGAACCAGTTTTTGGCCAATATTCGCGAGACCGACGGAATTGTGAACGTCGTGCGCTGTTTTGAAGATGACAACGTTGTCCACGTGGCAGGGAAGGTCGATCCGATTTCCGACATTGCGACCATCGTGACGGAACTCGCGCTCGCCGACCTCACGACGGTGGAGAAGGCGCAGGAGCGGAACGTGAAGCTCGTTCGTTCCGGCGACAAAGACGCCGCGAAACTGGGGGAATTGCTGGTGCAGGTGGCCGCCTGTTTGAACGAAGGCAAGCCGGCCCGCACCCTGAAACTCGACCCGGCGCAGCGCGCCTTGTTGAAGCCCTTGTGCCTGCTGACGATGAAACCTGTGATGTATGTGGCCAACGTGGCTGAAAAGGGATTTGCCGATAATCCGCTGCTGACGCGGGTGGAAGAATATGCTGCGCAGGAAGGGGCGCCGGTGGTGGCGATTTGCGCGGCCCTGGAATCTGAAATTGCGGTGCTCTCCGATGAGGAAAAACAGGAATTCCTCGTCGATATCGGGATGAAGGAGCCGGGCCTGAATCGTCTGATTCGCGCGGCCTATCAGCTGCTGGGATTGCAAACCTACTTTACCGCCGGCGTGAAAGAAGTTCGCGCCTGGACGATTCACATCGGCGATACCGCACCCCAGGCCGCCGGCGTGATTCACGGCGACTTCGAGAAAGGCTTCATTCGCGCCGAGGTGATCGGCTACAACGACTTCATCGCCTGCAAAGGCGAAGCGGGGGCGAAGGAAAAAGGGAAGATGCGACTGGAAGGGAAGGAGTACGTGGTGCAGGACGGCGACGTGATGCACTTCCGTTTCAACGTCTAGCGGCCACTCAGGTACCCTGTTACAGGGCGGCGGTTTGTCGCCTGATCGGAGATCTCTGATGAACGAACAAGACACACAGCGAGCCGTAGCGATTCTCAACAGAATTATGGAACATGAGTTGGCCGGCGTAGTTCGGTACACGCACTACGCGCTGATGGTCTACGGGTACAACCGTATCCCGATTGTGTCCTGGCTGAAGGGCAATGCGGATGAGAGTCTGGCCCATGCCCACAAAGCCGGTGAGCTGGTGACTCTATTGGGCGGCCATCCTTCGTTGAAGATCGGTACCCTGCTCGAAACGGAGAAGCATGATGTGGGGGATATTCTGCGGGAGAGTCTGGAGCACGAGAAAGCCGCCGTTGCCTCATATTACGAATTGCTGAAACTGAGTGAGGGCAAGTCCGTGTTGTTGGAAGAGTATGCCCGTGAGATGATCGTCGGGGAAGAACTGCATCTGGACGAAGTGAATAAGATGCTCCGCAAGTCGGGCGATGTGCAGGCCTTCAAGTCCTAACTATTCACGCTGCCTGACGGCACAGGCCTGGTCCGGAGTTCCGGACCAGGTTTTCGTCATGATCCACTACGCCGATTGCTGCTGCGCATTGAAGCCGGCCACTCACCGTCACCCATGACCCTGCCTTCATGTTTAACGTGATTCTGTACCAGCCGGAAATTCCTCCGAACACGGGGAACATCATCCGTCTCTGCGCCAACACCGGTGCCTCGTTGCATCTGGTCAAGCCGTTGGGCTTTACGCTGGAAGACAAACAGTTGCTGCGAGCCGGACTGGATTATCACGAATTCGCCTCGATCACGGTGCACGAGGGGTGGGCCGAGTGCCTAGCACGCATGGAAGGGCGCCGAATTTTCGCCGTATCCACGAAGGGCAGACAGCGGTACGATCTGGTTCGTTACATCGAAGGCGATGCGTTTGTCTTTGGCCCGGAAAGCCGTGGATTGCCGGCGGAGATTCTTGGCAGCGTCCCTGAACAGCAGTGCCTGCGCGTACCGATGGTGCCGGGAAGCCGCAGCCTCAACCTCTCCAACTCGGTCGCGGTGGTGCTCTATGAAGCCTGGCGGCAGGTCGAATTTGGAAAGTGCCTGTAACGAAGCGAAGAGCACATAGCCTACGGCTTGTGGCTCATGGCCGATACTTGGCCAGAGAGGATTTCAAGATCACACAAATCGCGCGAAGTGTTCGAGTGTCACGCTCTTGGCGATTGCTTGCCCCACCTGCTGTAACTCGCTGATGTGCTGCACGGAATCAAGCTGCTGCACGTGTTCCGGCTTGATCCCCGAAAGGCCTAACTTCTTCAATCCTTCGAGAGTCAGCTCTGCGTTGTACCTCACGTAGGTGAACAATTTGTCGGGCCCCACTGGACCCTTCGCATTCTTCAAGTCTCCCACTTCGCGATCCAGCTCCTCGCCTGCGAGGCAACGACCAAATACCCGGCAGAGTAAGTCTTGCTCGTTCAGCGCCGCACTCATCAAGGCAGAGGGGATGGAGGTCGCGTTGTACATCACGTTCATCTCGCCCGGTTCCAGGTCAGCATTGGCCTGCGGGCTAGTACCGGTACCGATCGACACAACGAGCAGCCGGTCTTCGCCTACCGGCCACTCCATCTTATACGGGGCAATCGTCGCCATCAGAAACGCCTGGAAGGCCGGATTGTTGTACATGGTAATGCCGCCATCGACAAAGACGAATTCCTGGCTACCGACTTTCACCACCTCCGGTGGAAAATAGACCGGGGCAGCCGTGCTCGCTCGGATCAGTTGCCACAGAGGAACATCGAGATTGCAGTTATCGCGCAGGCTGCCGTCGTCGCGTCGCCGTTGGTTGTACTTCGCAAAGGGGTTATTCGAAATCGGCCAGGGTGAGTCGGTCGTGGCATTCCGCATGACCATCATCAGTACTGTTCTTAGGTTGTCGCTTCCCAGCGTGGTGTCTTTCCTAAAGACCCCTTGCAACTTCTCGGTAAGTTTCTCATCCCCATACTTGTGGCGAAAGCGTTTGATGAGGGATGCTTTCTCAAACATCTCCTTGCCGTTGTCGAGGTAGAACGTGCGGATCTCAGATACCGACATGCCGACGGAGATACAGGCCGCGATGATGGCGCCCGTACTGGTGCCGGCGACAAAATCAAAGTAGTCAGCCAGCCGAAAGTCGTCACCGCGGCCAAGCTTCCGGCGTAGCAGGTCCTCAATTGCAGCCAGCACCTCGACAGTGATCATGCCGCGAATCCCACCGCCGTCGAGAGCAAGGATTTTCTTGGGGCCGGAGGATGTCAGCTTTGCTTCCAATTTTGAGGTCATGTCGCCTCCGGGGAAGTCTCAGCGCTTCTTATAGAGTGGTTGGTGAATGCCGGTCATTGGTTTTTTTCATTCACTTAGGGTCATCCACACCCCTCATCGGCAAACAGGGTGGCTCTTCACCGAATTTCGAGTTTCGCAAGGTCTTCAATGCCCTTCAGCGCGGTCTCATCACGAGGGGAACGACGAACTGCTTCTTTATAGGCCTTCAATGCGAGGCGATACTCCACCAAGGCCTTTTCGTTCAAACTGTCAGCTTCGAATTCATCGGCGAGGTATTTTCGATACATGCCCAATTCGTTCAGATACTGAGGGTGTTTCTTATCGACATCGGCGGCCTTCTCCATGTAGGCAATGCCTATGCGAATTGCTTCTTCCCATCCGGCTTTGTCGCCGTCTCTCCGAACCATGCCCTGCCCAAAATGAGCGTTGCTAAGATCGGACAGATGCTGCGCATTTTGAGGATCTTTTTTCACAATCGTCTCTGCGGCAGCAATTTCCTGCTGCACAGAGGTTAATGCCTCTTCAAAACGCTTGCTGTTGTAATAGGATTGGCCGACTCTGCGTCTCGCCAAGCGGAGATTGTCGTCCACCGGCTGCGCATCATGCTCAGGATAGAGCAGCGTGGAGAGCGATGCCATGTCAGCCGTTACATTCCGGGCGGCGGCCGCGTCCTTGAGATTACCAAGTTTCTCTTGCGTCAGTTGAATCCAATCATTGATGTTGCGCAGGTTGTCGTATCCTTTGAAAGCGGTGGGCTTGAGGCCTATGTATTCTCGCATGGCTGCTTCCGCTGCGTTGAACTCGTGGAGGGCGGCGGCGTAGTTCTCCGCCTTAAACAGTTTGGCACCTTGGTTCACACTGGCGATATACGAATCATTGAGTTTCGTGGTTTCTTGCTCGTTGTGTTCAGAGAGCGCGCGATGGAGGTTGTTGTATTGTTCTTCCAATCGCTTTCGCTTCTGCTCAGCCAAATCGGCCCCTTTCTTATCTCCCGCTTTTTGGAGGAATTTGACTTCCTCGGTTCTGGCATTCCACAAATACCCCAAGATGATCAGATTATCTCCTTGGGCCCCTCTTTCTTTCTCAAACTGTTCAAATAGAGTGACCACTCTTTGTAGAGTGGCTTTGGCCTCTGGCCAGTTCTTAAGGTCCGCTAGCGCCCAGGCTTGGCTCAATAGCGTAGAGCCAAGCGACCACACCAAGTCCGCATCTGAACGGTCAAGAATAGTTGCGTTATAGGAACGTTCGGATTCCCGGAGTACTTCCAGGCTCTCGGCTGAGCGAGTTTCCGCTGCGAGTACCTTTGCACGAACTTGCTGGGCCCAACCGAGATCTCGTTGCCATGACACGTTGCTGGGGTTGCTCTTTGTTAACTCGCGGAGCGTGATCGTTGCCTGTAAGCTTGTGATTTCAGCTTCTCCTAGTAAAGGCATTGGTTTGCAGTTTTTGACTTTGTTCTGACGGCAGGCCACGATTCCTTCAGCGATCAGGAGTTGGACTGCGGCCTGTTCTCGTTCCCATAACCGATTGGTCGGATCTCGACGTCGCAGCTCGTCGAACTCGGCCAGAACTAGACGGTAATCTTGCAAAGCGTGCTGAGGCGTATCGCCCTTACTGTTGGCCAACAGCGCGAGTGCGGAGGCTTTTTGTATCGTGGCTGAAGTTGACCCCGGCTTCAGCATTTTCGCCTCGCTCGCCAGTCGCACAGCCCCTTCGTAGTCCTCCTTGAAGTTCAGGATGTTCGCTCGTAACAGCATGACACGACTAAGGACCTCCAGCGCTTTCGCGTCCGGATATGACTCAGCCGCGCTTGCCATCGATCTGCAGTGTCCAAACGGCACAGTCGTGATAATAGTGAGAGCTCGATCTAAATCCCTGCTTGCAAGTGTCGCCTGGCCCATGCGCCTGTTCAGTTCCCCGGACGACACCAGACTGTCGGCAAGGCTGGTGCAATCACTCACTTCAACCTCAGCGCTGGCGACCACCTGACGCCAATCCTTTACTGCAGTTGTGTAGCGCTCCAGTGCCTGAGAAACATGCCCTTGTTCTACCAAGACTTCTCCTATTCGCTCACGAGTTCGCGCGGTCTCTCGATCGCGATCAGGAGTTTCAGGACTGCCCTCGATCGCTTCTAGAGCCTGTCCAAAAAAAACAAGAGATTCCTTAGTGTTGCCGCGCATTCGCTCTAGGTCGCCGGCATTGCGCAGGGCTAGGCCTCGCATCAACGCCATCTTTGGATCTGGATCATTTGCGTACGACCGCACCTTGCGCTCCACTTGTTCAAGCATTGAGCTACGACCTACATCCCGGATTTTTTCGAGGAACTGTTCACCGAGCAGAAAACCGAGCAAGTCTTCCGCACGGTGTTGAGCCATTTGGGCATCTTTCTCGTTGGCCTGAGCCTTAGTGCGAGCACGAACGGCATCTTGTTTGGCGGCCACGGCATCTCGGTTGGAAAAATAGAAACCGACCACTGCTATCACGGCGAAAAAGAGGAGGACACCGATCACCTGGCCAAACTTTTTCAGCCTGGCCGCGTCGGCCCGTGCGCGTTGGGTGGCCCGCTGTTGTTCGGCGGCCAGGGCTTCGGCGGCGGCCTGCTTGTCTTGTGCCGCCACGAGTTCTGCTTGGCGTTGGCGCTCTGCTCCCGCCCGGCGCTGCTCCTCCCTTTGGCGGGCCGCGAGCAGAAACTCACGGACTGTCTCAAGTCGTCTTTGGTAGGTCGGTTTGGCGGCCAGGGCTTCTCCGATGTCGAGGCGCTCGCCTTCCCTCAGCCAATCCACCTTTTTCCCGTTCCGTACCCAGGCTTTGGCGTCTTGCTCCAGCCGGTCGGCCTCTTTCAGATCATCGCGCTCATTGTCCAGCCAATCAGCGAGCACCTTCCATTGACGCAGCAGGCTCTCATGAGCCACTTCTACAATTTGCTCGCCATCGCGTAAATCGCTCAGCAACAGACGTTTGTCGATCAGCGCGTGAATCAGCGGACGGCTGTCCTTCGGCAGGTCGGGCATCCGCGCGACTCGGCGCATCGGTTGCTCGTTCTCTGTATTGATGGTCGCGAGCGAAGGAATGAATGCGGCGTGCAGCAACGTCAGTTGATCGCTTCTTGTATGAGGATCGATCGAGAGAACGGATTCGGCCTCGGTTGTGATGACGTCGGCCATCCCGCCCATGTCGAGATATTCTTTGAGTTGGAGATCGCCATCGGTGCCGTAGACTCGATAGAGGCGAGCCATGGTGAGGCCGAGCAGCGGCAAGGCGTCGCCGCCTTGCGCGCAATCCTTCAGCAACTGACTCACCAGCTCCGGCTGCACGTGCAGTTGCTTCCCATTCACCAGCGCACGGGTCGCCGGGCCGGTAATGACCTCCTTGAACTGCGCGGGGGGCATGGGCCGGAGTGCGTCGAAGAGCACCGTCTTCAGACCGACGAGCTCAGGGGCGGTTTGCAGGCGTTCGTAACGGTCCGAGCGAATCGTAAAGACGACGATGATCGGCATGTGCCGTTCCGACTGATTCGTGAGCGCATTGCGCAGGACGGTGCCGATCAGGTCAAGCAATCCGTGAGTCTCCTCGGTGGCATCTGCGCTGAACAATTCTTCCGCTTGATCAACCGGCAAAATGATCGTTGGAGGTGGTGCATCATCCGGCAAGTCAATGATCCTGGCTTGCACGGCATTCCGGATGTTACGCAGCAGCGCCGAGAAGCGTTCAGGTCCTTCATTGAGCGCCGACTTGAGCTCGCCCGGGTTGACCGGCGTAATCTGTAGTCGGCGATTGGCTTTGGAAAGCGAACTGGCCAGCCCGCGTTCGCCGTTCAGTGGGTTACGCTCGGGACGGATGGCTTCCAACGGGAAGAAGTGCCGATCATCGCGGGCCAGCCGTGGGAGCAGACCGGCGCGAAGGAAGGAAGATTTGCCCGCCCCCGAGGCGCCAAGGATGACGAAGAGTCCTTGGTCACCGGCGGCGCGCATGCCGCGAAGCCTGTCGAGCCCCTGCAGGATTTCCGTATCACGTCCCAAAAACACGGCGGCGTCTTCCGCATCAAGCGGCTCAAGGCCACGGTATGGAGAGCGTGCTTCATCGGCTTTCGGTGGCCAGGGGAAGAAGTCAGCCTTCAATCCGGCACCTTGCAGTCCGGATCTGAGTCGCGTGAGCCCGTCGGCCAGAAACGCTATTCCCGCAGGTTTGCCCCGATGCGTGAATTGAATTGTTTCGGTCGTTCCCTGGCCGGTCAGATGAGAGAGTTGCCACTCGGCCGTCATCTCGGTCGGCAATTCGCCGATTGGGACGTCCTTGAGCACAATGCCAAAGATGAGTTTATGCAAGCTTTTGGCGAGCAGGAACTCGGTCAGGCACCATTTCGATTTCGCCCAGGCGGGGGAGACGACGAACAACACGGCCTCGCAGCGATCGGCGGCGCGGCGCAAGGCTTCCTGCCAACGCTCGCCTGCCGCCAGCCCGCGCAGGGGATCGATATCGAGAAAGACGTCATCCCAACCGTTGTCCATCAGCCATTGCTTGATGGCAACCGCTTCGAATTCATCGGCGCTGGAATGGCTGAGGAAAATGCGCGACATATGTTCACCACATCGATCGAATATCCATCCACCTCACCTGTCCTGTCCTGCGCTTCACCTCGTTGTACATGTGGGCCGTGCCGCCCGGTCCGTCGCCTCCGCCGCCGTCCCAGAGGCAGAGGAAGCGCACTTTGTCGATGCCGTAGGACAAAGCAGTATAGAGCAGCCACCGATTGCAGCGTTCAAACGGGCTCACACCTTTGGGTAGCGGGCCGAGTTCATCGGGCATGATGCGCGGATCGTCCTTCAGGTCGGACTTGAGCGCATAGAAACGATCACGCCACTTGGGGCCGTCGACAGAGGGGAGGATCGAGCGCTGGATGAATTCCGGCTCCGGGAGCGGCAGCAAGAGTTGCAGCCGCACGTTTCGTTGCCGGCAGGCTTCGAGAAACAGGAGGTCGCCGCCGCTGGCGCCTTGGGCGAGTGCGAGATCATCCGGTCCGGCGCCCAATTGATCCAACGCCGCGGCGATGTTCTGTGCCGCGATCGCCTCCTTCTCGGCGGGGAACCGCTTGGTAGGGCGGTCCGGCGCGTCGATCATGTGGCCGCTGAAGAGGATCACCTGTCGCGGTTGCCAGTCTTGGGGCTTCTGAAGTTTCTGCAACGCGCGGTCGAAGGTCGCGATGCCGGCCTCGACGTTCTTCGGCCGGAAACCCAGATCCTTGAGCAACTGGAGCTGGGCGCGACCGGAGTTGAGCGCAAACCAGTCCTTGTCATTTTTCGCCAGGGCTTCCTTGTAAGCGGCCTGCGCCGCCTCCGGCGTACCGACCAGCACCTCTAGATCGCCCAGGGTCATGTTCGACCAGAATCGCTGCTGTTCATCCGGCTCGGCCTCAGCCGCAAATCGGACGGCCCCGGCCATGGTGTCCATTTCGCCGTCGTAGCGCGGATCTTTGATGATGAGGTGGCGATGGAGGTGCATCAAGGTGAGCGCGTTGATGCCGGAGTAGTAGTGACCGGGGTTGCGGCGATAGGCGGTGGCGTAGCTGTCGATGGCGGCGCGTAGCAGGGCATCTTCGTAGGCCGCTTCGTCTTGCATCTGCTCCGGGCTGTTGCCGGAGCGGCGCCAGGCGGCGATCCAGGCATCCTTATCGACTCGACCGAGCAAGGCCCAGGTTTCGGGGTCTTGCGGATACAGCTCCAAGATTTTTCGGTAGTGCGCCCGCGCGCGGTCCGACGAGTGGCCTTGGCGACCGGCCAAGGCGAGCCGCTGCAAGCAGATGCCCTGCTCACGAAGGCCCTTGAGATTGTGCGGCTCGACCGCCAGGCCTCGTTCGAGCTGTTCCAAGGCAAAGCCGAAGCGTTCGGCCTTGCGCAGGGCCTCGCCGGCCTTGATCCAGGCCTCGGCTCGAAACGCCGCGATCGGCGCCTCGTCTGCAAGGACCAGGACATCACCGATGTGCCCCGCTTTTCGCGCCAAGGCGATGCGGTCTTCCCATGCTTGGTGCTGCTGCCAGAATTCTTGCACGTTGCCGATGCGGAGCAACTTCCAGTCCGGTTCCTGAAGGTTGGGCATGAGTTGATAGACCGGGCTTACCTTACGTCCGTGCCATGACTCCATCGTCGCTTTGACCATATCGGCAAGGTTCTTCTTGTCCGCTTCGACTGTCGCAGGATCCGGCCCACGGTCCTTGATGCTGTAGCGGAGCTTGCGATCGGTATAGAGGTCGAAGGCGGTCGTCACTCGTCCGCCGCAGATCAGGACGACGCCACGGGCGCGCAGCGCATGGCGCACGCCCAGCTCGTACCAGACGTTGGGGTTGTCCAGCGTGAGGTCCGCCACGACGAGGTCGGCGATGAGGAGTTCCTGGAACATGTCGGTGCGGATGTCGCCGGCCTGTACCTCTTCATCCGCACGAAACACGTCCAAGCCAGCGGCTTCCAGTGCCGGCTTGATCAGCTCAGCATAGACACGATTAAAATCAATCTCGTGGCCTTGGCTGTCTGGCTTCACGCCGAACGGCATGGCGACAAAGGCATGTGGCTTCATGCGGGTCTCCGATGGTGAGCGCAATACCAGGCTGATTCGAGTGTCACATACGAAAGCCTGCGTACTATGGAGCAGCTAGGAGCGCATCATACTCCGTTTGTAACCCGCTGAACATTGCGATGAGCCAGCCAAGGTGCTGTGCTTCGATTCCACCATGTCGAAGTCGAAAAGCGCGGATCGTAAGCCGCAGCCAAGGCTCCACCTCATCAATTCAGCAGCAAATGCTATACCGGGAAACGCGGTGAGCGGTCTTTGCTTATTTTGTGCGGTGATGCGAAATGCATGTATTTGCGAGGAAGGAGAGCATGAAGGAGTGGAGTATCCGAAAAGCACGGTGCTGTTATCAAAAGAGATACAACGGATTACTTGTCCAATGCATTGACCGAGCGCAGACCTGTGCCATGAGCGCGCCTGTTGCGATCAAATCTCCAGCACCAGTCCGATTTCAACCACCTGTTCCGCCGGTAGGTGGAAATAGGAACTGGCTCTCTGGGTATTTCGTGAGAGGAAGACAAATATTTTTTCCCGCCAGATTGCCATCCCCGGTTTCGGCGTCGCCAAAAAGGTCAGTCTGCTCAGGAAGAACGTGGTCTCCTCGACAGGGAGGGTATGGCCGCGGGCTGCGAGGTAGGTGAGTACACGTGGAATGTCCGGCGTTTCCATGAATCCGCATCTGGCGACAACTTGAAACAGGTTCTCCTGGATGGTGGTGATTTCCAGCGGGCCTCCGGATGGAACGTAGGGCACAGGCTCTGTGCGGACTGTGAGGATATAGACTTGCTCGTGCAGAGATTTGTTGTGCCGGACATTTTGCAGCAAGGCGGGCGGGGTGATGTCGGGATGTTGAGATAAAAATACGGCGCGCCCGGCGGTTCTGCATTGCACCTGCGACAAGACGTCCCGGGCGAATTGACGCAATGGAGGAAACTGCTCGCGCAAGTGGTCTGCCACGATCGCGCGTCCTCGCGCCCAGGTACTCATGACGGTGAACACGGCCGCGCCGAGCAGCAGCGGGAACCATCCGCCATGGGGAATTTTTTGGGCATTCGCGAGAAAGAAGGCGAGATCGATGAGCAGGAAGCCCCCGACCGCCATGGCTGCCGGTAGCGGGCTCCATTGCCAATGGGCCTGGACCACGCGGTACATCAGGAGGGTCGTGATGATCATGGAACCCGAGACGGCGATGCCATAGGCTGCGGCCAGATTACTGGACGATCCGAAGGTAAGGATCAGACCGACGGTGCCGATGAACATGAACCAATTCAACAGGCCAAAGTAGATTTGGCCATGTTGCTCGGCGGACGTGTGGGTGATCCGCAACGGCGGCAGATAGCCCAATTGAACGGCTTGCAAGGTCAACGAGAAGGCCCCGGACAGCATGGCTTGGGATGCGATGACGGTGGCCATGGTCGCCAGCGCGATCAAGGGGTACAGCATCCAGTCGGGGGCCAGGAAGTAAAAGGGATTGGCCAGAGCCGCCGGGGTCCGCATGAGGAGCGCACCCTGGCCGAAGTATTGGAGCAGAAGGGCGGGCAAGGCCACCACAAACCAGCCGAGTTGGATCGGTCGGCGTCCGAAGTGACCCATGTCGGCATACAGCGCTTCGGCACCCGTGAGGACCAGAAACACACTGCCCAGCACCAGGATGCCGACTCCTGCATGCCGAATCAAAAACTGGATCGCATACAACGGATTGGCGGCACGCAGAACCTCCGGGGTTTGGATCAAACTGTGGAGCCCGAGCAGGGCCATCGTGACAAACCAGAGCAGCATGATGGGGCCGAAGATGCTCCCGATCGTTCCGGAGCCCCGGCGTTGGATCATGAACAACAAGGCGACCAGCGCGACGGTCAGAGGCAGGATGTAGGGGGTAAACACGTCGGTGGTCAGCGTGAGCCCTTCGACCGCGCTAAGGACCGAAATGGCCGGTGTAATGATGCCGTCGCTATAGAGAAACGCCACGCCGATCAAGCCGAGTGTGACGACCACGTTGAGCCCTTTGCGGAGATCGACCGGGCGGGACTGCTGGCTGAGCGCCAGGAGCGCCAGCATGCCTCCTTCGCCCTCGTTGTCGGCTTTCATTACGAACAGCAGATATTTCACGGTGACGACGAGCACGAGCGACCACACGATCATGGACAGAATCCCCAGCACGTTGTCGGGAGTGACCGGCAGGCCATGCGATTCGTGAAAACACTCGCGCAGGGCATACAGCGGGCTGGTTCCGATGTCGCCATAGACCACTCCCATGGCGGCCACGGTGAGGGAGACGGAAGAAGATTGGTTGTTGAGATGCTTCGGCATGGATACGTGACGGGGGCCCGACCCGATTCGCGATGGTCCTGTGTTGCGACGGGTCGAACTATACCATGTTGGATGAGGGGATGCCGGTTGGTTCCGCAGGGTGTCGTACACCGCCGCATCTGCTCCCATGTGAAGAGAGGTGAGTGGCCGCGCATCCGGCCTGGAAGTTGCGCGAATCTTCTGCTAGATTCCCTGTCGGCCCGTGCGAACGATCATAGGAGTCGCGCCGGCCAAGTCTTCGAATTCATCTCACAAGAAAGCCGCTGAGACCGGGAGGGTCGCCTCCGGCCGGATCTCGCTTTCGGAAAGCCCAATACGCACCTATGACTTCTCCAACGACACCGACCATTTCATCTGCAGCCCAGCAACGCATCGTCGATCTCATCGCCAAGGAACTTGGAGTGACCGCCCCGCAGATTGCGGCCGCGGTGACGTTGCTGGACGGTGGAGCGACGGTGCCCTTTATAGCGCGTTATCGCAAAGAGGCTACCAACAACTTGGACGACACGCACCTGCGCACCCTGGAAGAGCGCCTCTTGTATCTCCGTGAATTGGAAGAGCGGCGGCAGACGATTCTCGCGTCGATCGACGAGCAGGGGAAATTGACCGACGAGCTGCGCCGGGCGGTCGAGCAGGCTGCGACGAAACAAGCCGTGGAAGATATCTATCTGCCCTATAAACCCAAACGTCGCACCAAGGCGCAGATTGCGCGCGAGGCCGGACTGGAGCCATTGGCGAACGCGCTCTTCGCCGACCCGACGCTCGATCCGGACCAGGAAGCCGCCAAGTATGTCAAGGTGGTAGCTGCAGCGGAAGGCGTCGAAGCCGTCAACGTACCCGACGCGAAGGCGGCGCTCGAGGGCGCCCGCGATATTCTGGTCGAACGATTCGCTGAAACCGCTGAGCTGCTCGCGACGCTACGCACAAAATTGTGGAACGAAGGCATTGTGACCTCCACGGTCATGCCCGGCAAGGAAACGGCGGAAGAAGAAAAGTTTCGCGATTACTACGCCTATTCGGAAACCATCCGTACCATTCCCTCGCATCGTGCCCTGGCGATGTTTCGCGGCCGCACGTTGGGTGTGTTGAAGCTCGACCTCGGGTTAGGGGAAAGTCTCGAAGCCATCGTGCCGCATCCCTGCGCGGCGATGATTGCCGCCCACTTCGGTATTGAGAATCGCGGGCGCCGTGCCGACAAATGGCTGACCGATGTCTGCTATTGGGCCTGGCGCGTGAAAGTGCATCTGCATCTGAGCACCGAGCTGTTGCTGCAGGTGCGCGAAGCCGCCGAAGCGGAGGCAATCAAGATCTTCGGTCGTAATCTCCATGAGCTGCTGCTGGCGGCGCCCGCCGGTCCGAAGGCCGTGCTCGGTCTCGATCCTGGTCTCCGCACCGGCTGTAAAGTGGCGGTTGTGGATGCGACCGGGAAATTGCTGGACACGGCGACGATCTACCCGCATCAACCGCGTAACGATTGGCAGGGGGCCTTGGCGACGATCACCCAGTTGGTGCTTCGGCACGGTGTCGAATTGATTTCCATCGGCAATGGTACCGCAAGCCGGGAGACCGACAAATTTGCCGCCGAAGTCGTCAAGCTGGTGGCGGAGCAGAAACCGGAACAGAAACTGGCGAAGATTGTGGTAAGTGAAGCCGGCGCCTCCGTCTATTCGGCCTCGGCCTTTGCCGCCGCGGAGTTTCCAGCGCTGGATGTGAGTCTACGCGGCGCCGTGTCGATTGCCAGACGGTTGCAGGATCCGTTGGCCGAACTGGTCAAGATCGATCCCAAATCAATCGGCGTCGGCCAGTACCAACACGATGTCAATCAGCGTGCCCTGGCGCGATCGCTCGATGCGACGGTCGAAGACTGCGTGAATGCGGTGGGTGTGGACGTGAATACCGCGTCGGCTCCGTTGCTGGCGAGGGTATCCGGCTTGAATCGCGTGCTGGCGCAAAACCTCGTGGAGTACCGTGACACCCACGGTCGGTTCCAGAACCGGCACATGATCCTCAAGGTACCGCGCCTCGGCGAGAAGACGTTCGAGCAGGCGGCGGGGTTCCTGCGGATCAACGACGGCGACAACCCGTTGGATCGTTCCGCCGTCCACCCGGAAGCCTACCCGGTGGTCGAGCGCATGCTGGCGCGGTTGAATAAAGGCATTGCCGAGGTCATGGGCAAACCGGCCGCGTTGAAGGAACTCTCGCCGGCGGAATTCACCGACGAGACCTTCGGTCTGCCGACGGTGCGCGATATCCTCACGGAGCTGGAAAAACCAGGCCGTGATCCGCGTCCGGAGTTCAAGACGGCCACCTTCCGGGACGGGGTTGAGTCGCTTGCCGATCTGCAAGCCGGGATGGTGCTCGAAGGAGTGGTGACCAATGTCGCGGCCTTCGGCGCATTCGTCGATATCGGCGTGCATCAGGACGGCCTCGTGCATGTGTCTGCGCTGGCGAACAAGTTCGTCAAAGATCCGCACGAAGTCGTGAAACCGGGTCAGATCGTGAAGGTGAAGGTGCTGGCCGTCGATGTGCCGCGACAACGGATTTCGCTGACCATGCGCATGGAGGATGCCGCGACGCCGGCCTCACAGCCTGATCCCCGTGCCGGAGGGCCGCGTGACACGCGCGACCGACGCCCCGCCGATCAGCAGCGGGGTGGACCCCGTGAGCCTCAGCCCATCGGGGCATTTGCACTGGCCCTGGCCCGCGCCAAGGAGAAAAAGTAGCGAGCGGGCTGTTCGCTTCCGGCGCGCTGGTGAGTGGCTCAGGGAGTGACCTTGAAGAAATTCCCGCCTTTGGCCTGCTCGTCGTCGCTGCCCCAGGCAATCTGCTTATCCAGTCGCTTGAGGAGCGGCACATGCTTGGAACAGTGGATGTAGGCTTCTTCCACGCCGATGAGCACCCACGCCTTGGGGTGGCGCCCGCCCTTGATGTGAGCGGCTTCGGCGATGCGTGCCGGAAGCTGGGAGAGGCTCTCCGTTTCGCTCGGGTTGAGCACACGCGCGGTTCCATTGACGTGGAGCCCGACCGTGCTCTGATAGAAGTCGGGAAACATCAACCCGATGTGCGGATTCTCCAGAATGTTCCCCAGACTCGCCAGCACCCCGTTACCCCGGTATTCCGGGTAGACCAGGGTCTTCTCGTCGAGCACCTGCACGAATCCCGGTTCGCCGGCTCGAAAGGAACAATCACACGCACCCTTCCCGTCGGCGGTGGCAATGAAGACCATCTCCATCCGGGCGATGAACTGTTGCATCTGCTGATTGAGGTGGGGCAGGGTTTGGTGGGCATAAAATGCTGTTGCGCGAGCCGAGGTGCCGAATCGCTCTTGTGCACGCTGTTCGCCTGATGATCCCGGCCTGTCCATATTGAATGCTCCTTTTAGCCCCCGCCGTCGTACTTCTTCAGTTTCGCCAACAGCGTTTTGTAGTCGATCCGGAGGGTTTGGGCGGCTTTGGTTTTGTTGCCGCCGCTGGATTCCAGCACCAGTTGAATATGCAGGCGTTCGATCTCATCGAGGGGCAGGTGGGACCGGTCGTCGGGTGATGATGCGGACGCCGCCCGAGGGAGCACCTGCAGGACTTCTTCGCAGGTAATCGGTCCGGAGTTCGGACTCATCAGGACAATGCGTTCGATCACATTGCGAAGTTCGCGCACGTTTCCCGGCCAGCGGTAGGTCGCCAGGTGTGCGAGGGCTTCCGGGCTGAGCGTTCTCGTTGCGGTGCCCGGGATACGAAGGTGGTGCAGAATATGATCGGCCAGCGCGGCAAGATCCTCCGGTCGTTCGCGCAACGGCGGCACATGCAGCGTCACCGTGTTGATACGATACAGGAGATCGTCTCGAAACCGGCCTTGCAGCACGAGTTCCTGGATGTCCCGATTCGTGGCGCAGATGATCCGGACATCCGCCCGGAGTGTGCGCGTACTGCCGACAGGGCGGTATTCCTTCCGGTCGAGAAACCGCAGCAGGCTGACCTGCATGGGTCCCGGCATTTCGCCGATCTCGTCCAGAAACAACGAGCCGCCGTCGGCGGCGGCGATCAGTCCGGGTTTCGCCTGGGCGGCGCCGGTAAACGCGCCTTTCTCATAGCCGAACAACTCGCTCTCCAGCAACTCTCGACTCACGGCTCCGCAATTGACGGCGATGAAGGGCCGCTCGGCCCGCCGGCTGTGCGCGTGCAGCAGGCGCGCGACCACGTCTTTCCCGGAACCGGTTTCCCCCTGAATCAGCACCGGGGCCTGCGACGGGGCCACTTGCACGATCTGTGTCTTCACCGTCCGCCAGGCCTGGCTGATCCCCTCGACGATCGCGTCCTGTCGATACCCGCCGTGCCGCGCCGCCAGATTCTCGCGGCGAAGCTCCCGCACCGTGCGAAGTCTTGCGAAAGCGGCCTTCACGGCCGCGCCGTCGAACGGGGTGTCCTTGATGAGGAAATCCCACGCGCCGTCTTTCATCGCAGCCACGGCGTCTTTGACGTCGCCATGGCCGGTCAGGACGAGCACATCAACGTCCGGTTGATGCTCCTTCACCCAGCGCAAGATTGCCCGGCCGTCGAGACCGGGCATGCGGAGATCGGTGATGACGCAGTCGAATGAGGCCGTACGGAGTCGATCGAGGCCTTCCTGCCCGCCGCCCGCTGTCTGCGTGTCGCAGCCTTCCTCGCGGAGCGCCTGTTCCACGACGAGACGGACAAATTCTTCGTCGTCGACAATGAGGGTGCGCATGTGTTCCATGGTCATGAGGTCACGCTGAAGCAGGATGAGGTGGAGGGGAGGGCCGGTCCACGACGGATTCGGCGCGCTCCGGAAAGGCCAGATAGAATGTGCTGCCCGCTCCGGGAGCGGATTCCACCCAGACCCGGCCGTCATGTTTGTCCATGACGAGTTTCACGATCGCGAGGCCCACGCCCGTGCCCTCGTATTCCTGCGGGCTGTGAAGTCGCTCGAAGAGTCCGAAGATCTTGTCGTAGTGAGACGGGTCGAAGCCGATCCCGTTATCCTGCACCCACAGGATGCGTTGGTGTTCCATCCGGGTGCCGCCGATGGTGATGGTCGGCGGTGAAGCGTGGCGGGAGAACTTCGCTGCATTGTCGAGGAGGTTCGCGATCGCTTGACGGATGCTCACCGGTTCACCGTAGAGATCGGCAAACGGTAGGGCGACCTGGATTTTCGGCTTCGGACCCTGGAGTCCGCTGAACCGGTCGGTGATGAGGGTGGTGATCATTTCCAACACATTGAAGCGTTGACGAGGGAGATTCTGTTGCTCCAGCCGGGAATATTTGAGCAAGGCGTCGATCATGTGCGTGAGGCGCAGCGCGGAGCGCCGGATCACATCGATCTGGTGCCGGGTCTTCTCGTCGCCGCCGTCGGCAAATTGTTTTTCCAGCAGGGAAGAGAAGCCCTCGATTTCCCGCAACGGCCCTTTGAGGTCGTGTGCGACGGAATAGGTAAAGGCTTCAAGCTCTTTGGTCTTCCGGGCGGTCGCGGCTGTCTGTTCGCGCAGGCTGGTGACCATGGATGAGAGGGAGGCGGCCAAGGTGCCGACTTCGTCACGGCCGGGCCAGGATTCGAATTGCGCAGTCAGGTCGTGGTGAGCGACGCGGTCGGCCGTGACGGAGAGACGTTGGAGCGGCTTGGCGATCTGCCGGTTGACGGAGACATAGATGACGGTGCTCATCAGACCGAGCACGGCGACCAGGCTTAACGCAATCAGCCGCGCCTGTTGGAGCAGCAGATCGCCTTCCACTTTCATTTCTACATCGATATCCCGATGCGCGGCGACCAGTTGGTCGAGATTGTTCATCAGTTCCACGATGAGGCCGTCGGTCTTGGCGACCGGTGAGGGTGCCACGCCGGCGCGCTGAGGTCCGGCGAGCGCGGTCTGCCACAAGGCGGACAGATCCAACAGGATTCGATCGACCTCGGCGATGGCGCGATCTTCCTGGTCGGCGAGATCCATGCGTTGATGCTGGATCAGCATGCCTAGGAGAATCGGATGGGTGCGGGCCGCATGGGTGGAACGGTACAGGTCGAGGGAACTGCGGATCTGTTCGGCGTGGCGGCTGAGCCGGGCAAGGGTGTCGGCCGCATCGGCCTTCGTGATCTGCTCCAGAAACAGATGCAGCGTGAGGTTCATTTCATAGGCGGAACGTTGCATGGTGGCCGCGGTCACGATGGCGGGGACCGTAATGCGTTTGTGGCGGTCCACATAGCTGTTGATGCGACTGAGGTACACGAGCAGCGCTGTGAGGCTCAAGGCCAGCAGACTGAGGATGACTCCAAAGGAGATGAAGAATTTTTGTCCGATGGAGCGGTCGTGGAGCCAGCGCATGCAGGCCTCGTGGTGAGGGCCTACGGTATCACAGTGACTGGTGTGGTGCCAGTAAGGTTCCTGTCGAATGGGCGGTCACGGGCGGCATCGTCTTCCCTCTATGTTCGCCAATGAGCCGTTGTTCGAATGACTTGCGTATGAGACCGGCGGGAAGAGGCGTGGCCCGCTTTGATACAGGTGCATGTGCGCGCCACGCGTTCCGAACAAGTGGACAATCCGAGGCTATCGTGTTTCCTCCACGGCTTTCGTCCAGGCTCCCTGCGGACTGAACAGTGCGGCGAAGACCCGGTCCCATCCCCCCAGATCTGCGATCGTAAATACATGCGGCGGATGCACGAAGACAGATGTAGAGGCCTTGGAGACGGCCTCGTTCGTCGGCCGGAAGCCGAATTCCACAAAGGCCTGTTGGGCTTCCTCCCCGTTGAGGAACGAGACGAAGGCATCGGCCAGATCCCGCACATGGTGCCGGTCGGCGTTTCGATCGATCACCGCGACGGGGTTTTCGACCACGACAGTTTCAGCGGGAAAGACCAACTCGTAAGGACGGCCTTGTTTGATCCGCGGAAGTAATTCGTTTTCATAGGTTACGATCACATCCCCCACACCACGCTCAAACGTCGTCACCGATTCGCGCCCGCTCTTGTCCATGACTTTGACGTGTCGCTGCACGCGTTCGACGAGATCGACGGCATGCCGATCCACCGCGGCGCCGGCGAGACCCTGTTGTTTCCCGTGGTGAAGGCCGGCTCCGTAGATCGCGATGACATCCCACATCGCCCCGCCAGATGTTTTCGGGCTCGGATAGAGGACTTCGACGCCTGGTTTGGTGAGGTCTTCCCAGCCTTGGATGGCCTTGGGGTTTCCTTTGCGGACACCCAGTGCGACGATTGATGTCGTGACAATGCCCTTGTGGGGACCTTGCTTCCAGTCATGAGTTACGAGGCCGGCTTTCACCAACTGCTGCAGATCGCTCTCCAACGACAGCGCCGCGATATCCGCATCGAGCCCTCCGGCGACGGCACGTGCTTGTGCGCCGGATGCGGCGAATGAGCTTCGAACCTGAATGCTCTCTCCTGTCTTTTGCTTCCACTGCCGGACAAAGGCGGGAATGATTCGCTTTTCGTAGGCCTCCTTCGGCACGCTGTAAGCTGCGAGGAGGAGCTCCCGGGGTTCAGCGCCGGCGATCGCCGGCAGGATTGCAAACAATGAGAGAAGTATTGTGAATCGGGTGAGAGTCTTGACGTGCATGGTGATAGCCACTCCTGTGATTCGTTAAAAAACCGCTGCGCACTCTTTCCTGTCGAGCCAGTGCATCAGGTCGAGCGGCCGCTCACCGGCCGCCCGGACTTGACGCCCCCGTTTCTGGAAAAATACGGGAAGGCCGCGGCGTGTCGCTTCGGTCCGGACCTTTCTCGCCAACGTATGGTTCACTCGATCCAGGACCAGCACCACGGCCTCTGTATCTTTGGGAATCGACCTCGTTAAATCCCTGGTCTTGCGTCCGCTCCAGTGTTCGACGCATCCGTGGCCGCCGGCGTAGGCCCGTTCTGTGATGGCGCCGACCGAATCACCGCCGACGACCAGGATCGACATGGGATCTCCTTTCTTGCTCACGCAGATCGCACTAGGGCTGCGAAACTTTCTCGCTTCGGCGTTCCAGTCCGGGTTGCACCGGCATGGACGACAGGGCTTCTCGATATCGAATCTGCAGCTCTTCTCGCTGATCAGGGGAGAAGAGACGTACGCCTGAACTCACCTTGACCAGAAATTCCTCCGGCTCGAACGTCACATCGTGCGCGGCTGAGGCTTCCGGAATATTCGGCAACTGCCGGTCGTATTTACTGATATCCGGACCGGGGCTGTGCCGGTCATGCACCCCGCTGATGGTGAGGTGCAGAACGGGCCCTCTGATGGAGATCCAGCCGGTCGTCGTTTCCTCGTCTCCCTGGTCAGTGGCATGGCTCAGGTGGAAGTACACCCGCTCGGTGGGACCGGCCTGTGCCAGCGCCTTCGCGAGCGGCGGCGCCAACACGGCAATCTCCTCATTCCGGAATGCCCTGGTGCGGTCCGCTTCCCCGACAAACAAACGATGCACGAAGTTTCGTCGTTCCCATGCACGGACTCCTCGAAGCAGAGTCCCGACCTCGGTCGCCGTTAGTGCTGCGGGATGCGAGTTGGCTGTCGACTCAGGGTCCTGTTCCACTCGCACCTCGCTCAGACCCGACTGATAGATAGTCTTCGGCGGCGTGACCGGTCTGCCGGCGCAACCGGTGACCAATGCCAGTCCGATGAGGGCGAGCATCACCCGTTTCGACAAAGGATGTGTCTGTTGTGCTGTGTTCCGGATGCCGTTCATGGTTTCACCTCCTGCCGCTGAACGAGACCGACGTCTCCCGTGACACGATCAAATCCATATTCCTGAAAGAGGGCTTGGGTCTGGGGCGCGAGCAAAAACTCGATGAAGTCGCCTGCGCCGGAGACGTTCTTCGCCGTCCATACGGCTGCGACGCCGTAGCGGACCGGCGTGTGGGATTCGACCGGGGCCGTATCCAGGATACGGACCTTGTCGTTAGAGGCGGCATCGGTGCGATACACCACGCCGACTTCGGCTTCGCCCTTGGCCACGAGATCGAGGACCGCGCGCGAGTGCTCGCCGAAGACGTATTGTGACTTCAGTTTGGGTTCGAGCTTGCTGTACTTCAGAAATTGTGCCGCCACTTTTCCCACCGACGAGGTCTTGGGATCGCCGATGGCAATGCGCCGGACGGGCACGGTTTCCAGGTCATGAATCGTTCGCACCGGCGCGGGGAGGGCGGAGCCGGTGATCAGCACCAGCGAGGTGCCGGCGAAGGCGCGTTTGGTACCTTGTATGATCAGTCCCTTTGTTTCGAGCTGATCGATTTCTTCAAAAAGCGACGGCAGGAAAACGTCGACCGGTGCGCCCTCTTCGATCTGCTTGCGGAGGCTTTGTGAGGGGCCGTAGATGACCCGCACGTTGATTGCAGGGTGCTTGGCCTCAAATCGTGGCAGCACTTTTCTGAGCGCGTCTTTTAAGCTGTTGGCGGCGGCAATGGTCAATGTCTCCGGCTGGGCCTGCGCCGAGGGCACCACTCCGGTGATGCCGATCAGCATACTGAAGAAGAGCCAGATGCCGAAGAATGTGTTTCGTCGTGTCATGATCGTCCTCCCGTGACTGTCGCGTATTCAGGTTGTCTAGAAAAAGAACTGATATTGGACATTGATTCGATTCTCGATGAGGTCTCGTCCGAATCCAGGCTGGCTTTCGAACGGGAACCGGTCCGGGGCGCGACCGCCGCTCCCCAGGGTGATGTTCGAGTAATCGACGACGAGCCGGTTGTTATAGGTACCGTCGAAACTGTAGTTGATCGCAGCGCCGAACTCCTTCACCAGATCATCGACCTGCTGCGTCGAGGGATCCATGAATCCATATCGTACGGCCACCTCGAGCTTTCGTGGAATGATGTATTTGCCCACCTGGGCGTACCAGCCATAGGCCTGGCCGAGATTGACGGCCGGGCCCAGGAATTGGGCTGATGGGATGGTGTTGAGGTCGAAGGGGCTGGTGCCGCTGTTGGCATTACGCAGTCTCTGGTGCCGGTAGTAACCTTCGGCCTGGAACGACCAGCCTTGATACTTGGTGATGAAGTCCACTTCATAGGTTTGGAAGTCCCAGATTCCACCGGCGAGCAAGCGGCCGTTGTAGGCCTTGACGACGGCCTGCCGGTAGGCCCGCTCGACAATGTCGGAACGGATCGAGCTGAGATAGTTCTGTGCCGGGTTATAGGCGTAGCCGAAGGCGATGGCCGATTGAAGGCTGCGCGAATTCAGGATGTCTCCCTGGCCATATCCAGGATTGCCGGCGATCTTGTACAGCAACCGGGCCGTATACATCATCTCACCGGTCATGAAGCGCGTGTCATAGTTATACGTTCGGGTCGTCGCCGCCCCCGGCGCTCCGGGTGTTCCGGTCTGGGGGAGCACATTTTGACTGACGGATGTTCCCTCTCTGGCGAGATTCGCGCCGACTCCTCCCCAGATACCGAAGGCGTAGTTGAATTTGTACTGGTCCTCGTCGCTCGAAATGCTGACGCCGATATCGCGACTATTCTGCTGGTTGGCGGCAAAGGCGTTTTGCACGATCAAGTTGTCGGCGAAGGTTGAAGTGGCCATCGAGCTGATGGTCGCGCGATTGAACCAGACGCGCTGTTGACCGGCCTGAATGGTCAACCAGGGGATATGCCAGGAGGAGATATAGGCATCGAGCAGCCCGGCCCTCCCGCTCCCGCCTTCCTGATTCCATGTGGTTTGATCGAAGGCCCAGGAGATGTTGTAGCGGAAGTCAGGATCGAAGGCGTAGCCCAGGAATTGGAGGCGGGCACGCGGCACGCTGAACTGGTTCGAGTCGCTTTGCTTCCTGATCGCGCGATATTCCACCTGGCCGCCGAGGATCTCGGGATTTCTCGAATCGCCGACGGTGCCCCACCCTTCATTGTAGGCACTGTGGCTGTAGCGGACCTGGGTGAGCAGTCGGAGCTTGAGGAAGAATTTGTCACCGACGCGAAAGTTCAATCCATTATTGACGTCGATGGTGTAATTCGGCTTCGCGATCTGGTCACGCTTTTCGAGGACCTTGAGGCCCTTGTCGTATTCTTCCTGGGTGATGATGCCTTTTAAGAAAAGGTATTTGAGGCCTGGATCTTCGCCTGAATAGTACTCCCACTTCCCATCCTTCTTAACCAGCTGACCTTCCTCGACCGCTTGAACGGAGGTGATGGTTCCAGCGATCAAGCTGCCGACCACCAAGACAATCCCCAAAAACGTGTAGGCTCTCATCTGATCTAACCTCCGATTTGGTGATATTCGAAACCGTTTAAATATTTCAAAATGTTAATTCGTATGCATTTTATTAAACTTCTGTATTCCGGTGAGGTATTAAATATATCAAGTTATGTAAGATTGTCAACAATTGACTCGTAAAAATTGAGTGAAACGCATCTTCTGGTAAAATGACAGTATGCTTGACATGTGTAATGTATTGTGTCATTGTCCGGTCCGCTATGACGAAACACATTCCTGCTGACGATTCCCAGCTTGTTGAAAATTTACTGGTCCAGCTCAGGCAGGCCAAAGGTCTCTCCCGTGTCGAACTTGCGGCCCAGGCCGGTATTACCCGGCAGGCCGTGCATGCCATCGAAACCAATCAATATCTTCCGACCACTGCAGTCGCGCTCCGGCTTGCGCAGGCCCTCGGCTGTCGAGTGGAAGATCTCTTCCGACTGCTTCCGCAAGAAGAGGTCGTCGAAGGCGAATGGTTCACTGCTTCGGCTCCGATGCAAGCTCCCCGCAACGCCATGCGCGTGAAGGTGGCTCGAGTGGGGGCGCGATTCATCGTCCGACCGGTTGCCGAGCTAGGGGAGGTGATGAACTACGCCGTACCGGCAGACGGGCTTGTTCTGCCGTTGCCAGCCTCCCGCCGCTCGCCGCGTTCCCAGCACCCATCCCGTACAGTGCAGGTTCGGCTCCTCCGGAACCGCCGCGTCATCGAACAGGAAATTGCCGTGGCTGGATGCGACCCTTCGGTGTTTCTGGCGGGCGACTACTTGCGACGGCAAAAAGAAGATTGCACGGTGGTGGGATGGACACTGGGAAGTGCCGCCGCGATCGATGCACTGAAGCGAGGCGAGGTGCACATGGCGGGTGTGCACGTCGTGGACGCGCAGTCAGGAGAGTCGAACCTTCCTTATCTCCGTCGGCATCTCAAGGGCAACGAATATTTGGTCGTCACGTTTGCGGTCTGGGAAGAAGGGCTGCTCGTAGCCCCGGGCAATCCGAAATCGGTTCGCGGAGTCGAGGACTTCGCTCGCACTGATATCAGTCTCATCAACCGGGAGGCGGGGGCAGGTGCGCGGTTGCTGCTCGATCAAAAGCTGACTTCCGCCGGCATTGCCCCGGGGACAGTCCTTGGGTATGACCGAATAGGGCGGTCCCATTTTCAGGTGGCGCGCACCATTGCGGAAGGCCATGCGGATGTGGCCGTCGGAGTGAGGGCGGCTGCCAATCTGTTCGGGCTCGAGTTTCTTCCCCTCCAACGGGCCCGCTATGACTTCGTGGTACCCAAGGCGCATCTCGCAGACCATCCGGGCATTGAGGCCTTTCTGAATATTCTGGTGAGTCGATCCTTTCGAGCAGAAATCGATGCCCTCGGCGGCTACGACATGACGGAGACAGGAACGGTGCATGATCTGCGCGTGCATTGAGGCGCGTCCTGTCGGCAATGCAATTGGAGCCTATGGGGTGGAGTGACATGACAGTTCGAAACAGCGCGATCATTTTGAGGCTCATGACTCTCCTGTGGGTGAGTCTGCTCCTGTGCGACGGCTCTGCTCGGGCCGGACAGGAACCGTTTGTGATTGCCGGTTCGCCCAGCGTTAAGGGAGTGATTGATCGACTCGGGGCCGGATTTGAACGGACCCATCCTGACGTCCGCATGAAGCTCTACGTCGATAGCGGGTTGGATTTGAGGCGAACGATTGCGGGCATGGAAAATAGTATGGTCGGCCAGTATTTCATCGGCAGCGGCCCCATCCATATTGTGGCTCCGGGCGGAGACGAGGTGCTCACCAGGTTGGAGCAAAAATACTATGTGCTGCCGGGAACGAAACAATCCTATGCGGTGGAGCAATTGGTCTTGGTCGTGCCGGAGTCATTGGTCGACGCGGCTGAATCGCTGGAGGCTTTGAGCCGAGGAAGCGGTCGCCTCGCAGTAGCCGACCCCTCACACACCCGCTTGGGGGCGCAGACCGGTGCCATGCTGCGCACGCTGGGTCTCGAAGCATCCTTCGACAGGCGTCTCGACGTGGCGACTGATTCCCGTGGCGTCCTCGACCATGTGCTGAGCGGGCAGGCCGATGCAGGTATTCTGTTCGGGCACGAGGCGGTGACGGCGCAGGAGCGGGTTCGGGTCGTGGCGAAATTGGAAAAAGGATATCCCCAAACCGTGCATTCGATGGCCATGGAACGGTACTGCCCCAATCGAAGTCTCTGTGAAGAGTTTTTGGGATATCTGCACAGTGCGGAGGCGCAAGCCATCGTGCGGGAGGCCGGGTATGGCGTGCCGGCTGGTCGGCGTCCATAGCCCAGCCCGCCTGTCATTCAGCGATGTGAGTCAGTGCATCATTGTATCTGTTCGTCACCGTTTATCGGCATACATGAGGAGAGGCAGATGGGACGCATAACGAGACCGGCTCTGTGGAGGCACATGGTCCTCTGGACCTGCGTCGCCGGGTGGTCAGTCGGCCTGACCCTGGGCGGCTGTGCCAGGCTACCCTATACGACGCGTACGGTGCATGAAGATCAGCGGGTGGTGGTGAGGGTGCAACGAGAAGTCGAGCCCACATCGTATACGCACCCGGTGCAATTGAGCAGCGGGGAGATAGCCAGTTTGTTGCGGGGCTTTTCGATCCGTGAGCAGCAGCGCTTGCCGTTGCGCTGGTTCACGGAGGAATTGCCGCCCAAACCGCTCTTTCGAGAAGATGAACTCCAGGCCCTGGCGCCACACCTTCAGCAGGGCCTTCAGCAAGTCGGCCCGGACGAGCGGGCGCATTTCGAGCTCCGTAGTCCCGGGTTCAACCCGGAGTATGGCCGGGATACGATTGCCGGATGGATGGCCGTCCGTGATCCCTATCTTTATGTCACGATCGAATATTTTCACACGCAAATCCCCGTGCGGAAGTCCGACAATTACGACTCCAACTATCCCCTCCCACCGCCCACACCGAAGGACTACATCCTCTACTTCGAGCCGGGACGGTTTTGGAACACCGACGACAAGCGGACCAGGGCGGTAGCGTATCGGCAGTTCTTGAAATCCGGGGAGGCCGGCACGGCACCACCGCGCTGAGCACCGGCCGGCCTTCGAACTGGCCGATCCGTCTATCGATCACAACATGACATCATGGAGTTGGTTATGAGCACAGACAGGCGAGGTGTGCGCGTATTGTGGACTCAGCGGCTTCCGGGGCGAATCCTCATTCAGGCGATGGCTCTGCTGCTGGTTGTGTTGGGCTCTGGGTCTCTGAGCGAGGCGGCAGATTCAGGCAAGCTGGTAGAGAAAGACGGCAAGTATGTCTTTGTTGAAAGCATGGACCCGTCCCTCAAACTCCTGCTCGAGCGATCCGTTAAGAGCGGCATGATTACCCAGGAGGAGTACGACCAGGTGCTGAAAGATTCGGAGGAACGCACCCAGTTGCTGTCGCCGAGTTTTCGCGGTTGGTACGACCGTGGATTCAACCTCTCGATGAACGATAATGCGTTCTTCCTCAAAATCCGCTTTCGCAGTCAACTGCGATTTACGCAGCGGTTCCGCAACGACGCCTGGCGCAATCCCGGCGAAGCCAAGAATTTCCCTGAATTGCTGGGGGTATTCGGCGATTATCGAGCCAATCGTTCGGAGAACAGTACGTCATCGTTCAACGTGAGACGGTTGCGGTTCTATTTCATGGGCCATCTGTTCGATCCGGACTTTAAATACTACATCCAGATGCGGGCGGAGACGGCCGAGAACGCGCAGTCGCCAGGATCCCTGTCGCTCTTCGACGTCAACTTTACGTACACCCGTCTGCCGTGGGCGAACGTGCAATTCGGCCAATACAAGGTCTACTTCAATCGGTCGCAGATCAATTCCACGGCCTCGATGCAATTTGCCGAACGTGCGCTCGTGCAGGATGCCTTCACGGCGAGCGGCTTGGATCGTCGGGATATCGGCATCACGATCATGAACGACGAAGAATTGTTTCCCGTGAATTACTATCTCGGCGTGTTCAACGGCGCAGGGCCGAGTTTCAACCGCCTGGGTTCCTTCACATCAGAGGAGGCCACCGTCGGTTGTCCCGGCGGCCAGACGGGCGGCAATCCCTTTCCCTCCCCGGCAGGCTGTCCCGTCAATCAACGCAATTTGAACGCGAACACGCGCATCGATGTAGACCGGCTCATGTATGTGGCCCGATTGAACTGGAACATCCTGGGCCGCCCCGGTTATGGGGAAGGTGATCTTGCCTATTCTGAAACGCCGCAGGTGGCCGTCGGCGGCGGCTACTCCTACAATCCCGGGGTCAATACCAGTTCCGACAATGCCTTCGTCGGGTTGGACCTGGCCAACTTAAATATCCGGCGGCAACTGGCAGCCTTCGGCAATGGCCGCCAGCTCGGCTTGGGCATCGTCGATTATTCCACCTGGGCTGCCGATGGTGTGTTCAAGTATCGCGGCTTCTCGCTGCAGGGAGAGTTTTACTTCAAGAACGTTATCCGGCACGATAAAGGCTTGCCTTGTATGAATGCCGCCTGTACGGCGACCGCGCCGAATAATTTCGGCAACGCCATGGGTTGGTACGTGCAAAGCGGGTACTATCTCATCCCGCGGACCGTAGAGCTTGCGGCACGGTATGCCTATTGGGATCCTGACACCGCCTCCGCCAATGACTTGATCAAGCAGGCGGATGTGTCGCTCAATTGGTTCTTGAACGGGACCTACGATCATCAAATCATGGTGACCTACAGCAATACTCAGTTCGGTACGGGTGGCTATGCCATCGGCCGCAGTGCTCCCCTGCCTCCAGGGTCCGGGACTGTGCCGCTCGACGCCGTGGGCGGCACCTTGATCGAAAACGCCATCCGGGTTCAGTATCAGATCTTTTTCTAAGGAGTACCGAATATGAAACGGCTTATTGCTGCTGTTCTTCTCCTGTTCTGCGCCACGAGTCCGGTATGCGCAGAAGAGATTGCCGTGGCTGCGGCGTCGGACTTGAGCTTTGCGATCAAAGAGGTGATCGGCGAATTTGAGAAGCAGACCGGTCACCATGTGAAACTCTCGTTAGGGTCGTCGGGAAACTTTTTCGCCCAGCTCCAGCAGGGCGCCCCTTTCGATCTGTACTTTTCCGCTGACATCGGCTATCCCAAAAAGCTGGAGGAGGCGGGGCTGACGGTGCCGGGCTCGTTGTATCGCTATGCGGTCGGGCGGGTGGTGCTCTGGGCGCCCAAGGGGGCTCCGCTCGACATCGCCAAGGGCCTGGCGGTATTGCGCGAGCCCACGGTCAGAAAAATTGCCATTGCCAATCCGAAGCATGCTCCCTACGGACGCGCGGCGGTTGCCGCAATGGAGCACGCGCAGGTGTACATGGACGTGAAGGATCGCCTGGTGCTGGGAGAAAACATTTCGCAGGCGGCGCAGTTTATTGAATCCGGCGCCTGCGATGTGGGCATCATCGCCCTCTCCTTGGCGGTGGCTCCCGTGATGAAGAACGCCGGCAGCTACTGGGAAATTCCGGCGGAATTTCATCCACCGTTAGAGCAGGGTGCGGTGATTCTGAAACAGTCTAAACAGCAAGAGGTTGCCCGGCAGTTTCTTGCCTTCATGCAAGGCCCGCAGGGCCAGGAGATGATGACCCGATATGGATTTACGTTGCCGAAGTAGCCGCTGGACCATGCTCCCCTGTGCGTTGGCGTTCCTGACTTCCGTCGGTTGTTCTGAGGCTGTGCTGATGAGCCAGGAGTCGGACCATGGCGGGGTGGTGACCTATATGTTCAAGCAGGACCGTGGCGGGCCGATGGGATCGCCTTATCGACGGCAAGCGCTCGACGCGATACAAGCCAAGTGCAAAGCCGGTTCTCGGCTGCTGCGCGAGGGCGAGGTGAAAGGCTATACCAGTGCCGGGATGGGCACGATCGAGGGCACGGAAGACGAAGAGCGTGGCAGACGATGGGGGATCCAATTCGAGTGTAAGGGGGGCGAGAGAGAACACAGCGCGGCTGACCAGTCTCAGCCGGAACCACAAAGGAGGCATCCATGAAGCTCAGCGCGAGAAATCAATTTCAAGGCCAGGTCGTTCGAATCACCGAAGGCCAGGCAATGGCCGAAGTGGTGGTGAAGGTCGGTAACTTGGAAGTGGTGTCGGCAATTACCGAAGGTTCTGTGAAAAGTATGGGGATCAAAGTCGGCGATGCCGTCACGGTTGCGGTGAAGGCGACCGACGTCATCGTCGGAAAATAGTTTTCTGTCGAGTAGTCGTCTGCGGTAGCATCCGGTAGGAGTAGACCCGGTACAACAGGTTCGGGCGTGAACGAGATCATGAACTGGATTGCGATTTGGGTGACGTTCAAGCTGGCTGCTTCCACGGCGCTTGTCCTCATGATCGTCGGCCTCCCGATCGCCTATTGGGTGAGCTTTTCGCGCCGGCGCTGGAAATTCCTCGTGGAGTCGGTGGTGGCACTGCCCTTGGTGCTGCCGCCGACCGTGCTGGGATTTTATATTCTCGTCGCCATCGGGCCGCACAGCCCGCTCGGACGGTTTTACAACGAGCTCATCGGGCATCCGCTGCCCTTTACCTTCGAAGGGCTTCTGCTCGCCTCCATTCTCTATAGCCTCCCGTTTGCCGTGCAGCCGTTCGCTGCGGCGTTCGAGCAGGTGGATCGGCGGTTGATCGAAGCCTCCTGGACGCTGGGCGTGTCGAAGCTCGGCACGTTCTTCAAACTGATCGTGCCTCTGTCTAAAGCCGGATTGCTGACCGGTGCCGTGCTGAGTTTCGCCCATACGATGGGAGAGTTCGGAGTCGTCTTGATGGTCGGAGGAAACCTGGAGGGTGAGACGCGCACTGTGTCCATCGATATCTACGATGAGGTGCAGGCCTTAAATTATGCCGGGGCTGCCAAGACGGCGCTCTTTCTCTTAGTCGTCTCCTATGCCATCTTGCTCCTCGTGTATGCGGTCAATCGTAATGTGTGGGCAGCATGGCCGCAGAAATAAGCATCGACCTCGTCAAAACCTTTCCCGGCCGTCCTCCGATTCGGGCGCGCATTGCCTATCCGGTCGAGGCTTCGACTGTCTTAATCCTCTTCGGTCCGTCAGGCTCGGGAAAAACGACGATCCTTCGATCGGTGGCCGGGCTGGAATGGCCGGAAGAGGGCACCATTCAATTTGTGTCGCGCACGTGGCTGGATACCGCGTCAGGGGTCAGGGTGGCGCCGCAAGATCGTCACATCGGCTACATGGCGCAGGACTATGCGCTCTTCCCGACCTACACGGTGGCGGGAAACATCGGGTATGGCCTCCACCATCTCTCCGCCCAGGATCGCAAAAAGCGCGTCGATGAGATGGTGGAGTTGTTCCAGCTGCGTGGACTGGAGAATGCCAAACCGCGAGAGCTGTCCGGCGGACAGCAACAACGGGTGGCCCTTGCGCGCGCGGTGGCGCCTCGACCGTTGTTGCTGTTGTTGGACGAACCCCTTTCCGCATTGGATGCGCCGACGCGGGTGCATTTGCGTGATGAACTGCGGAGTCTGCTGAAACAGCTGGCGCTGCCGTCGATCATCGTCACGCATGATTGGACCGAAGCCCTCACCCTCGGCGATGTGATGGCTGTCATCAGTGCGGGGAACGTGCTGCAGGTAGGCCCGCCGATCGAGGTGTTCAGCCGGCCTCAAAACGCGGATGTTGCGCGTGTCGTGGGGATTGAAACCGTTGTGAAGGGGCGGGTGGTTGGATCCTCGGACGGTATGGTGCAGGTGAGCGTGAACGGGACCAGGTTGACCGCCGTGGAAGGTGAATCGGCAGGCCCCGATGTGTTCGTGTGTATCCGGTCGGAGGATGTGGTGCTGGAACGTGGGCAATCCACTGCGAGCAGCGCGCGGAATCACCTGGCCGGGACCGTCATCTCTGCCACGGTGCTTGGGGCATTGGCGCAAGTGACGATCGATTGTGGATTTCCGCTCGTCGCCATGGTCACTCGTTCGACGGTCGAAGAATTCGGGTTGTCATCCGGCGTGCCAGTCGTGGCCGCGATCAAGGCGGGTTCGGTCCATCTGGTATCGAGGCAGAGCGACTAGCAGGATGTTGAAAAAGTCCTGCCAGCGGCGTTCTCGATACCCGTGAAGCGTGAAATGTGAAGCGTATCTCATCGGGGTCAGAACGTATGGCTCGTGGCCTATAGCTGAGAGTAGAGCCGCCCACTCTCGATTCCTGGCCATACGCTATAAGCGATATGCCATACGCTCTTTTCTGCGGACGAGAGACGAGCGACGCTTCAGGACCGACGAACGAAGAAGACTAAAACGCACCGGTGATGCTGGTACCGAATTTCTCTCGCACGATGGGCGTCGCTTCTTCGATGTTCAGCTTCTTTTGGAGGACATGGGCCACTGATCGCATTTTGTAGAGTCGCGGCTGATCGGTTTTCCCCTGTTCGGTGACCAACACGTCTGCCACGCAGAGGTACAGACTGTCGTGGTTCTGTTCCGGTGGTGCCATCCCCGGATAACCGCCCCTGCCGCTCATGGCCATCCGCATCATGGCATTGAGGTCCGGCGCCGCGCCGCCTGCCATCGCCATTCCGCGTATCGCTTGCAGATTCATCCCGCCACTCCCTGGTCCGCCGAACATGCTGCCCAGGGCATCCATATCGAGCCCGCCAGCGCCGGCGAGCGGGGTGCCTCCACTCCCGATCCCCGCACCGAATCCGGCCCTGGCGACCATTTCCGGTCTGACCCCCTCTCCCGCTTTGTGGCAGTACACCACCTGGGTCTGCAGCCAGTAGGCAGCAGCAAGGGGATCGTTCACGACCTGGTATCCCTTGGCCATCAGCCTCGCGGGGATATCTGCAGGGGTCGCGTGCTGATTCTCAGAGGTATTGCGGATTTGCACATAAATGCTACGTGCGGTACTGGGTGGGAGGAGGATGGAGGTGTCGTTGACTAATCCGGAGCGCAAGATGTTGCTGCAGCCGGTGAGCAACAGCAGCGCAACAAGCCATCCGCTCGCGATACAAGGAGAGAGGTGTCTGGTGACTCGCCTGGTCATCGAGGGGTGCTTAGAAGTGGCCCGCCACTGCCGCGCTCAATCGCTGCTGCACCAATGGAGTCGCTTCCTGCTCATCAAGCTTCTTCTGGTACACGCTGGCCGCCAGCCTGGTTTGGTAGACACCGGCTGGAGGCGTTGTCCCCGGTGGAGGAACCGGCAGCGTTCCGCCCGTTCTTGCCAGCTCCGTAATCTGGAGATCGGCCACACAGGCGTAATTGATGTTGTCATTGGCATCGGGCCGTGACGGTCCGCCGAACATATTGCCTACGGCATTCCCGAGTCCTTCTGCTGCATCGAGGCCCATTCCTGCTGCGCCTCCTATGAGGGCGCCCTGCGGGCCTGCCATGCCGGCCATCCCCGTCAGCCCATGGAGCCCCGACATGATCGAGCTGCCGATTCCTGAGCCATAGCCGCCTGCGACCAGGTCTTCAACCGGCAGTTCGACCTTGGTTTGATTGCAATAGACGATATTGGTCAGCACGACATACGCCGCCGCCTGGGGATCTTGAACAACCTCATACCCTTTGAGATTCAGCCGTGCTCTCAGATCGTGGAGCGACACAGCTTGATTGTCTGACGCGTTCCGACTCTGGAGAAAGACGGTTCGCGCCGTCGATGGCGGCAGCATGAGGCTGTTACTGGCCAGTAAGTCGGTATCCCGGACGTTGGCTGCACATCCGGTGGAGAGGAGGATTCCTGCCAACAAGCTGCGGAAGAAGCCTGCGGTCATCTGAGCTTTCCAGGACGTGCCACCACACGTAGGAGTGAGGGGTAGTCGCGGCGCGATTCTAGGTGAACGGATCAGAGGTTTCAATCAAGAAAATGAAGATTCCGTCAAAAAAATCTCTCCCCAAATTCTGTGGATATCTCTGTTGATAGTCACCCGGTTGACCGCGAATAGACCCGCTAATTCATGCCTCGCACCAGGTTGCCTATTTATTGAGCATAGAGAATGATGACTGCCAGGACCACAATATCTAGTAGTGGCTCTCTTATGTGTATGTATTAGCATTCATATTCGTCCAGGACTCCAGGTGTTTTGAAAATGAGCTGTGGATAGTGGCTTTATTTTTTTTGACCATCCATATGGCTCTTGACTTATGCACAGAAGGTTTTCGTTTCTGAGGAAATTGCACAGGCTCGGATCGCAAAAACCGCACTGGAAGAGGCCGCCAGAATAGTCAAGAAAGATGATAGGCAGGTGCTTGACAATGGATCAATTTATGTGTAACCATCGGTTACATGATGACATCAAGCGAGTTTCGACAGATCCGTGAACAGTTGGGGCTTACGCAGGAAGAGCTTGCTGCAGCGTTGCGCACGACGCGGGTGTCGGTGGCTCGTTATGAATCCGGCATGCGTCGGATCAGCGGCGCGGTTCAGGTAGCGATCACGCAGCTGGCCAATAGGACTCAGATTCCCATGGCGGGGGTCGTTGCCGCAGGTCTTCCGATCGAGCCGGTCACCCAGTCGGAATGGGTCGAGGTCCCTCCCGGCATGGTGCGACGGGGGGACACCTTTGCGCTCCGTGTGAAAGGGGAGTCGATGATCGAGGATGGGATTCTCCCGGGCGACCTGGTCGTCGTTCGCAAGCAGGCGACCGCTCAGAACGGCCAGACAGTCGTGGCGCTCGTGAACCGGGAAGCGACCATCAAGACCTATTTCAAGCGCGCCCGGAACATTGAACTCCATCCGGCCAACGCTGCCATGAAACCGCTTGTCGTCACACCAGAGGATGAATTTACCATCGAAGGCGTGCTCGTCGGTGTGATTCGTCATTGCGAGAACGCGTAACTCAAGGAGGGAAAATGATGATGACCCATCAGCAACAAGCCATGGTGGAACGTGTGGACGAACTGGAGCGCATGATTGTCCGGCTCAATGGACGTATCGGGGAATTACAGCGAGAGCTGAAGCATACCAAGGGGATGACCTTCCAGGGATGGTCCAGCGGCTCGCGCTTGCGCACTCTTCTCGGTGGAATGAAGCCGGTTGTGTCTGCCTCGCATCCCATTCGAGAGAATAGGAGGATTGAACGCCATGATCTCTGTCTCTTCTGATCTTGATGCGGTGACGGCTGGATGTTGTGCTGATTGCGGGCAGCTGGTGTTACGACGAACGCCATGGTTCGATGAGAAGGCGAAGGTGGTGCGGGAGGTGTGCATCCGTTGTTTAGTGCTGACTTACCAGCGCCGGCAATTCGAAGCTGGTTGTTGCGGGTAAATCGGAAAGGCCACGCACGAGGGGCCCGGGTGATTGTTGGCTGAATGGCCGGCCCGCCACTGCGTGCGGCGATATCCTGTTTCCTTCCGAACGCGTCGCGAGTTTCTGCTGTGAATGGCTTGCGAGCTGCTTCAGTGCCCTGGCCCGGCCGCTGTTGTTGGCGAGTCGACTCCTGGCTTGGAGTCGAGCCAATCAGACCGTTCGGGGTCTCTGGCTGTCGTGCTCGCTGTCTGGAGGATTGGATGGGGAACATGATCGCATGGTTCTCTCCGGTCTATTAATCGCGAGGCAACATTCCAGAATCGTTGGTTGGCGGCGTCAGGCTGTTGGTGTAGGCGGCCTGATGTTCCCTTACCGCTTCAAGCCTGTACAGTGCTTTGTCAGCAGGGCCACCTTGACCGGCTGATCCCTCTCCTACCGGGTTATTCCAAGGGTTGCCCCAGCATTGGATCTCCTTCGTGCCTGATTAGGTAGATAAGCCATTCCCCTTCGGCGAGAGACGTGGTCACGACCGTCATTCTTGTTCTCAGAGGGCACCTTGCCCCGGCGACGAACGCTGACGTCTTGCTGGGCTTGGCTCCGCTCGATTTGCCCCCCCCCTACAGCCGTTCCATAGAGTCGTTGAGGCGGTCTCGTCTGGCTCGCCCTAGCCCGCATTATTCATGAGCGCGTCTGCTGCAATCGCGGATTTGCAGCTGCGACAGGCCTGTCGGCGGGCGGGCTCGCCGCTTGTCTCGCTGGGCGACTCCGCACTTTCGCGACGAACCGTCATGAATAATGCGGGGTAGTAGGGGCGGCTGGCAGTGCGCCATCGAGCGGTCGCCATCGGCATCCCGCTTCATCCTCTTTCGTCAAGTTCTTATCGAATTCGACCGATATTCCTGCAGTAAGGGTGTGTCGTGGCCTGGGATGGATCCGTGCGCGCGCGAAAGTGATGACGGTGTCTGCGGAATCATGAAGACGATGGCAAAAGAACCCCTGCAAGTATTGGCATTGGTGGGGGCAATGGTGATGATCTCCGGGTGCATGATCAAGCCCTATGTGTTGACCGACGAGGATGTCCGGACCCGCGCCACCAATGACCTTCAGATGGTGTCGACGCTTCGGGAGCCGCTGTCCGGTCCGATCGATCTCTATGAAGCCATCGCGCGTGCCTTAAAATTCAATCTGGACGCCAAGGTGAAGGCCATGCAGGCGCAGTTGGCGCATCAGCAGCTGAACGTGGCGCATTACACCTTGTTACCGCAGCTGTCGGCGAACGCGGGATTTGACGGACGCAATTCCTACAGCGGAGGCGGCGCGCAATCACTCGTTGATGGTCGGCCCGTCCTCGAGCCCTTTACGTCATCCGATAAGAACGTGGTGTCGGGCAATCTCGCGCTGAGTTGGGACGTGCTGGATTTCGGTCTCTCCTATGTGCGCGCACAGCAGGCAGCCGATAACGTCATGATTGCCGAGGAGGAGCGGCGGCGGATTGCGGTACGCCTCGTCCAGGATGTCCGGAGCGCCTACTGGCGGGCGGTCAGCGCGGAACGGGTGCTCTATCGGGTGAAATTTCTGGATGAGTCCGTCAACAAGGCGTTGGAGCGCGCACAGCAAATCGTCGATAAGAAATTGCAGACGCCCTTGACCCCGCTCAACTATCGCCGCGATCTGCTGAACATTCAGCGTGAGGTGCAGCGCCTGTACCGTGAGCTGAGTACGGCACGAGTTCAGCTGGCTTCAATGATGGGGCTGCCTCCGGGAACCGAGTACGACCTGGTCGTGCCTCAGCGGGCGAGCACCGTTCCGGTGGTCGATCTGGATACCGGGCGGATGGAGGAACAGGCGTTGTTGCTTCGCGCCGAGCTTCGCTCCCTCGACTATCAAAAGCGGATCAATGCGAAGGAGGCGCGGGCCGTCTTCCTGGAAATGTTTCCCAACTTGAAGCTGAGTGTCGGCGGGTATTACAGCAGCAACAGCTTCTTCCTCTATCAAAACTGGCTGGGGTATGCCTCTCAGCTCAGTTGGAACCTCCTGTCGGCGTTTCGCGTACCGGCCAAACTCAAGGCAGTGGAGGCGCATCGCCAGGTGTTGGATGCCCAAAGTCTCGCGCTGACCATGACGATCTTGACCGAGGTGCATGTCGGCGCGCTGCAGTTCGCCCAGGCGAGCCAGGAATATCTCAATGCCAGGAGTTACCACGAGACGCAATTGGCGATTACCGACCATACCAAGAACCTGTGGCTCACGAAGAGTACCAACGACCTGACCTTCATTCGGGAGCGAGTGAATGACGTCCTGGCTGAAGTCCGCATGGACAGCGCGCAGTCCGGCGTCGAGTCGGCCTATGCCACGTTGATGGCGTCGATGGGCGAAGATGCCGCGCCGACCGGCACCGACGGGCAGAGTGTGGCCGCCCTTGCCGTTGAACTGAGGAAACAGCGGGTGCCTGCCGTCGACACGGTGTCGGAGTCAGGAAGGAGGCTGGAGTCCCATGCGATCCCATTGGCCGATTAATTCGATTGTCGCACTGACGATCTTCTGCACGGCGGTGGCCCTTCCGCAGGTCGGCTGGCCGAAGGACGACCGGCCCGTCCAGCTGATGCGGAGTGTCAACGGCGCGTTGCGTGGCATTGTGAAGGCCAGCACGCAGGCCGTGCTCTATTCCCAGATTCAGGGGCGGATCAGCCAGATCCCGGTGAAGGAGGGGCAGCGGTTCGAGAAGGGTGCCACGCTGGTCGCAATCGACTGCGACAAGTATCGTGCGGAATTAGCAGGGGCGCTGGCCGAGCATGAGGCCAAGGATAAAACCTTCCAGAACAACAAAGAACTCACCAAACTCAATGCCGTCAGCACGCTTGAATTGGAAATTTCCGAAGCCGAGGCGAAGAAGGCCGTCGCGGCCATTCGCCTGGCCGAGATCAACGTGCGGAGCTGCCATATCGCGGCGCCGTTTTCCGGCCGCGTCGTGGCGGTCATGGTCAATGAGCATGAAAACGTCTTCCCCAACGACAAGCTGCTCAGTCTCCTCGATGACACCAGTCTGGAGATCGAGTTGGTGCTGCCCTCCTCGACCTTAGCCTGGCTCAAGCGGAAGTCACCGTTCACCTTCACCATCGACGAGACGCATCGGGAGTATCCGGCGAAGGTGAAGGAAATCGGGGCGAATGTCGATCCCGCCAGCCAGACGGTCAAGGTGGTGGGCAGCTTCGGGGCCCTCCCGGCCGATGTGCTCGCCGGGATGAGCGGCACGGCGCAATTTGCCTCGGGACAACCGTAACCCTATGGCGACATCCACCCAACCGAGCGCACAGGAACTCGCGACGCTGGTCCATCTGGCGACCCTCACCCATTTGGAGGCGCAGATCCGTGTCGCGAAGACCGTCCAGGAACTGCAGTTCATCTCCGTCAATGAGACCCGTCGGCTGGTTCCCTATGAACAGGCCTATCTGCTGAGTCATGCCGGTGAAGCTGCGGGCGTCTCCCGAGTGATCTGTGCGTCCAGCGTGGCCGTGGTGGAACGCGATGCGCCGATGATTCGCTGGTTGGAGGAGATGGCTCAGGCTCTGAGGCACGCACACCCGGGGGATGAACCGGTGACCGTCACGGAGGAAATGTGCCCCGACTCCTGCCGCGAGGGATGGCGCGAGCATGTCAGGGGCCATGTCCTCTGGTGTCCGCTGAAACACCCGGATGAAACGGTGTTGGGTTTCTGGTGGCTCGAGCGGGACTATCCCTGGGAGGAGAATGATCGGGCGATTATGCACCGGCTTGCGGGGAGCTTCGCCTATGCCTGGAAGGCCGTGGCGACGCGCCATCGAACCTGGTCCGCGAGGATCAAAACGCCCTCGGTGTGGTTGCTGGCTGCAGCGGTTGTTGGGGCGCTGTGTTTGCCGGTTCGCGTGTCGACCGTGGCGCCGATGAAAGTGATGGCGAAGGAGCCGACGATTGTGAGCGCGCCGATGGACGGAGTGATTGCGGAGGTCCTGGTGCCGCCGAATACGGTGGTCACGCAACATCGGCCGCTGTTCCGCTACGAAGACACGAACCTCCGCAATCAGTTCCGGGTCGCGGAGAAGCAATTGGCGGTGGCGCAGGCCGAACATGCCCAGGCGATTCAAGGCGGCTTTGCCGATCCGCACCGAAAAGCCGAGGCTCCGCTCAGAGCCGCCGAAGCGGCGTTAAAGGAGACAGAGCTGACCTATGCCCAGGAGATGCTGGCGCAGGTGGAAGTCCGTGCCCCGCAGGAAGGATTGCTGCTGTACAGCGACAAAGCCGACTGGGTCGGGAAGCCGGTCTCCGTCGGCGAACGGATCATGGATATTGCCGATCCGCGTCGCATTGAGTTGCGAATCGATCTCCCTGTGAGTGACGCTCTCCTGCTACGCGAAGGCGCCGATGTCGTAGCGCTCTTCGACGCGCTCCCGCTGGAATCCTTCGGGGCGACCGTGAGTCACGCGAGTTACCATGCGGAGGTGTTGCCCGGAGATACGTTGGCGTATCGGATCACGGCTGAATTGGCGCTTGCCGATCCCCGCATCCGCATCGGCTGGCAAGGGTCGGCGAAGGTGTATGGAGAACAGGGCCTGTTGGCATTCCTGTTGTTCCGCCGTCCGCTCATGGCCTTGCGTCAACTGGTCGGAGTGTAGCCGATGGCCGGCCTGTCCTCAGTGTCCCCGCCCCAAGAACGCACCTTGCCGCCGCTGAGAAAGAACCTGCAGTTCCTCCGCGGCGCGCCCACGCCGGAAGGGGTGCCGACCTGGACGATCGTCGATCCCGTTCGCAACAAATATTTCCAGATCGAGTGGCAGGTCTATCAGCTCCTCCAGCGCTGGTCCTGTGGCACGGTGGAAAAACTCGTCGCGGTGGTCCGGCGCGACACCACCTCCCGGATCCGGGCGGAAGATGTCGAAGACTTAGTGCGGTTCTTGTACGCCAACAGTCTGACGGAGCAATCGGCCAGCGGGCGGGTCAAGGACTACGTCGAGCAGGAGGTGGCACGTCATCAGGCCTGGTGGCAGTGGCTGTTGCATCACTATCTCTTCGTCAAAGTTCCGCTGATACATCCGCATCGTTTTCTGCGCGCCACGTTGCCCTTGGTGGCGCCGCTCTATACGCCCATGGCGGCGTGGCTGTTCGGAATGATCGGTGCGACCGGTTTGTTCCTGGTGGGACAGCAATGGGACACCTTCTTGTCGACCTTCCTGCATTTTTTCACGTGGCAGGGGGCACTGATGTACGGCGTGGTGTTGTGTGTCGTCAAGGTCGTGCATGAATTGGGGCATGCCTATACCGCAACGCGATTCGGGTGCCGGGTACCCACGATCGGGGTGGCCTTGATGGTGATGATGCCGGTGCTCTATTCGGACATCAGCGACGCCTATCGGCTGAGTTCGAGGCGGAAACGTCTGTGGATCGCCGGAGCCGGGGTCGTAGCCGAACTGGGGCTCGCTGCGGTCGCAACCTTGTTGTGGGGATTCCTGCCGGATGGGGCCATCCGGAGCGTCGTCTTCGTGGCGGCGACGACCAGCTGGGTGATGAGCCTGGCGGTCAACCTCAACCCATTCATGAGGTTTGACGGCTATTATCTTCTGGCCGATGGACTGGGAATTCCGAATCTTCAGGACCGGGCCTTCGCATTCGGGCAATGGCGGATTCGTGAACTGTTGTTTGCGCCAGGCGCGCCTCCGCCCGAAGCGGTCGGGCAGTCCAACAGGCGGATCCTGATCGCCTATGCCTGGGGTATCTGGCTGTACCGGCTCGTCCTCTTCACCGGGATTGCGCTGGCCGTCTATCACTATTTTTTTAAAGTGCTCGGCCTCCTGCTGTTTCTGGTCGAAATCGTCTTCTTTATCGGTCTGCCGATCTGGCGGGAACTGACGAGCTGGTGGAGTCGCCGTGCTGCCTATGCGTCGACGGGCCGGTTTGCCGTCACGATGACGGTCGTCGCCGCGATGCTGTTGCTCGCCTGTCTCCCATGGTCCAGTCGTGTCGCGATCCCAGGGGTGTTGCAGGCAGGGTCCTATGCAACCATCTATCCTCCGGCGCCGGGGCGGATTGCGTCGGTGTCGGTGCATGCAGGGCAGCCTGTACGAGCGGGTGACACCTTGCTCGTACTCGAAAACCCGAAATTAGCCAAGGAGGCCAGGTTGGTGCAGACCCAGGTCGAACTGTTGGATTTCCGGCTGCAGCGTCAGGCCGGGTATGCAGAGGATCGGGTGCAGGTTCCGGTGCTGGCCGAATCGCTACGGTCCAAGCTGGCCGAACTGGACGGGGTGACTGAGAGGCAACAACGTCTCGTGCTGCGGGCGCCGATCGATGGCGTGGTGGTTGATCAGGCCGATTCGCTCTATCCCGGCCGATGGATCAATGAGAAGCTGCCGGTCGCCTACGTGGTGAATCCCGGAACAGCGATCGTTGTGGCCTTTGCGCCGGTAGACGATCTAGGGGGTCTGGCGGTCGGGCAGGAGGCGCGCTTTATTCCGCACGACCTGACCCGCCAGGCTTCCCGCGCCCGGGTCGCTGAAATTCGGGACGTGGACGAACGGGATTTTCCCGTTCCCTATCTGGCGTCCATCTATGGCGGCGCGGTGCCCGTACGAAAAGATTCGCAGGGGCGGTTGTGGGCGGAGCAATCGGTCTATCGCGTTGAACTTGAAGTATTGGATGATGATTTCAATCCCGGCCAGGCTGTGACCGGGCTACTCCACGTCATTGGTAAGCCCCAGAGCCTGGCCGCGCGCGTGTGGGATCGTATCGTGGCGGTGATGATCCGGGAAAGCGGTTTCTGATCAGAGGCGTCGATTTCGCGCCTTGTGTTCGACCTCCTTCGTTGAGACGACACTCCCGCGGGCCGGGGCCGGTGAACGCTGGTTATTCGTGGCCGTAGGTGGTCGTTGCGTGCTGCCGGCGCCCTCGTTCCATACCTCCCCCCTTGTATCCTCTCCTCAACTCTTCAGACCGACGGACTTTCTACCGAAAGAGAGGCGGGAAACTGTGTGTTCTTGAGGCTGTAGGGCGCAAGTATGTTCAATCTCTTCAAGAGGCTGAGACCTAAGCCGGCGGAAGCCCCACCGGCGTCGCAATCTGCCGCTCCGTCCACATTCAAACAGTCGCTCCTATCCCTCGAGCAACGGTTGATGTTTGACGCGGCGGCTGCGGCGACCGCGGCCGAGGTGCAATCCGAACAGGTGGCTCAAGATCAGGCCGAGGCGGCGGTCTCCTCGGAGGGGACTGGCGAGAGTACGACTCCTGAGCAGCAGGAATCGCAGGAGCTACTCAGCGCAATTGGTTCCTATAGTCCCGGCGAATCCTCGACGGAAGTGGTTTTCGTCGACCCCACGGTGCCGGATTATGAAGCTCTGCTCGCGGGCATGGGGCCCAATGTGGAGGTCGTTGTGCTGGATGCCTCCCGAGACGGGGTCGAGCAGATCGCCGAGTCGTTGACCGGGCGATCGGGCATCGACGCCATTCATCTGATTTCGCACGGCGACGCTGGAACATTGCAATTGGGCACCGGCACGTTGAATGCCGAATCGATGTCGACGCGTTACGCGGACGAGTTCACAACGATTCAGCAGGCCCTGTCGGAGCAGGCTGACATTCTGGTGTACGGCTGTAATTTTGCCGAGGGGGATCTCGGCCAGGCGGCTGTGTCCCGGCTTGCTGAACTGACCGGAGCCGACGTGGCCGCGAGCAGCGACAGAACCGGCCACATCGATTTGGGCGGCGATTGGAAATTCGAAACCCAGGTTGGATCGATCGAAACCGACCTTGCGATCACCGATGCCGCGCAGATGGACTGGAAGGGGATCCTGACGACCGAGACTGTCGGCGACCAATTCTCCTCAAGTTCTTACGACAATCACGATGGGACTCAGAAGTGGGCCTCAGATTGGTCCGAAACCGATGCCGGCGGCGGTGGGGCAAGCGGCGGGGATGTGCATGTCGCTTCATCACAACTGAGGATCGACGCCGGTTCCGTGGGAAACCAAGCTTCGCGGCAGGTCGATCTGTCAGGAACGAGCGGCGCAGTCCTCACATTCGATTACACCAACTCGTTGTCGGGCTCCGATCAAATCGAGATTCGCGTGTCAGCCGACGGAAAGACGTATACCACGCTCACCGACGGCGTCTTCTCCCCTAAGTCGAATGCCGGAAGCGGCACCGTCAAGCTCGACATTTCCGGTTATGCCTCCGCGAGTACGACGATCCAATTTCTCGTCACCGGGGTGGGCGGGGGCGATTGCCTGTACGTCGATAACGTGCAGGTCAGCTATGACACCGGCGCCGCGAACAGTGCACCGACGATCAGCAGCAACGGCGGTGGAACGACGGCGTCGGTCACGGTCGGGGAGAACAGCACGGTCGTCACGACCGTCACGGCTTCCGACGTTGATGCAGGGCATACCCTAGGCTATTCGATCGCCGGCGGAGCAGACGCAGATCGATTCACCATCAACAACAGCACGGGCCAGCTGAGTTTCGTCTCGGCGCCCAGCTATGAAGCCCCGGCGGACAGCGGCGGGAATAACGTGTACGACGTCACGGTGCAGGTGTCTGACGGCCAGGGCGGCACGGATACCCAAGCCATCGCCGTGACAGTGGCAAACGTCAATGAGGCACCGACAGACCTGGCCTTGTCGGCGAACACGGTGGCGGAGAATGCGGCCAATGGCACCGTCGTCGGCACCGTGAGCGGCAGCGATGTGGATACCGGCGACACCAGGACGTACTCCCTGACCGACAACGCCGGCGGCCGCTTTGCGATCAACGGCAGCACGGGCCAGATCACCGTCGCCAACCGATCGCTCCTCAATTACGAGAGCGCCACCAGCCACAACCTGACGGTGCGAGTGACGGACAGCGGCGGGCTCACCCATGACGAGACCTTTACCATCAACGTGACGGATGTCAATGAAGCGGCGCCCAGGATCACCAGCAATGGCGGGGGGGCCACAGCCCTCATCAATATTGCGGAGAATGCCACGGCGGTCACCAGGGTCACTGCCTCCGATGCCGATACGAGGCAAACCCTGGCCTACTCGATTGTCGGAGGGGCCGATGCCGCCAAGTTTGCGATCAACAGTAGCACTGGTGCCTTGTCGTTTGTGTCCGCCCCGAACTACGAGGCGCCGACCGATAGCGGCGGTAACAACACCTACGATGTGACCGTCCAAGTGTCCGACGGAAGCGGCGGCGTGGACTCTCAGGCCATCAGCGTGACCGTGACTGCTGTGAACGAGAGGCCGACGGACCTGAGTCTGTCGGCGAACACAGTAGCGGAGCACGCGGCCAACGGGACCGTGGTGGGCACGGTGACCGGGAGCGACCCTGACGCCGGTGACACGAAGAGCTACAGCTTGACCAATACGGCGGGGGGGCGGTTTGCAATCAACCGGACGACCGGCGCCCTCACGGTCGCCAACAGTACCTTGCTGAACTACGAAGCGGCGACGAGCCATGCCGTGACCGTCCGGGTGACCGATCGGGGCGGCCTGACCTACGACGAGACGTTCACGATCAACCTGACGAACGTGAACGAGGCCCCCACCGGGACCAATGCGACCGTCACGATCACCGAAGATACGTCGCACGTCCTCACGGCGGCGAATTTCGGGTTCAGCGATGTGGATGCCGGCGGTGCGCTGAGTGCGGTGCGGATCGACACGCTGCCGACGGCCGGGACCCTGACCCTCTCGGGCACGGCGGTGACGGCGGGCCAGGTGATCACGACGGCGGACCTCGCGGCGGGCCAGCTGGTCTTTACCCCGGCGGCCGACGCCAACGGGACCGGCTATGCCCGCGTGACCTTCTCGGTGCGCGACAGCACCAATCTGTACGACTCGACGCCCAATACGCTCACGGTCAATGTCACCGCCGTCAATGATCGGCCGACGGACCTGAGTCTGTCGGCGAACACAGTAGCGGAGCACGCGGCCAATGGGACCGTGGTGGGCACGGTGACCGGGAGCGACCCCGACGCCGGTGACACGAAGAGTTACAGCTTGACCAATACGGCGGGGGGGCGGTTTGCAATCAACCGGACGACCGGCGCCCTCACGGTCGCCAACAGTACCTTGCTGAACTACGAAGCGGCGACGAGCCATGCCGTGACCGTCCGGGTGACCGATCGGGGCGGCCTGACCTACGACGAGACGTTCACGATCAACCTGACGAACGTGAACGAGGCCCCCACCGGGACCAATGCGACCGTCACGATCACCGAAGATACGTCGCACGTCCTCACGGCGGCGAATTTCGGGTTCAGCGATGTGGATGCCGGCGGTGCGCTGAGTGCGGTGCGGATCGACACGCTGCCGACGGCCGGGACCCTGACCCTCTCGGGCACGGCGGTGACGGCGGGCCAGGTGATCACGACGGCGGACCTCGCGGCGGGCCAGCTGGTCTTTACCCCGGCGGCCGACGCCAACGGGACCGGCTATGCCCGCGTGACCTTCTCGGTGCGCGACAGCACCAATCTGTACGACTCGACGCCCAATACGCTCACGGTCAATGTCACCGCCGTCAATGATCGGCCGGTAATCACCGCCAACAGCGGGAGCAGCTTGGCCGAAGGGGGCACCGACACGATTACGAGCGCAGAGCTTGCGGCGGTGGACGTGGACAACTCTGCCGCCCAGATCAGATTCTCTGTCGGGACCGGTCCTGCCCATGGTCGTCTGGAGTTGACGACCAGGCCGGGGGTGGCGCTGGCGACTTTTACGCAGGCTGATCTCGCGGCCAACCGCCTGGTCTATCGTCACGATGGATCGGAAACGTTGAGCGATCGCTTTACGTTTACGGTGAGCGACGGGGCGGGAGGTTCGGTGGGCACGACCACAATGACGCTGACGATCACCCCAGTGAACGATGCGCCGACCATCATCAGCAATGGAGGAACGGCGACCGCCTCGATCAATGTTGCGGAACATGTGACCGGCATTACGGTCGTAACCGGCGCCGATGTGGATCTCCCTGTGCAGGCCTTGACCTACTCCATCAGCGGCGGAACGGATCAGGCGCAGTTTACGATCGACGCCTCGACCGGTGCGCTGAGTTTCGTTGCCCCTCCTGATTTTGAAGCGGCCGCTGACGCCAATGGCGACAATGTGTATATCGTGCAGGTCCGTGTCACCGACAGCCAGGGCGGCACGGCGATGCAAACCATTCAGGTGAGGGTTACGGATGGGGCGGAGGCGCGCCCCTCCGGCCCGGCGCTTCCTCCCTCTCTCATTCCGATGCCTTCGGTCCAGGCGGGCACATCCGCTCAGCCTCATGACGAACCACGGTCCTTCACAACGCAACAGGAGCCGGTGAATGCGGTGTCCATGAATGGGACTGATCTCGCCGGGACGATGAGCCCCTATGCCGGCAGCATGCCGCCGCGCGTCGCGCCCCATTCAGGCGATGTTCATCATGAGGACGAGCCGCCAGTCGCGTCACGATCTGTTCAGTCGGATGACAGGGAGCCCCGGAATTCATCCCCGATCTCATCCACGGATGCGATCGAGGCGGGCAGGGATGGCGATTCTGGGCCACAGCCCTCGGCGAGTGAATTGGTACTGAATAAATTGGATGAAATGATCTTGTCGCTGCGGGAGGCGGTCGCTGTGGACCGAGAGCCGCAGTCGTTGATGGCTCAGGTGACTGCGTTGACGGGGACGACTCTCTCTGTGGGATTTGTGCTGTGGGCGGTTCGCAAAGGAAGGCTCCTGGCCGGTTGCTGCGCAACCATTCCTACCTTGTCGACAGAAGGGCCTGGCCTGGGTCAACACCTTCACCCACGGCTCTTGACGCCAACGTCTTCTCCGTCGCAAGGCCCGTCTACCAACCCCTCGTCCGCCTCTTCAACCTGACGCACCCCACACATCGGATTCAACGCTCCATCGCGAATTGGGCCATGGCCCTGGGGCACTTTTGTCTGATTGCGGGGCGAAAGAAATTTGGTGGCGGTGACCCGGATTGAACGGGTGACCCGCGGCTTATGAGTCCGCTGCTCTACCAACTGAGCTACACCGCCACTGGAGGATGCGTGACCGGTCAAAGTGAACCGCAATAATAGCCGAAGAAGAGTTGAAGTGTCTACCGACTGATGCACGAAATTCTTTCTCGACCAGACGAGCTCCTCCGCCGGCGGTTGGCGGGATCCCGTGAGCTCCGGGGAGCCGGGGATTCAGCCCTCGTTATGATTGGCTCATGCCGTTCCCGTCTCATCCGTATCCTATGAGGTTGGCCATGGATAGAGTGGCAGGAAGGGCGTGATGTCGCTAGACTGGCAGGCGTGCTCCACGACTGACGGAGCCCACGTAGCCATTCATGTCGGGCGTCACGATTCCATCGGTGCCCAAGCTGTTGCGGCAGCTTCTGGCCTGTGGGGGCGGGGAGTAATATCCTCACCCTCGCAAGTTGAAACGCCGGACGTCTTCACACAAGGGAGATCGATATGTTGACCGGAGTGTCTCTGCAGACTGCCCTTCCCTGGCTCCTGAGTATTTCCACAACCGTAGGCATCGCCGTGTTGCGGGTCGGGCTGGTGTTCGTGATTGGGTATATCGCGATTCGATTTGCCCGTTTGGGGTTGCAACAACTGGAACGGGTGATGCTTCTCACGAGTGACGCCAAGGATCAACAGTCCGGAACGGCTCAAAAACGCGCCGCGACGCTCACGGGGATCCTTAGGACCATCGCACTCACAGCGATTTGGGCGGTCGTCATCATCGAATCGTTGCAGGTCGTGGGATTGGACATCGCGCCGATTCTGGCCGGCGCGGGGATTCTCGGCTTGGCGGTGGGGTTCGGCGCGCAAAATTTGGTGCGGGACTTGATCAGTGGATTTTTCATCATTCTGGAGGATCACATCCGGTTGGGAGATGTGGCGGTGATCAATGGGACCGGTGGACAGGTTGAGACCATCACGTTCAGAACGATTTCCTTGCGGGACTTTTCCGGCGTGGTCCACGTGTTTCCCAACGGCGGCATCAATACCCTGTCGAATATGAGCAAGGACTGGTCGGCCTTTGTGTTGGACATGGGCGTGGCGTACCGGGAGGACACCGATCGGGTGGTGGCGGTGATGCAGGCGGTCGGTGAAGAATTGCGCCATGACCAGGAACTTGGCTCGCTGATGATCGAGCCGATCGAAGTGGTGGGTGTTGAGAATTTTGCCGATAGTGCCGTGACGATTCGCGCGCGTATCAAGACGAAGCCGCTCGAACAGTGGAAGGTCGGACGTGAATACCGGCGACGGCTCAAGAAGGCGTTCGACGCGCAGGGTATCGAGATTCCGTTCCCGCATCAGACTCTGTGCATGGGAGCGGCAAGTGCTCCGTTCAAGGTTGAAGTGGTCGCAGGCCTGGGACTTCAGAAGGTTTAGCAGAATGTGAAAACAGTCCGCTGGAGTCCGGTGGCCGTTCTTACCGGAAGCATGAACCAGGCGTCTCCATGGTCGTTCTGGAAACCGGTGACCGGCCGCTGTTAGGCCGCCCGACGAGTCTGCCGCTCAGGTACGATGTCGCTGTGAGTGAGGGCCGCGGCAGACGAGGCGGAGATTAGTTTTCTCCGTTCCGAGTCACTCTCTAATCCCATGGCCCAGGCCAACAACCAAATAAGTGTCACAATTGTGACGAGACCAATGATCGTAATCATGTAGCACCTCACGGCTGAATACTACGAAAGCCGTACCGACCGTACTCTGTCTCGATTCGGCCTGCCGGCTGCTGAGTGACGTCCCTCGAACTCACCGGGCGATGCGTGGTCTTCGCTCATGTCATGTGCTGGTTACGACGATAGTCCTCCAAGCGCCGGCGAATGATCCCCTCCGACAGCGTCGGATAGTACCCTTTGAGGGCTTGCCGCCCGGTGGTCGCGACAATGGTGTCCCGGTGATGCCGGAACTCTCTCAACCGTTGTTCCATTCGCTGTTTCGCCGCAGCACAGAACGCCTCGGCCAATTCCCACACGCTGGTATGTCCGTCGAGCCTGGTCTGTCGTTCGGCATAGAGCACCGTGGCGAGCATGGCAAGGAGATCTTCACCGACGGATTCGATTGTATTCTGCAGGCGCTGTTCGTCCTTAAATGAGGCCTGGAATCGTAGCAAGGCGTAGAAAATTGCTCGCGCCAGCCGCCGGCTGGTTCGTTCCACATAGAGAGCCGCGGGCCGTACTTGGAGGTGTGCGAGTTCCCGTCGATCCGGCAACGGCCCTTTGCGCCATTGTCGCAGGTACCAGGGCAGGTAGAAGCGCATGAGCTTCAACGCCTGCCGGGCTTGTTCGAGTATGGAAAGACCATCCGCATAGAAGCGTTTGGCGTGATCCAGATGAGGGCTCAAACCTTCGCGAACTACGAAGGGGCGCAAGATATCGGTGGCGCCTTCGCCGATTCGATACATCTCCGCATCGCGAACGAGTTGTTCGATGCCGAAGGCAGCTTCACCACGGGCGTGCTTGGAGTCGGCGGTTTCGTACCCCATCCCTCCGAAAATCGTCTGCGCGTCGCGGATGAACCGGATCGTATGTTCCGAGCAGAAGATCTTGGCGACTGCGGCTTCGATGCGAATGTCGTAGCGGTGTTGATCGGCCAGACGCCAGACGAGCAGCGCCAGCGCCTCCATGGCGAACAGGTGGCCCGCCATCTCCCCGATCCGGATCTGCTGCGTTTGTCGTTCTGCCAAGGGCTTCTGAAACGTGACCCTGCTATTGGCTCGATCCAGAGTCGGCTGCCAGGCCTGTTTGGCCATGCCCAGGCAGATGGCGGGAATGCTGATGCCCCGCCCCACGTTCAGAATCGTCAGGGCATACTTCAATCCCTTACCGATGTCGCCGATCACCTGTTCGATCGGCACCCGCACATTCTTCAAGGCGATATGGGCGTTCTCAATCCCGCGACAGCCTTCAAACTGACAGCGTTGGCGCACCAGCACACCTGGTGTCGCCATGTCCAAAATAAAGGCCGTGTGGACGTGATCGTCCGCCCGCTGCCCCTGTGGAGCCGGAATCCATTCGACCGTTCCCTCGCACTCCACCCGAAGAGCCGGCACGCGAGCGACGAGCGTGAGGTACCGGGCAATCGGCCCATTCGTACACCAGAGTTTTTCGCCGTTGACCAGGAAATGGGTGCCGGAGGAATCCAGCACCGCTTCGGTTCGCACGTTGGCCGCATCCGAGCCGGTCATCGGTTCGGTGAGGGCAAAGGCTGAAATGGCCTCCTTCGCGACGAGCGGGAGATATTTGTTCTTCTGGTCTGCGTTCCCGAAGAGGAGGATCGGCATAGCGATGCCGATGGACTGCGGCACCGCGACCGTCAGCGCCAGAATGTTGCTCCATCCGGAGATCAGGGTCAGGACGCGGCCGTAGTTCGTATAGGACAAGCCCAGCCCGCCATATTCTTTGGGAATCTTCATACCGAAGGCCCCGATCTTGAACAGTCCCTGGATGACACGTTCGGGAATTTTGGCCTCGCGTTCGATTTCCTCCGGGTCGACCTCGTGGAGCAGAAAGTGTTCGACCTGTTTGCAGAAGGCCTCGCCGGCGGCCTTCTCTTCCGGCGGTTCGGGAGGTGTCAGCAGGAGGTTGAAGTCCGGCCGGCCGTCATAGAGACCGGCCAGGAAACTTTTTCCGGTGAATCGCTCGCGGGCTTCTTCGATCCGTTCGAAACCTGTAAAAAGGGTGCTCATCTGGTACCTCACCCGATCCGGTCAACCGGATTCTTTGAATTGTCTGTCACGATATTGGGCCAGGGGGCCCGCCAAGCGGGATTTCAATTCCAAACGCTTGGGTTTCCCGGTGGAGGTGTAGGGCACCTCCGTACCCATCACCAGCACTTTCGGCTGTTTAGAAAACGGCAAGCGCCCGCGGCAATGGGAGAGGATGTCGGCCTCCGTCGGGGGCGATGCCGGGTCTTTCGGCACGATATAGGCGGCGATCTCCTCGCCGTAGTAGCGATTCTCGAAGGGGAGGGCCATGGCGAACTGCACGGCCGGGTGTCCCTTCAACACGTCGTCGATTTCCAACGGGGAAATATTGACGCCGCCGCGAACGATGAGTTCTTTCAAACGGCCTGAAATGAAAAAGAACGGGCGTCCCCGGTCGTCGGCGATGTAAAAGCCTTCGTCGCCTGAACGGAACCAACCCCATTGGAAGGCGGCTTCGTTGGCCTCGTCCCGTTTGAAATAGCCGGCGCAGATTGTGCGTCCCCGGATGCAGATCTCCCCTCGTGCCTGCTCAGCCACCGCCTTCCCGGACTCGTCGAGAATGGCCATCTCGTTGTGACGCAGAGCCGTTCCGATCGAGGGGAAATCAAAATCCGTGAGCCAATGGCGATGTTGCGCTTGCGTCAGGTCGTTCGGCAAAAAACAGGAATAGCAGGTTGTTTCAGACAGACCGTATCCATGGCGAATCGGGAATCCAAAACGATCTTCGAAGCGCTGGGCCGTGTCCTTCAGCAGCGGTCCTGCGCCGCAGAGCACACCACCGAAGCGATCCAGGCGATAGGCGGCGAGGTCTTCGTCGGCATCCAGAAGAAACTCAAGTAATGTGGGGACGACGCTGACGCTGGTCACCTGTTCTTCGTGGAGCCGTCGCCAGAAGCTGCCGGTCTTGAACTTCCGGTTCAACACGACGCTTCCCTTACAATAAAACGGAGTCATCAGAGTGACGACGATGCCGTTGACATGATGGATGGGCAGGACGCACATCACACGGTCGGTGAGACCGAACCCATGCCGGTCGGCGATGGCATCCGCATCGATTAGAAGATTGGCAACCGTCAAGATCACGCCTTTCGGCGGCCCGGTTGTCCCCGATGTGTAAATGACCAAGGCAGGATCGTCGAGTCGGGAGGTGGCCGGGGTAAAGCGGGCTCCAACGGCGTGGCTGTTTTTTCGGCTCTTTCCCCTGGTCTCCTTCCCGTCAAGGATGCCACCGTCCCCCAGGGCGACCACTTCGCGCAAGGCCGGCAGCATGGACTGAAGCGCTTTGAGCTCCTCGTAGACATCCTGCCAGCAGAGGGCGACCGAGGCCTCCGAATGTTCGAGGATATACCGCTTCTTCTCGGCGGTTTCTTCGACATTGATCGGCACGACGGCGACTCCCAACGTCCAAGCTGCGAAGTAGATCAGCGCCGTCAGATCATGGTTGAACAGCACGGTGGCGATCCGGTCGCCGCGGGTCAGGCCGAACTTCGCATGAAACATCTCCGCCATCTGTTCGACGATCGTGCCGAATTCCGCATAACTGTAGGTTCGGCGCAGGTTCCGCTCGTCGTCGCAATAGGTCAGAAAATTCCTGGTGACGAGTCGCGGGTCGTACAGGCGCGATCGGAAGAACTCGGCGAACGAGGTCCAGTGGAGTTCCGAGGCACATCCCGGCGCCTCGCGGGCCTGTTCGATCCGGTCATGAACGTCGGTCAAGAGGCTCATAGGTCCTCGGTGCCGGCCCTGTGTAGAGGGCTCGTGGTCTGATCAGCCGGTTATGTTCCTGCTGCTCCATTATATGTGCGCACCAGCCGGTGATGCGGGAACAGACGAACAACGGTGTGGACAATTCGCGCGGGATGCCCATCAACAGGTAGGCCACGGCCGTATAGAAATCGAGATTGGGATGGAGTCCTTTTTCCTCCCGCATGATGCGGTGGAGGGTGGAGGCGATGTCGTACCAGCTGTGGTCGCCGCAGAGGTGGCTGAGCCGTTCGGCGTGGCGCTGGATGATGGCTGATCGTGCGTCGCCTTGCCGAAGCACGCGATGCCCGAATCCCATGACTCGCCGCTTCTGCGCGAGCGCCTCTCGCACCCAGGTCTCGGCTCGCTCAGGGCTGCCGATTTCGATGAGCATCGACGCCACCGCTTCGTTGGCGCCTCCATGGAGCGGGCCTTTTAAGGTGGCCACGGCCGCCGTGATCGCGCCATGCAGATCGGTGAGGGTCGAGGCGGTGACGCGAGCGGCAAATGTGGAGGCGTTAAACTCATGCTCCGCGTACAGGATGAGCGACACGTTCAGCGCTTGGGCCATGGCCGCGCTGCTTTCACCGTCCTTGTGGCCTGCCACCAGGTGCAGCAGGTGCTGCGCAAAATCTCGACTCTCGTCCGATCTCTGCGGGACTGTTCCGGCCATGACTCGATAACTCTGCGCGATCAGCAGCGGGATCTGGCTCAGCAGCCGCATGGATTTGCGGAGATTGGCCTCATGCGATCCATCCTGCGCGTCGGGATCGCTGAGTCCCAGCAGGGAAATGCCGGTTCGCAGTACGTCCATCGGGTGCAGGCCCGGCTGCAGGCGGTCTACAAAACGTTGCACCGGCTCAGGCAGGACTCGATGGCCTCTCAGCCGTGTGGAAAAACTATCCAGTTCGTTCCGGCTGGGGAGATGACCGATCAACAGCAAATAGGCGACTTCTTCGAAGCGGCTCCATTCCGCCAGATCGCCGATGGCATACCCTCGATAACGAAGTCCTGCCTCTCCTTCATCCACCTGACAGAGGGCCGATTCTCCCGCGATCACCCCCTCAAGTCCGGGGCTATAGAGGGGCCGCTCCGCGGTTTTCGTTCCCGGCTGTTCTTGTATCACCTGGTTCATAGGGCCTCCCTGTCTGGTCCTGCCCATGCTCGTATCGAAGCAGACTATAGAGCTCCTGTCGCGTCATCATGTGGTCGAGCCAAGCCCGTTGAGAGCCGAAGAATCTGAGTTCTCGCAGCAGCTTCTCAACAGCAAGGGCTGCGACCCGGAGCGTGCTGACGGGAAATAACACGCCGCGATACCCCAACGTCTCGAATTCGTCCACGCTCAAGTAAGGTGTCTTGCCGAACTCCGTCATGTTGGCGATCAAGGGCACGTGGACGCCTGCCCGATTCATTTCCAACGCAAAGGTGTGGAATTCGTCCGCGGAGAGCAGGGCCTCGGGGAAGAGCGCGTCGGCGCCTGCGTTGGCATAGGCAACGCCTCGCTGAATGGCAGCCTGCAGCCCATCGACCGTCCGTGCGTCCGTGCGCGCCACAAGGACGAAATCCCGATCGCATTTCGCCTCTACGGCTGCGGTGATTTTGGCAACCATGTCAGCCGTTGGAATCAGTCGCTTCCCCGACAGATGGCCGCATTTTTTCGCCTCTTCCTGATCTTCGATCTGCATGCCGGCCAATCCGGCCCGCTCAAATTCCTGAACGGCCTCCCGCACAACCGAAGGCGGCCCATAGCCGGTGTCCGCATCGACGATGGTGGGAAGTGCCACCGACCGGGCAATGGCCGACGCTTCCCTCGTCATGTCCGTCAAGCTGATCAATCCGATATCGGGCATGCCATGGGCCGCCGAGATTGCGGCTCCCGACACATACACGATCTCGAATCCGGCGTGCTCGATCTGCATGGCCGTCAGGGCATTACAGGCGCCGGGGATGGCCACGGTCCTGCCGGCCAGCAGCTCACGCAGGCGTTGTGCTTTTGACGGAGTGGCGTGGTTACGCATCACGATGGGGCACCCTCAACAGAGGCATCAGTGTGGCGATGTCTTTCTCTCGTTCCAATGCCCACACGAAACCGATGAGCTTCTCGACCTGCGCACGACCGATTCGTCTCGATGCGAGCCGGCGTAGTTTGTCCTCCACATCCTGGTCCGACATGGGATTGCCGGGATGGCCCAGGGGGACGTCCACCTGCTTCATGTAGACTGTTCCCGTCGTCGTCCTCAGCGTGAGGCGGGTCGGCATGGATCCAGGATAGAGGCCCGCGAATTCCGGCTGCGGGACGACACGCACCTTTTTCATGAGCTCGTGCAGCGCTGGATCTCGCAGCCGGTCAGAGTCGAATGAATGCACGGTCATGCGACCATCCAGCAACGCCACCGCGACGCAATAGGGGAAGCTGTGATCGGCCGTTTCGCGCGTCGTCGGGTGCCATTTCTCCGGATCGCGTCCGATGATTTCGATCGCGACATCGTAACTGCCGATTTCAATCTCGCTCAGACGCTGGACTGCATCGGCCCCCTCCGCCTTGATCACCTCCGCTCGCAGGGCCAGCGCCGCTTCGACTGCAGTCTGGGCGTGGTATTCCACCGGGAAATGTTTGATGTAGGAATCGAGAATCTTGAACGAGGCCGGCCTGTCGTCGGAAGCCCGCTCTCCGCCTAATCTCGACAGCTCGAATGGTCCGGACACCAGCTTCATGAAGCCCTTTTCGCCTTCAAAGATGGGGGCGGGGCCGGTCATGCCTCGTTGGGCCAGGATGGCCGCGAACAGGCCGTTGCGTGCGGCATTCGAGAACGCACAGGCTTTCCACATGGACATTTCACCGACTCTGGTTTGCCGGAGCGCCACGTTCGCCACGGCGGCCAGGTTGATGGCCTGCGTGGTCTGCGCCTCCGTGAGTTTCAGTGTTTTGGCTGCGCCGAGCGCGGAGGAGATCGATCCATAGGTCACATGGTCCCATCCACGGGAGCGTAACGCGGCGGCGTCGCAGAGCCGGCACTGGATTTCATAGGCCAAGGCGATGGCCTGGATGACCCGCTTGCCTGAAGCATGGGCTATTTCGCCGGCGGCGAGGATTGCGGCCAGGTTGTCCGAAGGATGGGCCGGCTCTTTCGAGAGATAGGTATCGTTGAAGTCGAGGTAGCGAACCAACGCGCCGTTGGCGAAGGCGGCCAGGTCCGGCAGGGTCTTGTGGGACGTCCCCCAGATTGTCGCGCCGCCGGGTACTTTGGCGAATTGTGCCACGTGACGTGCGATCCGGCAGGGAGTCGCCTTCCAGGCGTCGAAGGCACAGGCGGCGCTGTCGAGAATCCGTCGCTTGACCTCATGGACCACGTCGCCGGGCAGGTCGTCGTAACAAAGGGCCTGGGTATAACTCGCAAGACGATCCGCCAGCATGATGATCCTCTCGACAACAGGCCGTTCTGTCAGCCCGGTGTGTGTGCGAGATCCTGGAGCCGTTGCTGTTCGGCGATCATGGCGATCAGCTCCGGAATGCCCTCCCCCTTGACGGCCACGGTGCGCAGCACGTGCGGGCACCACTCGCGTAGATCGCGTACTGCAGTATCGGCGCCTTCACGATCCCCTTTGTTGACGACCACGATATCCGCGACCTCCAGTAACCCTGCCTTCATGGCTTGCACGTCGTCGCCCAATCCCGGCGCGACCAGGGCAATGACGGTTCCGGCCACCGAGACGACCTCGATGTCGCTCTGGCCGACGCCGACCGTTTCGATCAGGATCACGTCATACGCGGCCGCTTCCAGGACTTGCAGCGCATCGCGAGTCGCCCGCGCGAGCCCACCGGACTGACCGCGGGTTGCCATGCTGCGTATGTAGACCCCCGCATCGTCCGCATGCCGCTGCATCCTGATCCGGTCACCCAGCACCGCCCCGCCGGTGAGAGGGCTGCTGCTATCCACGGCCAGGACGCCGACCGTCTTGCCGAGGCGGCGGTAGGCGGCGATGAGTTGATCGATCAACGTGCTCTTCCCCGTGCCGGGATAACCGGTAATGCCGATCACCATGGCGCGCTTCTCCGGTGGCGTCAGGCGTTTCAACACGGCGGCTCCAACCGGCTCCTGGTTCTCAAGCCAGGTGATCACGCGCGCCACAGCCCGGACTTCACCGGCCAGCACTTGTCTGGTGATAGTCTCGACATCCTCCCGTTTCGATACTCGACCGACGCACGCGTGATTCATGTCATTCCCGCCATGCAGGCTGTGGCCTTTCACGATGATGGAGTTGCGAAAGCCGCGAGTTCAGCGGATGCCGCAGGGCGTCACCGAGTTGTTGCGCACAGGCGGCCACCAGCATCTCATCCACCGGCACGTTGGCGCCGGAGGCTTTCAGCGCGAAGACGAGATCTTCCGTCGCGACATTTCCGGATGCACCTGGGGCGTAGGGACAGCCGCCGAGGCCTCCGGCCGAAGCATCGAACGCCGTGATTCCATAGTCCCACCAGGCCGTGAGGGCGTTGGCGACGGCCATGCCATAGGTGTCATGGAAATGAAGCGAGAGGCGAGCCGGCTCGACATGCGGCAGCACCGTATCGAGCAATCTCCGTATGTCCGTCGGTGCAGCCTTGCCGACCGTTTCGCCCAACGAGATGTCGTCGACCGCGAGGTCGAGCAGTCGTTGCATCACGTCCCGCACCTGCGTGGGTGCAATGCGGCCTTCATAGGGACAAAACACGACCGTGGACAGGTAAGCTCTCACCGCCATCCCGTCCCGTTTCGCTGCCGCCACCACTGGTCTGAAGCGCACGAGTGATTCCTGCACGGTCGCTTTGATGTTATGGCGGGTAAAGCTGTTCGAGGCAGCCGTGAAGACGGCGATCTTATCGACGCCTGCGGCCCGCGCCCGTTCGAGGCCGCGTTCGTTCGGAACGAGAGCCGAATAGGCGACACCCGGGATGCGGTCGATGGCGCGGAGGACCTCATCGGAATCCGCAAGCTGCGGGATGGCCGCGGGTGACACGAAGGAGCCCGCTTCGATCTCAGTCACGCCGGTTCGTGACAGGGCATTGATTAAGGCGATTTTGCGCAGGGTCGGCACGAACTCCGATTCGTGTTGCAGACCGTCGCGCGGAGACACCTCGGTTATCCGGACGGAGGCTCGCCGGGAGTTATGTAGGCCGGCTTGCAACATGGTGTTCCTTCGCTCTCTCCCGTGCGGGCTGCTGTTCCAGTCCCTTGGCCCACTGTGGTGGCCGCTTCTCCGTAAAGGCGCGGAGCCCTTCAATCGCCTCGGAAGCACCACGGGCGCTGGCGTTGGCCTCTGCGCAGGTCACCCCGCGCTCTTGATCTGGCAACGGGCGTATCCTCAGGATCAATCCTTTTGTTGCCCTGGTTGCGCGGGGAGCCAGCTGCCTGATGGCGTCGATGACTTCCGAGATGCGATCGTCCAGATCGCTCTGAGGCACGACGTCATGCACGAGGCCGAAGCGATGGGCCACCGATGTGGTGAATGTTTCGCCGGTCAGGGCATAACGGCGAACAAACGATTCACCCGCCTTGCGCAGGAGAAAGGGCGCGATGACCGCCGGGATCAACCCGAGCCTGGCCTCGCTGAGCGAGAACGTTGCATCCTCCGCCGCGACGACGATATCGCAGACCGCCATCAGTCCGAGCCCGCCACCGAAAGCAGGCCCTTGCACCCGGGCGATGACCGGGCAGGGAGATTCGTCGATGGCGCCATACATGCGGGTAAGGCGCTGGGCGTCATCTGTTGCCTGAGCATTCGGGACCGGAGACGCGGATTGCATCCATTGGAGATCGGCCCCGGCGCAAAAGACCGGTCCGGCGCTGGATAGCAGTATTCCTCTCAGGGACGGCTCCTGAGCCGATTCGTCGAACGCCTGAGTCAGTTCACTTATCATCCGGCTGTCGAAGGCGTTGCGTCGTTCAGGCCTGTCGAGTGTGAGGCAGCGGATGTCGCCGTGCGATTCCATCGTCAGGGTCGTATATCGATGCATTCGTACCTCCTCAGCCGCCGCGAACCTCACATACGAAACACCGGCACATGGGTTTCTCTGGCCGGAACGGACGCGGCCAGATCCAGACAGAGGCCCAGGACTTTTCGCGTCTCCACGGGATCCAGAATGCCGTCGTCCCAGAGTCGCGAGCTGCTGAAATAGGGACTGCCTTCCTGCTCATATTGCTGCCGGGTGGCCTCCGTGATTCGCCGCTGTTCTTCATCCGACAGCCGTCCCTGTTCACGCGCGCGCTGCTGTTGCTTGACGGTGACCAGGACCTGCGCGGCCTGTTGCGCGCCCATCACCGAGGTTCGTGCGTTGGGCCAGGTGAAGAGGAATCGAGGGCCATAGCCACGCCCGCACATGGCATAGTTGCCGGCTCCGTGGGAGGCGCCGATCAGGATCGTGAACTTAGGGACCTCGGCGGTCGCGACGGCCTGCACCATCTTGGCGCCGTCCTTAATGATGCCTCTCGTCTCATAATCTTTTCCGACCATAAACCCGGTAATGTTTTGCAGAAACACCAGCGGAATACGCCGTTGCGCGCAGAGCTGGACAAAATGCGCGCCCTTCAGCGCGGACTCCGAGAGCAGCACCCCGTTGTTGGCCACGATCCCCACGAGGTGACCCATCCAACGGGCGAAACCACAGACCAGCGTGGCACCGTACCCTGCTTTGAATTCATGGAAGCGACTGCCGTCCACGAGCCGCGCAATCACCTCCCGGACCTCCCATTTCTGACGCGGATTCGCAGGAATGATTCCGTAGAGCTCTTCCGCCGAGTACAGGGGCTCATCGATCTGTTCTCGACGAAGCCTCGGAGGCCGTCGCCCGAGCGTGGCTACGATCGATCGGCAGATGTCCAATGCGTCATGGTCATCCTGCGCCAGATGATCGCTGACGCCCGATAGGCGGGTGTGGAGATCGGCCCCGCCGAGTTCTTCGCTGGTGACGTCTTCGCCGGTTGCGGCTTTGACCAGCGGCGGTCCTGCCAGGTAAATCGTGCCGGTTCCCTGGACGATCACGTTTTCGTCGCACATGGCCGGTACGTAGGCTCCGCCGGCCGTGCACATGCCCATGACCACGGCGATCTGGGCGATACCCGCTGCGGACATCCGCGCCTGATTGAAGAAGATCCGTCCGAAATGGTCCTTGTCGGCGAAGACCTCAGCCTGCATGGGCAGAAAGATGCCGCCGGAATCGACGAGATAAATCGCCGGCAGCCGGTTCTCCAAGGCGATCTCTTGCGCCCGCAAATGTTTCTTGATGGTCATGGGGAAGTAGGTACCCCCTTTGACCGTCGCATCGTTGGCTGCAATGACACAGAATCGTCCCGATACGGAGCCGATGCCAGTGATCAGTCCTGCGGCCGGGACCTGGTTGTCATACAAGCCAAAGGCGGCGAGGGGGCTGAGTTCGATCCAGGGAGACCCTCGATCGAGCAGGGCGGCAATGCGCTCGCGTGCCGTCATCTTTCCGCGTTTCTTGTGGAGCGCCACTGCATCGGCCGGTCCGCCCGCTTGCACGATGGCCAGGTGCTTCTTCAAATCGGCTATCAGGCTTTCGTACTGTGTCTGGGCACGACGAAAGTCTTCCGATGTCTTATTCACAGTGGTCTTCAGGACGCGCATTTCGGATATCCTCTCAACGCTCGACTCGAAGTCCCTTCACGAAATCGACGATGTCATGCATCGGCGTGGCCGGGCGAAATAACATCTGCACACCGGCGGCTTTGAGTCGCGGGACGTCGTCATCGGGGATAATGCCTCCGCCGAACAGCGTGACGTCTCCCGCGCCCTGCTCTTTCAGCAACTGCAGCACGCGGGGAAAGAGCGAGTTGTGGGCGCCGGAATGGATACTGAGACCGATGGCCTGCACGTCCTCCTGAATGGCGGTGGTCACGATCTGCTCCGGCGTCTGATGGAGCCCGGTGTAAATGATCTCCACTCCGGCATCGCGCAACGCCCGGACGACGAGCTTGACCCCCCGGTCATGTCCGTCCAATCCCACTTTGCCGATCAACACTCGGATGGGTGTCGTCGCTAGTGCCATACGTTCACCTCTTCCAGCACATATCGACCTTCTGTATCCTTCCTGAGATGACCGGCCTGGACCAGCGGATCGTGTTCAAATATCAGCAACCAGTCCTCCGCGAACGCTCGATCCAGCACCCCGCGCTTGGTGTCGAGCGTCTGCATGGGGTCGAGGTCGTACCCCATGATGTAGGGAAGGGGCAGATGCGAGACGGTCGGGATCAGATCGCCCAGGAAACACGCGATCCGGCCTTCCGACTCGACTTTGACACTCTGATGGAAGCGCGTATGACCGGCCGTGACCATCGTGGTGATGCCCGGCAGCAGTTCTGTATCGCCGCGGAGGAACTCCCACTGATTCAGTTGCGCGACCGGTGAGAAATTGTTCTGTCGGTAACTGGCCCTGGTCCGTTCATTCGCCGAAACGGCATCGTCGTACTCGCCCTGTTGCACATAGTAGGTGGCTTTGGGAAAGGCTGATCGCAGCAGGCCGTTTCCGTTCGTCACTGTATTGCCTCCGGCATGGTCGAAGTGCAGATGGGTGTTGATGACCAGATGAATGTCATTGTGGGTGAGGCCATGGCGCTGCAGCGAGTCGCGCAGGGTCGGCGTTCGCTCCACTGCAAACAGGGAGTGAAATTTTGCATCTTCCTTATCGCCGAGACCCGTATCCACCAGGACGTTCTTGCCGTGAGCCTGGATCAACAGACAGTTTAAGTGGAGCGGAATACGATTCAGCTCATCCGCCGGACAGCATTTCTGCCACAGCGCCTTGGGCACTACCCCGAACATGGCGCCACCATCCAGCCGGAACCGGCCGTCGGTCACTGCGTATATGTCAAATGCTCCGAGTTTCATAACACCACCGGCTCGCGATAAGTTCCGTACACTTCCTTCAACGCGGCGCAGATCTCTCCCAACGTCGCTTTCGCCTTCACGGCTTCAATCAGAGCCGGCATGAGGTTCTGGTGGCAGGCGGCTGTTTCCTGTACCTCCTCCAACGAGCCGGCCATCTTGAAGGGATCACGCGATTTTCTGAGATCGGACAGGCGCGCGACCTGTTCCTGTTCCACTTCCGGTCCGATCTTCAAGATTGGGATGGAACGTGTTTCCTGTTCCACATAATCGGTGACGCCGACGAGGGGCCGCTCCTGCTGTTCAATTTCTCTTTGATACCGTTGTGACGCATCGAGGATTTCCCGCTGCGGAAATCCCTGTTCGATTGCCGCCACCATTCCACCCATCCGATCCAGTGTTCGGAAATAGTCCCGCGCTCCTTCTTCCAATCGGTTCGTCAGCGATTCGACAAAGTAGGAGCCGCCCAATGGATCGACGCAGTTGACGGTTTCACTCTCGGAGGCGATGACCTGCTGTGTCCGCAAGGCCAGCGTCACCGCTTCTTCCGTGGGGAGCGCCAGGGTTTCATCCATTGAGTTGGTGTGGAGCGATTGGGTCCCGCCAAGCACCGCGGCCAGGGCCTGGAGGGTGGTGCGCACCACGTTGTTCATCGGTTGTTGGGCGGTCAGGGAGCAGCCGGCCGTCTGGGCGTGACAGCGAAGTTGGAGGGAGCGGGGATTTTTCGGGTGGTAACGTTGCTCCATTTCACGCGCCCACAAGCGCCGGGCGGCTCTGAATTTTGCAATCTCTTCGAAGAAGTCATTGTGCACGTTGAAGAAGAAGGAGAGTTGCGGCGCGAAGGCATCCACGTCGAGGCCGGACTTCACGGCCGCAGCCACGTAGGTGAGTCCGTCGTACAGTGTGAACGCGAGTTCTTGAACGGCTGTCGAGCCTGCCTCCCGGATGTGGTACCCGCTGATGCTGATCGGATGCCACTTGGGGACATGAGCGGCACAGTAGGCGATTGTATCGACGATGATCGCGATGTGCGGTTCGGGCGGGAAGAGCCATTCCTTTTGCGCGATATATTCTTTCAGAATATCGTTTTGAATCGTGCCGCCGAGTCGGTCGAACGGGATGCCGCGTTTTTCTGCTACGGCCAGATACATGGCAAAAAGCACTGCAGCCGGTCCGTTGATCGTCATCGAGGTGGTGACCTGATCGAGCGGGATGCCGTCGAACAGCCGTTCCATGTCCGCGAGAGAGGAGATGGCCACGCCGCAGTGGCCCACTTCGCCCCGTGCCATCTGATCATCGGCATCAAGGCCCATGAGCGTCGGCAGGTCGAAGGCGACACTGAGGCCGGTCTGGCCCTGTGCCAGGAGATACTTAAAGCGCCGATTCGTATCGTCCGCGGAGCCGAAACCGGCGAATTGCCGCATGGTCCAGAGGCGGCTGCGGTACATGCTCGGGTAGATGCCGCGGGTGTAAGGGAATGAGCCCGGTTGGCCGAGGTCCTGCTCGACGTTCCACCCCTTCAGATGGTCTGGGCCGTAGACCCGTTCGATGTCTAATCCAGAGAGGGAGGAGAAGCGAGATTTCCGCTCGTTCATGATGCGGCCCTCCGGGAAGGAACGAAAACGTCAGCTCACAGTCACCGGCTGCTCTCCATACACATAGAATCCATGCCCGCTCTTTCTCCCCAGCCGACCGGCTTCGACATACTTGCGCAGCAGGGGACAGGGGCGGAACTTCTGGTCACCCAGGTCCTGATGGAGCACTTCGCAGATGGCGAGCACCGTATCCAGACCGATGCGGTCGGCCAAGGCCAGGGGGCCCACGGGATGGTTGGTCCCTTCCACCATCGCCAGGTCGATCGCTTCGGCCGTCGCAACCCCCTCCTCCAGCGCAAAAATGGCCTCGTTAATCATGGGAATGAGGACCCGGTTGACGATGAAGCCGGGGGAATCCTTGCAGACCACCGCGGTTTTCCCTGCGCGGCGAACAAGTTCCAGGGCCAGTTGCACCGTAGGCTCGGAGGTTTCGATGGCGCGTACCACTTCGACCAGCCGCATGACCGGGACGGGATTCATAAAATGGATGCCGACGACGCGATCGGGACGACCCGAGGCCATGCCCAGACTCGCGATCGAAATTGAGGAGGTATTGCTGGCCAGCAGGGTCGATGGTTCGCAGACCTGCCCTAGTTGCGCGAACAGCGCTCGTTTCATAACGGGATCTTCGGGTATCGCTTCGATCACCACCTGTGCCTCACGTAACCGTTGCATGTGCTTCATCGGATGAATGATCGCCATGGCCGACCCGGCCTGATCTCCCCGCAGGGCACCTTTCTCGACCGCTTTCGTGACCCCCTGCCAGATTTTCTTGATGGCCTCTTCTAATGCCTGCTCCGTTGCGTCGATGAGGAGGACATTCCATCCCGCCGTGGCCAGCACCTGCGCGATGCCGCGCCCCATCTGTCCCGCGCCTACGACCCCGATGGTTGTGATGTCGTCGATCGTCATAACGATCTCTGGTTCACCGCTCCACCATGAGGGCGAGCGCTTCTCCGCCTCCGATGCAGAGGGCGGCCAGCCCTCGATGGGCATCGCGCGCCTCCATGGCATACAGCAGCGTCGCTACGATCCTGGCTCCGGTGGCGCCGATGGGATGACCCAGGGCCACCGCGCCGCCGTTGACGTTGACCTTCTTGGGATCGAGGCCGAGTTCACGATTGATCGCCAGGGAGACGGCCGAAAACGCTTCATTGATCTCGAACAGATCGATGTCGTTGACCGACAGTCCTGTTTGTTTCAACAGACGCTGGATCGCTTCGACCGGCGCAATGGTGAACCATTCCGGTGCCAGTGCCGCACCGGCATACCCGACGATACGGGCCATCGGTGCGAGGCCAAGGCGGGCGGCTTCTTCTTCAGCCATGATGACCAATGCGGCTGCTCCATCGTTGCAGGAGGGGGAGTTGCCCACCGTCAGGACTCCATCGTCCTGAAACACCGGTTTGAGCTGGCGCAGCTTGGTCAGATCCACCCGATTCGGTTCCTCATCGTCCGAGACGAGGACCGGCGCTCCCTTTTTTTGCGGCACTTCGACCGGAACGATCTCCTTTTTGAAGGCGCCGCGGGCGATTGCGTCACGGGCCCGGCCGTAACTTTCCAGCGCGAAGTCGTCGACCTCCTGTCTCGACAATCGATACTTGGCCGCGCACAACTCCCCCGCGTTCCCCATGTGAAACTGGTTGTAGACGTCCCAGAGCCCGTCTTTGATTAAACTGTCGGTCAGCTCGCCGTGCCCCAGTCGGTAGCCTTGTCTGGCTTTCTCCAGCAGGAACGGGGCTCGTGTCATGTTTTCCATTCCGCCGGACACCATGATGTTCGCCTCTCCCAGCGCGATGGCCCTTGTCGCCATCATCACGGCCTGCAGGCTGGATCCGCAGACCTTATTGACGGTCACCGCACCGACGGAATGGGGCAGCCCCGCGCCGATGGCCGCTTGTCTGGCTGGTGCCTGACCCAATCCTGCGCTGAGCACGCATCCCATCAGGACTTCGTCGATCCGATCACCCGGCAGTTGGAGCCGTTTGACGGCTTCGGCGATGGCGAGGCTCCCGAGCTTGGTTGCCGGGACTGAGCTGTAGCTTCCGTTGAAGCTGCCCATGGGGGTTCGGACTGCGCTCACGATGACGGCATGGTGTCTGGCGTTCACAACAGTTTCTCCCAATCGCTCTCTTCAAGATACTGTTTCACCCTGGCCATGAAGCGGTCGGCGGTGGCGCCATCGATCACCCGATGGTCGAACGAGAGGCTCAGGTAACACATGGGGCGAATCGCGATGGCATCGTTGATGACGACCGCGCGCTTCTGCACCGACCCTACTCCGAGGATGGCAGTCTGCGGTTGATTGATGATGGGGGTGCTGAAAAGACTGCCGAAGCCGCCGTGGTTGGTGATGGTGAAGGTACCGTCCTGGACTTCTTCTGGTCTTAACCGCTTGCTCCTGGCTCGTTCGGCAAGGTCTGTTATCTCATGGGCAATCTGGTTCAGTCCTTTGCGATCGGCATGCCGAATGACGGGAACCAACAGGCCGTCGTCGAGTGCCACGGCGATGCCGAGATGCACGTCCTGCTTGATCACGAGTCCCTGTTCCCGCCAGGAGGAATTCAGAAGCGGGTGCTCTCTAATAGCGCGCGTGACGGCGCTGATCACGAACGGCAGATAGGTGAGCGCGCGGCCCTCGCGGAATCCGGCAATGCCGGTGAAGTCCGCTTCGAAAAAGGTCGCCACATGGGCCGCCGTGTGCCGGCTCTGGACCATGCGCTCGGCGATGGTCTTTCGCATTTGAGACAGGGGCACGATCTCTTCAAGCGTGGAAGCGGGAGGCGGGGATGGCGTTGCGGCGAACGTCCCTTGCACGCTGCCGGTGGATTCGCGCTTGCCGATCACGTCCAGCAGGTCATGCTTCGTGACTCTTCCGCCCTCGCCGGTTCCTGTGATTGCGGAGAGATCCAGGCCATGTTCTTTCGCCAGTTGTCGAACGGCTGGCGAGTAGTGACGCTCGCCCGGTCCTGCCTCCATCGGCCGGACCGTCACACCCCCGACACGATTGACGACGCCTGATGCCGGCTGAGTATCGAGCCTGGCCAGCATTGTCCCTACCGGAACGGTTGTTCCTTCAGGCACGAGTACCTCGGTGAGGAACCCTGTCGCGGGTGAGGGAATGTCCAGAGCGACCTTCTCGGTTTCCACTTCCAGGAGCGGCTGATCTTTTTCGACGGCTCCGCCTTGAGGGATCAGCCATTTGACGACGGTCCCTTCCGCGATGCTTTCACCGAGTTGGGGCATCACAATGTCGGTCGCCACTTCGACCTCCAGAGCGGTTCGCTGCTTCGTTCTCAGTTCAATAGGCCGCCAACTTCTTCGCTCCCGCGACGATGTCGCTCACTTTGGGCAGAAAGAATTCTTCCAGCGGCGTGCTGAACGGTACCGGCGTGTCCGGCGGGGCGATGCGGAGAATCGGCCCATCCAGAGAGTCGAAGCAGTCTTCCGCCAGCAATGCGGAAATTTCGGCCCCGATCCCGCCGGTTTTGTTGTCCTCGTGCAGAAGGATGACCTTGCTGGTCTTGCGCACCGATTCGTAGATCGTCTCCTTGTCGAGCGGGATCAAGGTGCGAAGGTCCACTACCTCAAGATCGATGCCTTCTTTGCCCAACAGTTCCGCCGCTTCCAGGGCCAGATGGACCATCGCTCCGTACGTGATGAGCGAGACGTCACGGCCGGTTCGTTTCACCTCGGCTTTTCCGAGGGGAACGATGTAATCCTCCTGAGGCAAGGCAGCTTTGATCCGGCGATAGAGGAACTTGTGTTCAAAGTAGAGAACCGGGTTGGGATCGCGAATTGCCGCCTTCAACAGTCCCTTTGCATCATAGGGTGTTGAAGGAGCGACGATCTTGAGTCCGGGAGAATGGAAGAACCAGCCCTCGGGACATTCGGAGTGAAAGGGACCGCCGTGAACGCCTCCGCCGAACGGTGCCCGGATGACCAACGGAACCGCCGCGCCCCAGCGATAATGATTCTTGGCCGCCACTTCGGTGATCTGGTCGAACGCGCAGGAAATGAAGTCCGCAAACTGCATCTCGACCACCGGTCGCAATCCCATCATGGCCGCACCGATGGCCGCGCCCACAATGCCGGATTCGGAAATCGGCGTGTCCAGCACGCGCCATTCGCCATATTTTTTGAGGAACCCTTCCGTGACCTTAAACGCCCCGCCGTAGGTGCCGATGTCTTCGCCCAACAGAAAGACGCGCTCGTCCCGGCTCATCTCTTCATCCAGGGCCTGGGAAATTGCGTCTACGTAAGTGACTTCCTGCGTGAGCGTCGCGGTCGTCATGGGTGCACCTCGTCTTCCGTGGCGAACACTCCCACCAGCGTCTCCCGCCCTTCCGGCAGGGGGCTCTGTTCGGCGAACTCCGTCCCTGCGTCGACTTCTTTCTTGGCTCGTTCTCCCACCTCATGAAAATACGACGCATCGCCGTACCCTAACTGTGTCACGAGGCGTTCGGCTCTCAAGATGGGATCTTTGGTTTTCCATTCCTCCAGCAATTCGCGTGGGACGTACTTGGCTGCGTCATGTTCGGAATGGCCATGCATCCGCATGGTTTTAAATTCGAGAAAGGTCGGGCCTTCGCCGGCCCGGGCCTTGGCGATGGCTCGCTGGGATGCGAGGTAGACGGCTGCGACATCATTGCCGTCCACAATCTCGCCCGGCATCCCGTAGGCTTTCGCCCGCTCGACCACATCGGTAATCGCCATTTGATACCGCACCGGCGTGGAATAGGCATATTGATTGTTGGTGCAGAAGAACACGACCGGCAGCCGCCGCACCGCCGCAAAGTTCATGGCTTCATGAAAGTCGCCTCGACTCGTTCCTCCGTCGCCGGTTCCGGCAAAGGCCACGCGGGACTCTCCTCTGATCTTGAAGGCCAGCGCCGCGCCTGCGGCGACCGGCATGTTGTCGGCCAGATGGCTGACGAATCCGATCATCCCGCGTTTCAAATCGCCCATATGCACATTGCCGTCTTTTCCTTTGGTCGGGCCACCCTGCTTGCCGAGGTACTGGGCGATGATTTCTCCGGGGGAGAAGCCGCGAATGAGAAACGCGCCCATATCGCGATGAAACGGCGCAATGACGTCATCCGGCCTCAGCGCCGAGGCATACCCGACGGCGATCGCCTCCATTCCATGACTCGTATAGACGCCGCCGACGATGCGGCCCTGCCGGTAGAGCGCGCTGATCCGGTCTTCCAGGCTTCTCGTCAACCGGAGGTAGTGGTACATATCGAGGAGGTCGCCGCGTTTGATTTCATTGGCAATGACCGCCACGTCCATGATGACCTCCAGAGTGAGGTGGCCAGGTACTCAGAGTGCCGGAAGATCCCGCCATGACAACAGGGGTGTGTGCTCCTTGCACGAGTGACAATCGGACGCGTCCCACTGCGGCATGTCCAGGTCCACGCTGAAGTAAAAGGGAAACCGTGCCGTGAGTTCGTCCATCAAGGGGAACTGCCCGCTGTCTCGCCTGGCAAAAACCATCATGCCGGTAAGTTGCCCTCCGCGATCCGTCACGACCTTCCCCAACTTGCTGACGCACAGGCCGCGAGTGGTCACGTCGTTTAGGGAGAGAAAGCGTTCTCCCGTTTCGACTGTGCCTTGGATGATGTCGGTGCCGATCTTGCCCGTCTCGTGATTGAACGGGGTCAGGACGACGCGGAGCGGCATCTGTGGAGCCAGGATGTCGCTGGTTCGCTCAGCCAAAAAACGCGCGTCGGATGAGGTGGTGAGAATTCCTGCCGGCGGATGGTGTCGAAACGTCTGCATGATCCACTCCGCCATGTTGGATGCGATCATGGTCACGAGATCTGGGAATCGCGCGATGGATTCAAAGCGCAGATAGACATCCGTGTGGTGGCCGGAGACCACTTCCACATGGCTATCGAAATACACCGCTCGCGAGTCGCGCAGCATTCGCTGAATATCCCAGGACGACAGGGTGGGATGGGGGGTGTCGCGAATGAGATGTTCCAGCCTCATGTCGATCTCCGACCCCTCATAGAGCTTCTTCTGTCGCTCCATCAACTCCAGGGTGGTAGCTTGCGGTGACTTGTCGATTGACGGCACCATGACCCGTACTCCTCTAGTTCTGTGCGGCAATAGTCGTTCTCAGAATGCCAATCGGCTGAATCTCCAGTTCGACGACATCGCCGGGTTTCAGATACCGATCAAGCTCCAGGCCGCAGCCGCCGCCGACTGTCCCGGAGCCGAACAGATCGCCGGGATACAGGAACTCACCTCGCGACACATGCTCGATCATTTGTGAAAACGACCAATGGATTGAACCGAAGCGTCCCTCAGACCAGACTTCGCCATTGATCCGGGCGATCATCCGCAGAGCAGCGAGATCCTGAATGTCATCGGGGGTGACGATGCAGGGACCGATGGCGGTGGCGAAATCTTTCCCTTTTGCCGGTCCGAGGCGGCAAGCCATTTCCTGGAATTGAATGTCTCGCGCGCTGAAGTCGTTCATGATCGTATAGCCCGCGATGTAGTTGACGGCATCCCGCTCGGCAATATCGATTCCTTTGCGTCCGATGATGCAGGCCAACTCCAGTTCGTAGTCCAGTTTCTGTGTGTTGAGCGGCCACCGGAGCTCATGATCAGGCCCGATGATCGTCCGGTGGTTGCCTTTGTAGTACACGGGTGCCTTGTACCATTCAGGCGGGATCGGTTGTCCCCGTCGCTTGGAGGTCGCCGCAATGTGCTCCTCGAAGGCAATAAAATCACGCAGGGATGAAGGATTGGGGAGGGGAGCCGTCAATCGGACGCTCGCCGGATCGTAAAAGATGGTCTCACCCGCCGGACCTGCGATGGAGGAACTATGGCCTACCGCATAATCGAATGCGCGACGGGCCGCGTCTGTCGCAGCGGGGCCGCCTTCCAAAAACTCCAACATGGTGGCGGGGACCTGCACGTCGGCGAGGCGGCGCGGTTGTGTTTCGCCCTGATCGGTGAGTCGTCGCGCCTGCGCCATGTTGAGGTCTACGATCGAGGCATTGTGCAACGCACCGATTCTGGTGAAGGTTCCGACGGGAGTGCGCACCTGGAAGCTGACGAGTTTCATGGGCGGCTCCAACTCATCGCATAGTCCTTCAGTTCAACGGCGTCGCATTCGGGCATCACCGTAAAGGCCCGTCGCGATTCGATCATCACGGCGACTTCGTCCGTCTGCTCCTTGGTCTTGCTCGCGGCGATGGCCTGCGGGTGCGGGCCATGATGAATCCCTTGTGGATGCAGCGTGAACATGCCGGGATGAATGCCGGCGCGGCTGAAAAAATCTCCCTGGTGATAAAAGAGCACTTCGTCATAGTCCATGTTGCGATGATAAAACGGAACGCGAAGTGCGCTCGGGTCGCTTTCCAGCGGCCTTGGCGCGAAGGTCGATATCAGCAGTCCGCCGGCTTGAAAGGTCATGTGCACGCTGGGCGGGAGGTGATAGCGCGGGCTGATGACCGGACGAAAATCCCGGACATTCAACTTGGCGACCCAGAGGTCACCCTTCCAGGCCGCGACATCCATGGGATAGAACGGGTAATACACCCGGGTGTAGTCACCGTCCCGCTTGATGCGCACTTCCCATTCGTGTCGACTATGGGCGTCTTCAGGAGGCAGCGCCAGTTCCGGTGCGGTGAGGACCCCCGGATCAAATAACGCATGGCGGCCGAGCGGGCCTCGATCCGGCACTTCGACAGGCGCCGTAGTCTCGACCATGAGAAACAGCCCCGGCTCTCCCTTCGTATCGACATGGACTCGATATGTTGTGCCTTTCGGGATCACCAGGTAGTCGCCCGGTTCATAACTCAAGAATCCGTAGTCCGTTTCCCACCGACCGCGCCCACGATGCACAAAGACGATTTCGTCCCCGTCGGCATTGCGCACGAAGTGAGGCATCGTTTCCGCACGTCTGGACAGGGAGACTCGGGCATCCGGACTCTGCAAGACCAGGGTTGGGCGTCCGTCGGCGGAATGGTAATCGGCGGTCGGCAACTCGGTGCAGGTAAACGCTCGGGGGCGGAGCGGACCGTCGATCCTGCTCCACGCAGTCGGTGGATGGTGGTGGTAGAGGTGCGAGGAGGGGCCGCTGAACCCCTGACGACCATGCTCTTCCTCATGGAGGCCGTCGGGAACGCCGACGTGTGCCTGATTGGGAGGAGCGCCTTTTTTCACTAAGTACATCACGAACCTCCTGATGCCTCAGGGACGGCTCGATGTTTTACGACGTCGACTGAAACGACTCGGATGGCGTGTCTTTAAAGGGAAGCGGAAGGGTCTCGTAGTCGATGATTGTTTTCTCGATTCCTCTGGTTTGATCCCGCTCAATATCTCTATAGAGCGCTTCGACGGTCGCGCGCACGAACGTCTTGGATTCCTCCAGCCCGTGCTGCCGTTGGGTCAGTTCCAGGAACAGGCCGCACCCGGGGAAGAGGGGATAGGTGAATCGCTGCTTGAGGGGCCCGAAGCCGTCCCGGCCATTCTTGGTTTCTCCGGAGAATCGGACTCCATGTGATTCCCATTCGCGACAGACCGCTTCGATGTCATCGACCTCTAGGGCGATGTGCTGAACCCCTTCGCCGTATTTGTCGATGAAGTCACAGATCTGGGACCGACGTGCCTTATTGCGGCCTTGCATGAGCGCGATTTTCGCATCGCCCCGTTGAACGACCACGGTGTCCATGCTCGACATGTCACTGCCGACATCCTGAGCGGACCAAATCACGTGAAAGCCGAGTACGGTGGTGAAGAGGGATTCGACGGCGGCGAGATTTTTCACGCAGAGCGTGATGTGATCAATACCGATGGCTTCTTTCATGGTGGGTCCTCCTACGCGGCCTCGGAAAACGTGGAAGGGACTCATGCCATTGTCGCGATCGGGAAGAGCAGGATTCACATACGCTCACACTATATAACATAATAGTTGCATCGTTCAATATAGATTTTGTATCATTTGCCATGGCGACGAATATGAGAAAGGAAATTCGCATGCAGTTGGGTTGGGACGAGACGGGACATCCCGGTATGACCGCGGAGGTGCACGATGTCGTTTTACGAACATGTGCGCGCGGACGTGCTCCGGCATGGAGCGATCAATAATACCTACCTAACACGGTTTCAAGCCGGTGAGGTGACCGACAGAGAGTTCCACGAATTTGCCGTCGAGTTTTATAGTTTTGCGCGATTCTTTCCCCGCATCCTTGCCGCTCAATTAGTCAACACTGAAGATGAGGCCGTGGCCGATGAGCTGACGAAAGTCCTCTACTCGGAACTCGGCGACGGCATCGTCAAGCATCGCCACGAATTGCTGTACCGGAATTTCCTCCGGTCGATTGGCATCGACATTCATGACGCGATGCACACACCCATGAAACCCAGCACAAGGGCGTATATCCAGGGAATGGAACGGCTTTATAGCAGCAGGCACCACGCGACGGCGTTGGGAGCGTCCTTTGGTCTTGAGAACATGGCCATCACGATGTGGGACCATTTGATTCCAGGGTTGACCCGGTTGAAGCAGGTTCGGTATCCGCGCATGGACATGAGGTATTTCACCTTCCACCGCCAACTCGAATCTGCGCATGAAAAAGCCATGGAGCATGCCGTGGAAGCTGTCGGAGGAGCGGGGGCGAATGGGTGCGCAACGATGAGCGCACAAGAGCATAGAGATTTTTGCCTGGGAATGAACGCGGTGCTGGACTATCTCGAAGGGTTTTGGATGGGGCTGGAACGAAAGGCGTCCGGTATCCGACGGAGCCGGCCTCAGCCGGCGCGGCAGTTGGCGAGTGAACTGCGCGGACAATCGCATTGACCCGGCTGCGGGTCGGAGGATCACATGGAGCGCGTGTGGATCAGCCGCTACGATGCGGGTGTTCCTCTCTCCTCCGCCTATCCGGAATGGACCGTCCCGGACCTGCTTCGTCGCTCCGCCTCATGTTTTCCCGAATCGACCGCTCTCTTCTTTTATGGCGCGCGTCTTTCCTTCCGTGAACTGAACGATCTGACCACGCGTTTTGCACATGGGTTGCTGCGGCTCGGCGTGAAGAGGGGCGATCGGGTCGCTCTCATGCTGCCGAATATTCCACAGGCGGTCATCGCCTATTACGGCGTACTAAAGGCCGGAGCGATTGTCGCGCCCATGAATCCTCTGTACGTCGAACGTGAAATTCACAGTCAGCTGGCCGACGCCGGCAGCGAGATCATCGTTGCGTTGGATCTGTTTTATGCCCGCATTCAGGCCGTCCGCGAGCAGACGGGTCTGCCCGGACGGATCATCATCACCAGCCTCGGAGATTTTCTTCCGACCGTGAAGCGGCTGCTCTATCCGCTTAAGGCCCGGTTGGCAAAGCGCTGGGTGGCGGTCGAGAAGACTCCCCCGGTCTATGATTTTCTTGCACTGCTCGACGCGGCATCCCCCCGCGCCGAAGATGATTCCCCGCTTCTACCCTCGGTGGAGCCGGACGCGCTGGCCCAGATTCAATATACCGGCGGCACGACCGGCACTCCCAAGGGTGTCATGCTCTCGCATCGTAACGTGGTGGTCAATGCGATGCAGGGGCGCCTCTGGTGTTCGGATTTTCAGGAGGGGAAGGAAGTTTTCCTGGGCGCGGTGCCGTTTTTCCATTGTTATGGGCTGAGTACTTGCCAGAATCTCGCCGTCGCGACCGGTTCTCAGATCGTCCTGCTCCCGCGATTCCATGCGGAGGAGGCGGTGAAATTGATTCATCAGCACCGGGTCACCATTGTGTCGGGCGTGCCGGTGATGTTCGCCATGATCACAGATTGTCCGAAAGTAGGACGGTACGACTTACGTTCGATACGGGTCTGCCTTTGCGGAGCCAGCCCCCTGCCGACCGAGGTGCAGGAACGATTCGAGCGGTTGAGCGGGGTCAAGATTTCAGAAGGATACGGGCTGACCGAGGCGGGTCCCACTACCCATTGCAACCCGATTCACGGGGATCATCCGCAAGGCTCGATGGGGTTGCCGTTTCCCGATACGGACGCGCGGATTGTGGATGAAGAAACGGGCATCCGGGACATCCCTACGGGACAAGCGGGGGAACTGATCGTCCGCGGGCCTCAGGTGATGCAGGGCTACTGGAGGAACACCGAGGACACGCAAGCGGTGTTGCGCGACGGCTGGCTCTACACCGGAGATATCGTCACGCGTGATGAACATGGATTCTTCTTTTTTCTGGATCGCAAGAAAGATGTCATCAAGCCATGGGGAGAGACTGTCTATCCGCGAGAGGTTGAAGACATCCTTTATCAGCATCCCGCCGTGCGTGAGGCGGTGGTGGTGGGCGCTCCCGACCACCATTACGGAGAAGCGGTCAAGGCGTTTGTCGTGCAGAAGGGGGGATGTGCCGTCACCGAGAGAGAGCTGATCGAGCACTGCCGCCGCTCGCTGGCACGATTCAAGGTCCCGGTGGTTATCGAATTCCGCACTGAATTGCCACGCACCATTATCGGGAAGGTGTTGCGACGCGCCTTGCGCGCTGAGGCGGATCCGGTCCCGGTCGGTATGCAGTCGTCGCGCAAGGCGATGTGAGGCTGCGAGGAGGGCACCATGAGAGAGGTCGTCATCGTCGCCGGCGTACGCACCCCTATCGGTAACTTCGGCGGTGCCCTGAAGGACCTTCCGCCTCACAAGATGGGGGAATTGGTCGTGCGAGAAGCCGTCTCGCGTGCCAAGCTGGATCCCCGGCTCATCGACGAAGTGATCGTGGGCTCCGTTGGTCACACGAGTGATGCCTACAACGTCGCTCGTGCGATTGCGCTTATGGCCGGACTGCCTGTGCGTACCCCGGCCTATTCGGTGCAGCGCAACTGCTCCTCCGGTCTCCAGCCGTTCGTCAATGCGTACCAGAACATTCAAAGTGAGGATGCAGACGCACAAGTTGTGGGGGGAGTGGAAAGCATGAGCCGCGCCCCGTTTGTCTCACGGGACATGCGGTGGGGAAAACGGCTCCGCAATGCCGAATTGATCGACAGTATCTGGGAGGGATTGACCGATGCGTTTTGCGGCCAATTGATGGGTCGGACGGCCGAGAACCTGGCTGAGGAGTTTGGCATCGGTCGTGAGGAGCAGGATCGATATGCGGTGGAGAGCCACCGCCGGGCGTTCAAAGCCATTCGGGAGGGCCGGCTCAAGGATGAGATTCTGCCTCTGATGGTGCCGAAGTCGGTGGCCGGACGTGATGTCGCACCGGCGGTCGTCTCGCAAGACGAGGGGCCGAATGTCGGGTTGACGGAGCAGCAACTCGCGCTCTATCCGCCGCTCTTCAAAGAACAGGGGACCGTCACGGCGGGGAACAGTTGCCCCCTCAACGATGGCGCCGCTGCAGCGATCGTCATGTCCTCCGCGCGTGCGCGTGAGTTGGGCTGTCGCCCGCTCGGCCGCATCAGAGGGTATGCCTTCATCGGCGTGGAGCCGACGCGTATGGGGATCGGTCCCGCCGAAGCGCTCCCGTTGGCACTCAAGCGCGCCGGTGTCACCCTCACCGATCTTGAACTCATCGAAGTGAACGAGGCTTTTGCCGTGCAGTACCTCGCGGTGGAACGTGTGTTGGGACTCAAGCGGGAGCTCGTCAATGTGAACGGCGGGGCGATTGCGCTGGGTCATCCGGTCGGCATGACGGGTTCCCGGCTGGTCATCACGATCCTGTACGAGATGCAGCGGCGTGGCGCTGCACTCGGTGCCGTGGCCCTGTGTGTCGGCGGCGGGCAGGGCGCTGCGATGGTGTTGGAACGCATGTGACCGGTGCGTGTCGAGCGACAGGAGTCGTCCCATGTACATCTATAAAGTCGGTGTGGTGGGTGCCGGTACCATGGGCGCGCAGATTGCTGAAGTGGTGAGTTATGCCGGCGTGCCGGTGCTGCTGGCAGATATACAGGAATCACTGGCCAGGAGAGGCGTCGAATCCGTGCGGGCGATATATCAAGCCCGCGTGGACAAAGGCAAGATGACGCCTGAGCAGCTGGAAGAGAAAATGCTGCTGGTGACGGCCTCGCCGAACCTCGAGGCTCTCCATGATGTCGATCTGGTGATCGAGGCGGTCTCAGAAGAGATAACGCTGAAACAGCGCGTGTTCCGCGAACTGGACCGGGTCTGTGCGCGAAGTGCCATCCTGGCGAGTAACACCTCCGCGCTGTCCATATCAGCCATCGGGGCTTCAACCACGAGGCCCGGTAAGGTGCTCGGACTTCATTTTTTCAATCCTGCCTATGCGATGCCGCTGGTAGAGGTCATCCCCGGCCTGGCCACCGATCCCCAGACCGTCGATGATGTCGTCGGTTTTGCCGAAAGTCTCCGCAAGACGCCGGTGATCGTGAAGGAATGCGCAGGTTTCCTCGTCAATCGCCTGCTCTCTCCCTATCTGAATGAAGCCGTGTGGTGCTTCCAAGACGGCGATGTGTCCATCAAGGAGATCGATCAGGACATGGTGGCATTCGGCATGCCGGTCGGCCCATTCATGCTGCTGGATACCGTCGGGCTGGATATTGCGTTCGAGGTCGCGCGCATTCTCCACCGATCCTACGGACCCCGGATGGCGCCGGCGCCGCTTCTCGAAGCCTTGGTCAAGGCGGGGCGATGGGGAATCAAATCAGGACGGGGCTTCTACGAGTATTCGGGGGGCGAGGAATGGAGCCGCGATCAGGACCTCGATACTCTGCTGCAGCAAGTGCGGCAGGGCGGCGGGCAGACCAGGATGGAATGGACCAGATTACGCCCTCTCCTCGCCATGGTGAATGAGGCTGTGACTGCGTACCAGGAGGGCGTCGCGTCGGCGCGAGATATCGATCTGGCGTTGGTGGCGGGAACAGGATTTCCCAACGAGAAGGGAGGACCGCTGCATGTTGCCGACCAGCTTGGGATCGACCATGTGTTGCACGAACTGGAAGCATTGCGGGATACGCTGGGCGTACGCTTCTGGCCGGCGCCGATGTTGCGCCGAATGGTTGACGCCGGCTTCACCGGACAGCTCGCGGGACGAGGGTTCTTTGCCTATTAACGCTCTTGTCGGCGGGGCAGGATTGGTATGCCCGTCCCTTTCCCGATCGCATCCATGTGGGAATACCCACCATTCAATGTTGTGAGGCTCATATGACGACGACAGCCGGTTCGATGCTTTCTTGCACTGTCGAGGGGGCGGTGGCCACTTTGTTGATCAACCATCCTCCCGCTAACACCCTGACACCTGAACTCCTTGCCGAGCTGAGCACAATGTTCGATCAAGTTGCCAAGGACGAAGCGGTAACAGTGGTCGTGTTGACCGGCACGGGTCGATTCTTCATTGCCGGGGCAGATATTCGAGTCTTGGCCTCGATTGCTTCGTCAAAGGAAGGGGAGGCCATGGCTCTGCAGGGCCAGGCCATCTTGGATCGGATCGAAGGGGTTGGAAAACCGGTGATCGCTGCCATCAACGGGATTTGTCTGGGGGGAGGACTGGAATTGGCCATGTGTTGCCATATCAGGCTTGCCGCGGAAGGGAGCCGATTGGGCCAGCCGGAAATCAATCTGGGGATCATGCCGGGATTCGGCGGCACGCAGCGACTTGCCCGGATCATCGGTCAGTCGAAAGCCATGGAGCTGATCCTGACCGGTGAGCCGATCTCGGCGCAGGAAGCAAAGACGATTGGTCTCGTATCGCAGGTCGTTTCCCCTGAGGATCTCCTCCGTCAGGCTCAGGGGCTGGCGCGCACGATTGCCTCGAAAGGCCAGATGGCGGTGCGCGCGTCGCTTCGGGCCATCCGCCAGGGTGTCGAGCTGAATTTTCATGACGGCCTGGCCTTGGAAGCGCGCCTGTTCGGAGAGTTGTGCGACACGGCGGACAGACGGGAAGGCCTGTCCGCGTTTCTGGAGAAGCGGCAGCCGCATTTCATGGATCGATGAATGGCCGTTGTCCGTTGAGTCGATGTGGAGCCCACGATGGCACCGTCTTTCAGCAAGCGGGCCCTGGCGTTGGGCGGAGGTGGCTTCACCGGCTACCTCTTCGAAATCGGCGCGTTGACCGCCTTGGACGATCTCTTCGAGGACGGTGTGACGATGAACGATCTCGATCTGTATGTCGGCGTGAGTGCCGGAGCGGCGGCGGCGTCACTGTTGGCCAATGGAGTCAGGCCGCAGGAGATTCTGGACACGAACCTGTCCGGCACCAGACCCTACTACTTTGATCATCGTAACGTGTTTTCTCCTGCCATCGGCGAGGGGCTCAAAACGGTGTGGCGGGTGACCCGGCAACTCGTTCCGCTGCTGAAGCTCTATGTGCGTCACTATGGAGAGATGACGTTCATCGATTTGCTCGATAAGGCGCAGGATGCGCTGCCGAGCGGTATTTACACGCTGGAGCCTTTTGCGAAGTATCTCGAGGCGATCTTCAAAGTCAAAGGGTTGAGCGACCGGTTCGCCGGACTCGCCAAGGAACTGTACATCCCGGCCATCGATCTGGAAACAGGCGATGGCGTGCTGTTCGGCGACGAGGATTGGCGGGACGTTCCGATCTCACGTGCCGTGACGGCCTCCTCCGCAGTGCCGATTTATTTCTGCCCGGTCCGGATCCAGGGCCGGGACTACATCGATGCCGGCATCGGTCGCATGGCCTTCTTCGAGGTCGCCGTTCAAAAACATGTGGACTTCATGATCATGATCAATCCGATGGCACGAGCACCGAAGGCGCGGTCACGGCACGCGCAGTCGGCCGTCGGCAAGCCCGGAAATCGATTGCGGGACAGGGGCTTTTTGTCCATCGGGGAACAGGCCTCCCGCATCAATTTCGATGCGCGTTTCTCGCAAGCCTTGGAGCGCTTCCAGCAGGACTATCCGGAGAAGGAAGTGCTCGCCATTTCGCCGGTGGAAGCCGATGCGCTGCTGTTCGAACGGAGTTTTCTGAGTTACGACGACCGGATCCATCTCCTTCGGGCCGGATATGTGGCGGTGATGACGCTGGCACGGGATCGGTGGGGGGACCTGTCCGCGCAGTTCGCGCGCCATGGTCTGGTGATGTCGCGGACCAGGTTCGAGGACCGCGCCGGGCGGCGACTCGCGCGGCTCGATGAAGTCGCGAGGGTGGCTGATCCGAACACCCGTCAGCCCATGGTTGGGCCGGCGCGCATCGGCGGTATCGGCGCGGCCTGGCGCAAGGCCAAGTAAGCCACGCCGCAGAGGTACGTATGACGACCGAAGCAAAGATGTTCAAGGGGTCGCTCGCGGCAGCCGAAGCCGCTCGTGATACGCGTGCCTATTCGGGATTTATGGCAGGGCTATTCGAAGGGGTCGTTCGGAGATCGCTGTTTACCTCTGCATCGATCCCGGCGATGAGCGGGGACGCGAAGGAATTTCTCGACACCCTCCGCCTGCTGCTGATCGAGAAAGTAGATCCGGAAGCCATCGATAGAGAAGGCGCGATCGGTGAAGAGGTAATCGAGGCGTTCAGAGCGATCGGCGCCTTCGGGATCAAAATCCCGCGCAGCTACGGCGGGTTGGGGCTTTCGCAGTCGGAGTATCACACAGTGGCGACCCTCCTCGGCAGTCATGACGCGGCGACCAGCGTGTTGCTGTCGGCCCACAATTCGATCGGAGTGGCGGAACCGGTCAAGCTGGTGGGAAATCGTGAGCAACAGCAGCGGTTGCTGCCTCGATTGGCACGAGGAGACATATCCGGATTTGCGCTGACGGAAAAGAGTGCGGGGTGTGATATCTGGGATCTCAAAACCTACGCGATTCCTGTGCATGAAGGCGGCGTCCTGGTGGGCTATCGGCTCACGGGTGAGAAGTTGTACACGACGAACGCGCCTCGTGAGGATCATGAGTTCCTGGCCTCACTCCTTGTCGTCATTGCTCAGATCGTCACGGTGCCCCAGGACGTCGATCGCCCCAAGGAAGAGCGGCGATTCGGAGCGTTTGTGGTGGAGACGCAGTCGGCGGGGTGCCGCTGCACGCGCCTCAGCTTCATGGGTGTTCGAGGCATCTATAATGGGCAGGTGCATCTGCGCGATGTTTTTGTGCCGGTGGCCAACCGGCTGGGAGAAGAGGGCGAAGGCCTGCGGCGCGCTTTGGAAAGCCTCACGGTCGGACGACTCACACTACCTGCCGCCTGCCTGGGCAGTCTGAAGCAATGTCTCCGGTTGGCGCGTGTGCGGGCCCGGCAACGCATTCAATACGACCGCCCGATCGGGGAGCATACGGATATCGGGTCGAAAATTGTGGTGATGGCGTCCCGCGTGCTCGCGCTCGAGGCCATCGTGAAGATCACGGGAATCTGGACCGACGCCAAGGTGGATGTACGGCTGGAGTCGGCGGCGGCGAAAGTGCTTGCGACTGAGTGGCTGTTGGAGTCGTTGCTGGATCTGTTCCGCATCTACGGCGGTCGCGCGTTCGAGACGCCTGATTCGTTGCGTCTCCATGGGGACTTGCCGGTGCCGATCGAACGGATGATCCGGGACGCGCTCATCAATGTGATCTGGGAAGGGAGTAACGGTATTCTGACGTTGTGGATTGCGCGGGAGGGACTCGGCGAATATGTGACGCAAGGCAGGGCTTTTCTGGAACGCGGGATCGAGGACATGGCTCAGGCCGTGCCCTTTTTCGCGAGAATCTCCGCGCGAGCCTTCAATCCGATTGCCTTTCTTGGGCGAGGTGTGCGATCGGGGGCCGATGCGGCTCCGTGGGAGCGGTTTGTGTCGCAACAAAGCCGGGCGCTCGCGCGGAAGGCGCTGTGGGTCAGCGCCCGTGACCGGCGCAATCTCCCGCGCAATCAACGGGTGCTCAGAAGCCTGGTGACAGCCGGCCTGCAGCTATTTGCCGTGGAAGCCTTGTTGTGGTACGGATCACAGCCGGAAGTCCGGGAGCATGCCTTGTCGCGGGCGCTGGTTGAAGATTTCTGTCTGCGAGTCAAAGAAACATTTCATCCCACCCCCTTGCTCTCTCTGACGACGCCCTTGTGGGATGACGATCGGAGGTTGTTTCATCTGGCCAAAGACATACTTGCGGGCAAGGCCGGGTGGTTGGAGGAGGGCATCATCCCGTCCTGCCCGGGCGGGCGAACCGGTGTTGCCGAACCGGCCGGTGTGGTGACGGGCGCTTCGGTGGAGACCTGGTCAGGGATGTGAGGCGGAGATGAGAGTGGTTGTTGCTTCCCAGGATTCATGTTCAACGGAGTCTCTATGACGGAAATTTCCGGGTACTTCGAGGCGATTAAAGACCGCTACGCGTTGACCAGTGATTATACGCTGGCCGAAAAGCTTGGCATCGCGCAACCGGATGCCAACTTGATGCGGCGCGGGCTCAAGGTTCCCAAACCAGAGCTCTGCATCAAAATCGCGAAGCTGCTCGACAGAAATCCGGTGGAGCTTCTCCTGATCGCGCAAAAGGACAAGGCCCCGAAACAGGCGAAAGAATACTGGACCCTGGCGCTGACGGCCGTGGATGTCATGTTGCATGTGCCGAAACGTCCCCGGTATCTCCCGAAGAAGGTCGAGGCAATCGGCAGGGAATTGAAACAGCTGGAGTCGCAAACCCTTACCTATGAAGGCGCCGCTGCCAATGCCGAGGCGGTCCGTCTGATGGAGACGGCGGAGCAGTCCGTCGATGCGATGATGGAACGGTGGAACATTTGGAAGAAGGGGGAAGCCCTGTATCCCAACTATCTGTTGGCGAATCAGGCTGCCGCGCGGCGCCAGGTCAAAATCAGACGCCTCCTGATTCTCACTCAGGCGCAGATGCAGGACAGCATGACGGTGTCCGATGCGGTGAATGTCATGGACGATCAGCAACGTGCCGGCGTCAAGGTATTCTATGCGTTTCGGGAAGCGCTGGTGCAGTCACCCACCTTTCAGCGGCTCGAAGAGGATTTCAGGAAACACGGCGCTGCCGAAGACATGAATACGGCGATGTTCGATCGCGAAATTTTGATCTTCTCGCAAACCTACGGCACAGTCCCGCTCGGCATGGTCGGCACACCTACGCCCATCACTATGATCAATCGGCTTCAGATCTCATGGAAACCGGAGATGATCCGGGACCTGGATCCGGCCCCGCTGTTCGATATGACACGCTATGTGTTCGAGTATGAGGGGGCTGGTTCATTCCGGGAACAGCTGGCCCGGTTCACGCGGTCGATGCGGGAGCTTCCCCGCCGAGCCGTCTAGCAGGCTGCGGAACAACTCGATTGTCGCGCAATACGGTGTGATCAACTCGTGCGCCCTGTCGGTATCAGCATCACCCGCAGGATGCGCAAAAAGGCCGTCCCCTCGTCCGTTGTTCGTGAAACGTCGTTCGTCTCTCGTCCGCAGCAAAGAGCGTATGGCAGAGAGCGCATCGCCTATGGCCAGAAATCGGGAGTGGGCGTCCGTACTCTCAGCTATACGCCACCAGCCATACGCTCTGACCCTGACGAGATACGCTTCACGATTCACGGGTGTCGCGAACGCCGCTGGCGGACTTTTTCCGCATCCTGCTGGAGTCACGCCCGCCGCATCCATCCGATATCACCCCACATGACCGACGGCCGTATCGTGTCGCAGGCCGAGCCACGCGCTCACTCATAGTGGGCTGCGGGAGTTCAGACCTGGAACGCCAGGTCTCCCCCGCCGGCGTTCTCTCCGCCGCCCCCTCAGGAATCTCCCTTATGAGGATCGACTTCACCAGTACGAAAAAACTTTTCGAGGCAGGAGTATTTTAATTCGAGACATGTTATAAGCAGTTCCTTCGCAGGTAAGACTCTCCAAAGAGATACGTATCGCGCGACTGTCTCATTGTCGCACAGACGCGGTTCTCCCGAGGAGAGGCACATGGGCGCAACAAGAGACATCGCGCGGATGCAGGGGCAATGAGGGTGGTCTGGATTGTTGCGGGCAGGGGGACAGCCACGCTGTGCCCCGTCATCAAGAAAGAGGGGAGGCCTTGATGGCTGGCGTGAAGAAGTCGGTGGGGCAGGACGCAGGGGTGAATCTGTCGGCTGGTGCGGGTGGGGCTGTGTCGGGTGGCTCATCCCATCCTCGGAAGCACTGTCGATCGCCTCGGAGCTGGCGTCGCACATTTGCGGGTGTGACGGCTCTTCTATTGCTTGGGGTGCTGGCATTGCCGGCCTATTCGCAGACCGGCTCGCAACTCGGTCCGTTGCCCCCGAAATTGCCTCAATTGCCTGTCGTCCCGCCTCCCGCGCAGCCTCCCGCTATTGAGGTGCCGGCACCCCGCCCGCCAAGTGCACTCGATCAGGCGGCCAAAGGGCCCAAGATCATGGTGAAGGACATCCGGCTGATCGGCAATACCGCCTTCACCTCGCAACAGCTCTCTGACGTCACCTCGCCCTATACCAATCGCGAGCTTACGGCGGAGGACCTGGAATCGTTGCGCCTGGCGCTCACGTACTACTACGTCAACCATGGATATTTGACGTCCGGTGCGGTGGTGCCGGAGCAGGATGTCGCGGACGGCGTCCTGACCATGCAGATCATCGAGGGAAAGATTACGCAGGTCAACGTCGAGGATACCAAGTGGTTCCGGCCCTCCTATTTTCAGAGCCGGGTCAATCTGGCAGCCGGTCCTCCGCTGCATGTCGAAGCACTCCAGGAACGGTTGCGCGTGATGCAAGCCAATCCCCGGATCGAACGGATCAACGCCGAACTGTTGCCGGGCGCGACCCTGGGAGAGAATACGCTGAACGTGAAAGTGAAGGAAGCTAACCCGTTGAAGGCCTGGCTGGAGTTCAACAACTACCAGTCCCCGGTCGTGGGTGCGGAGCAAGGGTTCATCACGCTGGCTCATCAGAATCTGCTGGGCTTCGGCGATACGCTGAGTTTGCAATACGGGCGGTCGGCCGGGGTGAATCCGATGCTCAACTTTAAATACGAAATTCCGGTAGGCCCGCGTGACACCACCGTCGCGCTGCAATATCGCCGGTTCGATTTCGGGGTTGAGGAATCGCCGTTCGATGCGTTGGATATCAAGAACAAGGCTCAAATTTTCGGGCTCTCGGTCAGACATCCCGTCATCCGGACGGCCGACCAGGAGCTGGCCTTTTCCCTCACGGGCGAACATGCCCGGAATGAAAGTACGTTGGGCGGGAATCCGTTCGAGCTCATCACCGGGTCGCCGAACGGGAAGTTCCGCGTGACCTCGCTCCGCTTCGGTCAGGAATATGCCCGGCGTTCTGCCGATCAGGTGATCTCCCTCTTGTCACGTTTCTCCGTCGGTGTCGGCGCGATGGGGGCGACCGCCAATGGTGATCCGAACCTGCCGGATGCGCGTTTCTTCTCCTGGTTGGGCGAAGCCCAGTGGATCCGCCAGCTCCCCTTGTGGCGGACGCAATTGGTGAGTCGAGGCGTGGTGCAATTGTCCAACGATCACCTGTTCCCGCTCGAACAGATTGCGGTCGGTGGCCGGTACAGCGTGCGTGGCTATCGGGAGTTCACGCTGATTCGTGACAATGCCGCTATGTTGTCGATTGAGGCGCGGGTTCCGGTGTATACGACGAAGGCTGGTGTGGATTCCGTCTTTCTTGCGCCCTTTTTCGATTTGGGTCATGGCTGGCAAACGACGGCCCAGACGCCCGGTACCCCCCCGAAAACGTTGGCGAGTCTGGGTGCCGGCGTCATCTGGAATTTTTGGCGCGGGAGTCATTTCGAACTCTACTATGGAAAACAGTTGAAGCGGTACGATACCGACCGCAACAACCTGCAGGATCACGGCATTCATCTGCAGCTGGTGGTCGAGGCGTTCTAGGGGCGAATGGCCAGGGCCGATGGATGGTGTCCTACATGTGTCGTCTCACGGAGTAAGGGGTTATGCTTGTTGAAGTTGTGCACCGTTTAGGGTAAGAGAGGAGGCCTTCCTCTCTTATCACACGAGGAGAATTACCATGACGTGTCGCCCCGCAGGTCTGCCGCTATTCATTCATGGGTTACTCGCCTTCCTGATGTTTCTGGGCCATACGGGGTCGATCGCCTACGGACAGGCCACGAACATCGTCGCGACTCCCTCCGGACCAGGCGGTCTTGGGACCTCCCTGAGCACCTCGGGCAATACCACGAACATTACCGGCGGGACCAGACCGGGAAGCGGTCCGAACCTCTTTCACAGCTTCAATCAATTCTCCGTCGGCACGGGGGATGTGGCGGCATTCGTGAATCCCGGTGGCGTGTCGAACGTCATCAGCCGAGTGATCGGGGGATCGCCATCCAACATTAATGGCACGGTTCAGGCGCTCAATGCGAATCTGTTCTTCATCAATCCTTCCGGGATCGTGTTCGGCCCCAGCGCTTCACTGAACGTGTCCGGATCCGCCTATTTCAGCACGGCTCAGCAATTGCGCCTGAGTGATGGCGGAATCTTCACGGCCAATACCGGTCTCCTGGCGTTCGATTCGACGTTGTCTGTCGGTTCACCTGTTTCCTTCGGGTTTTTTGGGCAGGGCCCTTACGGTTCGATCGTCCTATCTTCATCCTCGACGGTGCTCCAGACCGGGGCCGTACTCGGCTTGATGGGGGGCGGGATTCAGATCAATGGATCAAAAATCAGCGCGCAGCGAGTCATTCTCGGCAGTACGAGCTCGGCCGGCGAGATGAGTGTCCAGCCGTTTGTCGGCAATCCTTTTTCCGGCGCGTCAGGAAACGGGCAGGTCCAAGCCCTGCCTGGGACTCTGATTGTCGCGGGTGGCGGAGGAGTGATTCCTGCCTCCATCGATGTGACCCCGAATGTGAGCGTGCCGACAGGGGCCCAGGTCAACACGACGACGAATCCGTTCAATCAACGTGTGACGCAAATCCAGGTCGTGGGTGTGAATCTTGGCGGACTACCGCCTCTTCCTACAGCGAATGCGGCAAGTGTGAATACGGCTAATCCCGTCGAGCCGGTGGCGTTCTTGAATCGCGCCGCGGTGCTGCTCCCTCAGGATGCGCCGGCCCCACCGGCCCCGCTGTTGACCAGCCGCTGCGCAGCACGGAAGGACGGCGCATTCAGCAGCCTTGTTCAAGCCTCGCGCGACGTCACGCCGTCGCAACCAGGCGGATCCCTGGCGGCGCCTGTGGTGCTGGAGGAGGTCGGCAGCGAAGGCGAGCCGGGCGCTCCGGCGACACAAACAGCACAGAGACCGGGTCAGTCGACGGCACAACTTATGGAATCATGGCAGGGGTGCTAGCTCCCCAAGGAGGACGTCATGCCTACGAAGCGTAACATGGTCACTCGGCGCGGCATGAAGCGGGGGCATGGATCCGCTGGTCCCTCCGCCACGCGCGCGCTTTCCTCGCCGTTGACGATGCTGGGCGTCGGGGTGCTTGCGTTGAGCGGATTGGCCTGGCCTGTGAGCGGGATCGCGATGGAATTATTTGGCGGTTCGGGTGCGTCGTCGATCTCGCCTTCGCAAGAAATGAGACAGGGGACGACACAGTTTCAGCAGGGTGCGTTTGCCCAGGCCGCCGCGCACTGGATGAATGCTGCGCGCGGGTATGAAGAGAGTGGGCAGGCAAAAGAGCAGTGCCAGGCGTTGATCAACCTCGCGCATGCGCTTCAGCAGGAAGGGCAGATCCGTCGCGCGCAAAGCACGTTGCAAGCCGCGCTCAAACTCTCGGAACAGACCGGCGAACGCGGCCTCACGGCAACGATTCTCGCTCAGCTCGGCAACACCTTCCACGTGCTCGGGAAGGACGAACCTGCCACCGAACATTTGACCCGAGCCTTGACGCTGGCACGTGAGGAGAACAAGCCTCTGTTGGTTGCCGGGGTCCTGAACGATCTGGGTAATGCTCTGACGGCTCGTCGGCAGTTTGCCGAAGCGATCGACGTCTATGCGGAAAGCCGGAGCCTTGCCATCGAGACCAAGCAGCCGGCACTGGCGGCAACGGCCCAAATCAACGGCGCGATGGCTTTGCTCCAGAACCAACAACTTAGTGAAGCGCATCGTCATTTGGATCAAGCCTGGTCGGATGTGCGGTCGCTGGGGGATGGTCAGGCGAAGACGGCCGGTCTGTTGAACATCGGTCTTGGGTATCAGGAGTTGTCTGCCGCCACGGCTGCGAAATCCGGCGTGGCCAGAAAATCGGATGCGGTGAAAGGCCGCGCGACGGAGGCCGTGGCTTCCGCCGGGCCGGGAGCCGGCCTGTTACGGCAGTCGTCCGATGCCTTTACCGCGGCCGGCGAAGTGGCCGGGCGCACCGGAGATGCGCGCGGACAATCGTACGCCTGGGGTTATCTGGGTGGCTTACTGGAGCGGGAACACCGCAATCCCGAGGCGTTGGAATATTCACGGAAGGCCACCTTCGCTGCTCAAAAAGTGAACGCGCCGGAGTCGCTGTACCGTTGGCAATGGCAGACGGCGAGGCTGTTGCGTGCGGACGGCAAAGAAGAGGAAGCCCTGGCCGCGTATCAGCGTGCCGTGGCGCTGCTGAAGCCGATTCACTACGAATATTCCGTGGGATATCAGGGGCGGCACCACTCGTACTACGAGTCTGTTGCGCCGCTGTTTGTGGAGTATGAGGATGTCTTGTTGCGGAGAGCGGCGGCGGCGAAGACGCCCGACCAGAATGAACAGCTGCTGGTTCAGGTGAAGGATACGGTTGAGGTCTCCCATGCGGCCGAGCTGCAGGACTATTTCCAGGACGATTGTGTGACGACGGTCGCGAGTCATCGAGGCGCCGGCGCGCTGGCGCCCGGCACGGCGGTGGTATATCCGATTTCTTTCCCGGACCGGCTCGAACTGCTCCTGGAAACGGCCAATGGGCTGAAGCAGGTCAGGGTTCCTGTGACGGGAGAGAAGCTGACAAAAGAAATTCGTTCGTTCAGACGGTTGATCCAGGATTCCCAATCGCAGAACTACATGTCTTCTGCGCAGACGTTGCATGGGTGGCTCGTTGCGCCTCTTCAGCAGGATTTGCAGGGGGCCGGGATTCATACGCTCGTGATGGTGGCCGAGGGGTCGCTCCGGACCATTCCGATGGGGGCCTTGCACGATGGACGACATTTTCTCGTCGATTCGCTTGCCGTGGCCGTCACGCCGAGTCTTGCGTTGACCGATTTGAGCGCCGCCCAGCGCCGCAAAGGCAGTCTGTTGTCGGTCGGCCTGACTGAATCGGTCGAGGGCCTGTCTGCTCCGCGATATGCGGAGACCGAAGTCCAAGCCATCAGAACGCTGTATGGCGGAAAGCTGCTGATGAACAAGCAGTTCTCTGCACCGTCTCTGGAGGAAGAGATCAAGGACCAGGGAGTGGGGATCGTTCATGTGGCGTCGCACACGGTCGTCGGCACCGAGGCGAGAGATTCGTTCGTGCTGGCCCATGACGGCAAGATCACGATGGACCGGTTGTCGCAGCTGGTGGGGCTTCAGCAGTATCGGCAGCAGCCATTGGATCTGTTGACGCTCAGTTCCTGCGAGATTGCTGCCGAGGACGATCGTGCAGCGCTCGGGTTGAGCGGGGTGGCCGTCAAGACAGGGGCACGGACGGCGTTGGCGAGTTTGTGGACCTCGGATGATGAAACGACCACGGACCTTGTATCTGAATTCTACAGGCAATTGCAGGATCCCGCGCTGTCAAAGGCCGTCGCCTTGCAACGGGCCCAGCAAAAGATCCTTTCCCAGCGTGGCCATACGCACCCCAGTTTCTGGGCCGCATTCCTTTTGATCAACAATTGGATGTGAGCGGGTAGGATTCAAGCTCCTGGTGCGCGAATGATCAAGAGCCATCGATCCTGTATCGATGGCTCTTTTATTGTGGCGAATTCAGGTGTCAGTCGAATCTTGCTGGAAAGTGTGCACGGCCCTGTAGGAGGGAGATAGGCTAGAGCTTTCTCCCGGTCATGATTTCGTAGGCTTCCTCGATCGTCTCCACTTCACGTACCAGGACATTTGATTCGAGATTCAGGCTGACCCGGTTGACTCGCGGGGCATAAAACTGCCCTCGCGGTACCAGCAGCACGTGGTAGCCCGCCCTCGCCGCTGCCGTTGTTTTTTCAGCTACCTGCGCGACCTGTCCGATCCGGCCGTCACCTTCCAGCGTGCCGGTGATCGTAATATCCTGTTTCAGGTGGTCACCTTTCAGCAAGGCGAGAAAACCGATGGCCAAGGCGGCTTCTGCAGTCGCGCCCTCCGCGTTCAATGGCCCAGAAAATGTCGCATAGAGGGACAAGGTTCCGGTCGGCCGGACGGAGGGAGCAAGGCGTTCGACGGCAAAGCGAAAGGCCCGCTGAATGGAACTCATCCCGGTCCCTCTGACGGGAACCTGACTCCGCCCCCATCGCAACGACAAGGGATCCGGCTGGGCTCCTTCGTCCCATTTCATCACAAAAGTCGGGAAGCCGACTTGGTCGTCGGTGTAGGTGGCGATGGAGATGGGGACTATGAGGGTTCGGCTTGCAGAGGCGGTAGAGGGGAACAATGAAAGCAGGGCCGTGAGGGAGAAGACGACTCCCGCAACCATGCCTGAAAATGTGCCGCTTCTGGGGCATGTTGTTCGCGCGCGCATGAATTAAGTCTAGATGAGGATGCACGATTGTCAAATCGGCCTGCGCTCGTCATTGTGTGCTGTGAGAGCGTGAACGAATGAGTGGGGTAAATGTCCGAAAACACTCATCTCTTTTTTTGATTTCTGGAATTACCTACTGAAATGCGTGAGGTGGCGGATCGTCCGGACCCCATGATGCCTCTTGCCTCAGGCGCGTGATATTCTTGCGTCTTGCTCATCCGCTTGCCCGGGCATGTATGGCAGTCAGTGTTGCGTGGAGACCAGAACGTATGGCCGTGCAGGGACCGATTGTGATCACCGGAGCGTCCTCCGGAATTGGTGCGGCGTGCGCGCGGTATCTCGATGCGTTGGGTTTTACCGTGTGGGCCTGTGTTCGCAACGCGCAGGACGGGGAGGCGCTGACACGCCCGGCCTCCTCACGTCTCCGTGTGTTGCTGTTGGACGTGACCGATCCGGCGTCGATCGAGGCGGCCCGCACGATGTTGGCCGAGGCTACGCGTGACACGGGATTGGGAGGCCTCGTGAACAATGCCGGTATCTCCGTCGCCGGCCCGTTGGAACTCCTGCCTCTCTCAGAGGTGCGAACTCAGTTTGAAGTGAATGTGATCGGCGTCCTTGCGGTGACCCAAGCGCTGCTCCCATTGCTGCGGCTGGCGCGCGGGCGGATCGTCAACATCAGTTCGATCGCCGGCCTTGCGGCCACGCCGTTTCTCGGCGCCTACTGCAGCTCGAAGTTTGCGTTGGAGGCGATGAGTGATGCGTTACGGCTCGAATTGGCGCCGTGGGGCATCTCGGTGTCGCTGGTCGAGCCGGGTGCGATCCGGTCTCAAATATGGCAACGGGCCACGATGTCGGCTACGCGCACACTCGGCAGTGTCCAACCGGAGGCACTGGCTTTGTATGCTCAGCCGTTGTCCCGCATGCAGGAGGTCATGGCCGCGGCCGCCGCGCGCGCGATCCCGCCAGAGGTGGTGGCACGTGTGGTGGCCGAGGCATTGACCGTCGCGCGACCGCGTGCGCGTTATCTGGTCGGCAAGGATGCGCGACTCAGAGCCATGCTGAAATGGATCCTGCCCGATCGTGCTCAAGATCGCCTGTTGGCCTGGTTTCTAGGATTGCCCCACCGGGGCTAGATGGGGTAAGTCAGACGGAGTGTTGAGTGCGGCGGGGGAAAGAACGGGTTATGCCTGAAGCGGGGTTGGTGCGATCAGCAGGAGGCGTCGTGTTCCGGCAACGGGATGTGTTGCTGATCCGGGTGTCCGATATGAAGGGGCGTCCCGTCTGGTCGTTCCCCAAGGGCCGGCTCGACGCCGGGGAAACGCCTGCGCAGGCCGCGTTGCGCGAGGTGTTGGAAGAAACCGGGTGGTGCTGCCGGATCGAGGCGGACCTCTCCACGACCGAATATTGGTTTCAGCGGGAGGGGCGGCGGTTTCGCAAGACGGTCGTGTGGTTCAAGATGTCGGCGCTCGAGGAGATGGGAGTGCCAGACGGGGAGGTCGAAGAGGTGCAGTGGGTCGATCGCGAAGTCGCACTGGGTCGTCTGACGTATCCATCGGACGTGGCATTGTTGTCTCAAGCGCTCTCCCAGGGGCCGTCCTCCCGTTAGCCGCAATGGTCCGCGAGTGAGACGGCTGTGAGATGCGATCGCTTGAAACGGCACGAGCGTTCCGGAGCAGCCTGAGCCCGCCCGTCTGCCTTGACATGGCCGGTCCCCTTTACTAGACTCGCCACGAGAGTGGCTCTGTGCCTCGCCTTGCAAAGCAGTGTTCTGCAGAGACGCGCCTTCCCTCACGAGTCGGTGTCTCCGGACGAACGTCAACCAGTGGCGCGTTGATCCGTATTCCCCCATCGTTCACCCGAGGGCCCGCCTGTGTATAGTCTGGCTCGCTTTTCCCTGTTGGAAATGACCGAATGCTCTGCCGTGTTGCGTCAGCTTGGCGAGCAATCGAGTTCGCTCCAGGATGCCGCATCGCGAGCGGTGGACTATCTGTTCCGCACCCTCGGCAATCCCGACACAGGCGCTCGCGACTGTGTCCTGGTTCGCTGCTTCAAGACCGTTTCCTACAACCGGTTGAATCCGATGACCCAGCAGAGGGTTCGGGAACAGCTCGGGGGCATCGCTCCGTCCCCCGACCTCAAATGTCTCACGCTCATGGCCACGGCCGGTGAGGAGGCGGAGTGGAATCACGTCGAGCGTTCCCATCGCTACCGATCGATTCCGATGGTCAGCGCCGATTTCGTCAAACAGTTTCCGATGTTTTCCCAACTCCTGCACCAGTTCGGTCTTTCCTCCAGTGTTGAAGTGGCTCCGGAGGGGGAGTGGTTGGTGGATCTGGAGGAGAAGACGTACAACGTGTTTTATGTGCCGGATGCGGTGGGGAGCCCCTACGTACCGGTGCAGGAAGGGTTCGTGCTGAAGTACGGGGTAAAATCGGTATTGTGTTTCGGCGGGATGTTACCGTCCCGGGATCTCTTCGCCGTGATTCTCTTCTCCAGGACACCGGTGCCCCGTGACACGGCAGCCCTGTGCAAGTCGCTCGCTCTCAGCCTGAAAACCTCGTTGCTGGCTTGTGACGAGGTCGTTCCTTCGGAGGCCGGTGTCGATGCGCATTCGTCGTCGGCTCCGGTGGCCGGCGCAACGGAGCAGGAGGTCGGCCTTCGGCATCAGTCCCGGTTGGCTGCGGCCGAACAATTGCTGCGGGTCTATGAAAATGCGGTCCGGACGCAATCGGCGGGAATCGCCCAGGCGAAACAGGCCCTCCGAGAGCGCGCCGATGCGCTTGAGCGATCCGAACAGGCGTTGAATGAGCAAACCAGGATCGTGAACTCCGTCTTGCGAAGTATGGGCGACGGGGTGGTGGTGACCGATGCCGAAGGGCGGCTGGTCGTTGCCAATCCGGCGGTGGAAAGTATCCTTGGATTTTCTCCCGTGCACGTTCCTCTGACGGCATGGGCCGAGCGGTATGAGTTTTTGCATGCGGACACGGTGACGCCGTTCGGGCAGGAGGAGTGGCCGCTCGCGCGCGCGCTGCGAGGCGAAAAAATCGACTGGCTCGAAGTCTATCTGCGGGCCTCGCAGGGTATGCCGGGCCGGTGGATCAGTATCAATGCCAGGCCGATCAAAGATGAGGCCGGTGTGCTCTCCGGGACCGTGATGGTGTTTCACGACATTACGTGGCTCAAGCGCGCGCAGGATGCCTTGTTTGAATCGGAATATCGATTCCGGAGTTTGGTGGAGGGGGCGCGCGATATCATTTTCACGCTCTCGGCGGACATGACGATTACTTCGCTCAATCCGGCTTTTGAGACGGTGACCAACTGGTCGCGTTCGCAATGGATGGGGGAGCCGCTCGTGGCTCTGCTGCATCCCGATGACGCGGGGTTCTGTCAGGATGTCTTGCAGGCGATTCTTGAACGCGGGGCGCCGCTGACCTGCTCGATGCAGATCAGCACGAAGCAGGGCGGGTACGTCACCGGAGAGTTTGTCGGGACCCCGCAAATGCGACAGGGTCGTGTCATAGGGGTCTTAGGCATTATTCGTGATGTGACCGAACGTCGCCGGATCGAGGATGCGCTCCGGGTCAGCGAGGAGCGGTTGCGCTCCATCGTGCAGTCGACGAAAGACGCCATCGTGCTGGTCAATGCGCTCATGAAAGTTGCGTTCTGGAACAAGGGCGCCGAAGCGACCTTCGGTTATTCGGCCGAGGAAATCATCGGTCAGCCCGTGACGACGATCATTCCCGAGCGGTACCATGAGGAGTTGGAACGGAATGTTCAGCGGGTTCGATTGTTTGAACGGGTGCAGCTGACGAGCAGGACGCTGGAGCTCCACGGCCGTCGGAAAGACGGCGGCGAATTTCCTCTTGAGCTGAGTGTGACCTCCTGGAAGGGGAAATCGGATCTCTTTTTTACGATCATTATGCGCGATATCAGTGAGCGGCGATCGGCGGAAGAGGAACTGGATCGCCTGCATCATCACAATCAAGTCGTACTCAATTCAGCCGGGGAGGGCATCTACGGGATCGATCGGGACGGGCGGCTGACGTTCGTCAATCCGGCGGCGGCGAAAATGTTCGATTGGGAGGCGGAGGCATTGATCGGCCAACCGTTTTCTGTCTTGGTCCATCGTCCCGACTGGCATGAGGGACCTTCCGGTGAACGTCCCAGTCCCATCGTGGAGACCATTCAGGGGGGCGAGATTCGCGAAGAGGCAGACAGCCGATTCTGGAGAAAAGACGGCACCAGCTTTCCCGTTGAGTATGTGAGCACGCCGATTCGCGAGCGTGGGGACATTGTCGGGGCGGTGGTCGTGTTCAAAGACACGACGGACCGGAAACGGGCTGAGGCGCAGTTGCAGGACTCGTTGCGTCGCCTGCGCACATTGTCGGGGCGGATGGAGGGAATTCGCGAAGAGGAACGCGGACGAATCGCGCGTGAGCTCCATGACGAATTGGGCGTCGGCCTGACCTGTCTGAAGATCGATCTGTCCCGTCTGGGTGGGTTGCTGGGAGAGCGGTTGGTTCCCCGGGATCGAGCCAAGGTCGATGAAAAAATTCGAGGCATGAAGGAGCAGGTGGATAGTACCATCACCTCCGTGCAACGTATCGTGGCGGAGTTGCGCCCCGGCGTGCTCGATGATCTTGGTTTGGTCGCCGCCATCGAATGGCAGTGCCGCGATTTTCAACGCCGCACCGGCGTTGCCTGTCACTGCACCGTGAGTCATGAAGATTTGCGGGTGGACCCGGCGCATGCCACCGCGGTTTTTCGGATTTGCCAGGAGGCGTTGACCAACGTGACCCGTCATGCTCAGGCCACCGAGGTGCACGTGCGCTTGGAAGATCAGGGCGAAGGGTTGCTGTTGCAGGTCAGCGACAACGGGCGCGGCATTCCATCGGATCGCCTTACGGATGCCCGATCGTTCGGCCTGCTGGGGATGCGGGAGCGCGCTGGACTGCTCGGCGGGGATGTACAGATCGAGACGAAGGAGGGCAGCGGGACGACGATCGCGCTGCAGCTGCCTCGGTAAGATGGAGGAACAGGACATGATGGAGGGCACTATGCGAACAACAGGGACCGTGCGGATACTCGTCGTCGATGATCACCCGTCGTTTCGTCGCGGCGTGAAGGATATTCTGGAAGAAGGATTCGAGGGCGCCAGCATGGCCGAGTGTGGAAATGCGCAGGAGATGCTGGATCAAGTTCGCGAGCAGCCGTATGACCTCGTCGTCATGGACATCAGTATGCCGGGGCGGAGCGGACCGGAAGTGTTAAAGGAACTGAAGCAACTGGCGCCGACGTTGCCGGTCTTGATTTTGAGCATGCACCCGGAAGACCAGTATGCCATTCGTATGTTTAAGGCCGGCGCGGCAGGGTATCTCACGAAGGCGAGTGCGCCGGAAGAGCTTGTCCATGCGGCGAAAAAAGTCATGGCAGGCGGGCAGTATGTCAGTGCTTCGGTGGGTGAGGCCTTGGCCTTGACGGTCAGGACCGGGGTCGACAAGTTGGCCCATGAACGGTTGTCGGACCGGGAGTACGAAGTGCTGTGTCTGATTGCCTCGGGACAAACCGTCAGTGACATTGCCGAAAGCATTCATCTGAGCGTGACGACAATCAGTACGTATCGAGCGAGAATTTTGGATAAAATGAATTTGAAGAATAATGCCGAGTTGACGCGCTATGCGTTGCAACATGGGTTGGTCGTATAAAGTGCCAAGAATGGAGTTCCTCTCCTGGCCCATGTCGTTGCAACCACGACGGTGACTCACTGTCTATTTGTGACACAGAAATGGCACCTCTGCCGATAGCATCCTCCTCTCCCCGGGCCTATCCTCATCTTCATGCAGAAGCCGTGGATCTCCACTACGACGACATTGCTCGCGGTCTTTGAGGCCGCACAGGGACAGGGATCGGCAGAGCGTTCCGGTATCGATCGCCGAACCGGGGCCTTTCGCCCGGGTTGGCCCGGCATCCTCACCCGGTTGACTGCCGTCGAAGCCGCGATGTTGCAAGACCTCGCCTGGTGGGGCCCTCAAATGGAACGCCGACTGACGCAACTCGCAGACGTTCAAACCACAATCTAAGCCATCCAGACGCGGGTGAACTGATGGAGCAACCGACCGGCAGAACCGGACAGCGATCCGTGAAGCGACCCACGGTCGCTGTGGTGTACGAAGACGTCACGACCGGTTACAAGTGCGCCGATTGGTTTGCCCTGCACGGGTACCAAGCCACCATGACGTCGGCAGTCCATCATCTGGAGCGCAACCTGAAGGAGCTTCGTCCGGATGTGATTGTGGTGAGATTGTCGTCTGCACCGACGCCGCTGTACAGTACTGTTCCCAGACTCAAGATGACCTGCCCGCAGGTGCCGATTATTGCGATGGTGGATCAATCAACCGCTGCCCGAGACGGGGTGGCGCCTGATCTGACCAAGGCGTTCGGCGCTGATGTCTTTATGTGCGATTCGCTGGATCCGCCGTCCCCGCTCGCGTAGTACGCCTCCACGCCTGACTTGCTCAGACACCGCCTAGCATAGACAGTGCGACGATGGTCAGCCGTCCATCGTGCCAGTGTCTCACCAGCTGAAAGGAGCCGAATCGTGGCGAAACCTAAGGTATTAGTTCTCACAGATGATCAGGCGGTCGTTGCCGCCGTGCGCAGCTCGATCGAGAGCGAGTGTGAGGTGTTCGTGGCCGCATGGGATCGGACGGCGGTGGTTCAGATTCACGAACAGGCCCCGTTGGTCATGCTGCTGGATTTAGGATCCTCCTCCGATCCCGCTGTCGAGGACCGCGTGCGGGTTCTGCAGGAAGTGCGGCAAACCGGCCATGCCGGGAAGGTCATCGCCTGCACGGAACAGACGGAGCGCCGTCTCGCCGTCCGCGCGATTCAGTCTGGAGCATACGATGTGTTGTCGAAACCGCTGGATATCACTCTCCTGACACAACTCATCCGGCGGGCCGCAGGAGTGGCTGATCTGGAGCGGGAGGCCCGGGGTGTCATGGTTGGAGGAGGCCCTGAAGAATTCAGCGGCATGCTCGGCACCAGCGCCAGCATTCACCGTATCTTCGATGCGATACGAAAGGTTTCCACCAACGATGCGCCGATCCTGATCACCGGGGAGAGCGGCACCGGTAAGGAGCTGACGGCGCGCGCGATTCACGAGAGAGGGTTACGGCATCAGGGACCGTTCATTCCCATCAACTGCGGGGCGATTCCGGAAAGTTTGCTGGAGTCGGAACTTTTTGGGTACGAGCGTGGAGCCTTTACGGGAGCGGTGAGCCAAAAGAAGGGCAAGGTTGAATTCGCTCAAGGGGGGACGCTCTTCCTCGACGAAGTGGGCGAACTCCCGAATGCCTTGCAGGTGAAGTTATTGCGCTTTCTCCAGGACCACACGTTTGAGCGGGTGGGCGGGCATCAGCCGATAGAAATGAACGTTCGAATCATCGCCGCGACGAATGTGAACCTGAAGGAGGCCATTGAAAAAGGAACGTTCCGCGAGGACCTCTATTATCGGCTCGGGGTGGTCCATATCAATGTGCCTCCACTTCGGGAGCGCGGTGAGGATGTTTCGCTGATGGCCATGGCGTTCCTGCGTCAGGCGGCAGCGCACTATGATAAACATCTGGAAGGTTTTACCCGCGAAGCGCTGGAGGCGATGCGTGCCTATGCCTGGCCGGGAAATGTGCGTGAATTGTCGAACAGAGTCGGTCGTGCGATAGTGATGGCGGAAGGCACGCATGTGACTCCGGCGGATCTGGATATCCCGCACGAGGTGGCGCGACCGGACGGCAACTCGATTTCGCTCAAGGTGAATCAACAGCGGATCGAGACCGATCTGATCATGAAGGCCTTCACGCTGTCGCAGGGGAACTTGAGTCGAGCCGCTCAGGAGTTAGGCATCAGTCGTTCGACGTTGTATCGACGGCTGCGCCAGTACGGGATGGACCGGACGCTTGATGCGCGGCGAACGCTCGGGGTGTTCCCGCGCGCCTCGCTGTCAGAGCATTGATGATGTGGCGGCAGGTTGACTGTGATCGTGGTTGGTATGCCGTGTTGATACAACCCTGTCAGTCTCGCCGGTCAAGCGAGCGCACAGGTGTGTAAAACGGTTGACCATCGTACGGGTATTTGGTACATACAACAGTCTCCGAGCACCGCTGACCTTGCTGTTCTCCGAGGCACTGATCCTCACCTCGGCTTGTGTTTCATCCTGTGACAATGGTCATGCGTGAATTGTTGTTTCACGCATGACGGGTTAAGAAATCAATGGGCACAGCCTTGTCGGCAATGTCTTGAAGGCGCGAAGTGGTACGTATGTTTTCGAGTCATGGGCAATCGATGGTTTCCGATGCACCAACTCTCTTGAGCCGGCGCGGATTGTTGCGCGCGGCGACGGCCGGGATGGCGCTGGCTGTGGTTCGCCTGGCTTTGCCATCGGAGACGTGGGCGTCACGGTTACCTGATGGACGGGTGAGTTTGTACAACCTCCATACCGATGAACGGTTGTTGGTGACCTACCGGGACGAGGCCGGCGCGTACGATCAGGATGCGCTCAACGCGCTCAATTATTTTCTGCGCTGCCACCATACGAACGAAACCACCACGATGGACGTGCAGCTCATCGAATTCATCAATCTTGTTCAAAAGCGGGTCGGCGGCCGTCGTGAAGTGCTTATCGTCTCCGGTTACCGCTCCCCCGAATATAACGAGCAGCTCATCAGAATGGGCACACGTGCGGCGCGTCACAGCTATCACGTGTCGGGGCAGGCTGTGGATGTGCAGATTCCCGGTGTGCCGCTGCGGACCTTGCGCGAGGTGGCCCTACGGCTCGGCTGCGGCGGGGTGGGATATTATCCGCGTGGCAAGTTTGTCCATCTCGATTCAGGTCCGTTCCGTCACTGGTAACGACTGGTTCTTGCTGTTCCCTCTCAGTTCACGGCTCGTATCACGGCTCACCGGACCGCCTACTCTCTGGGGGCAGATCCGGATCGACTGCCGACCCCAGCATCATTCCCGCTATTCCCATGACCCCACGATCCCGTCGTGATAGGGTACGTCTCAATACCGTCTCCAACGCATTGCGGTCCGTTTCCCGAACAGGACGATTTCCGGTCAAGGAGGCTGACTGATGAACGTATCTAGGGGCGATCTCGTTTCAGTCGAATACACCATCCGCCTGGACGATGATCGCGTGATCGAAACAACCGTCGGTGAGGCGCCGCTGAGCTACACCCATGGGCAGAATGAGATCTTGCAGGGACTGGAAGCCGGGCTTGATGGAATGGAGCGTGGAGCGGCCAAGGTCATCACCGTTGAGCCGGTCGATGCCTATGGAGAGATTCACCCCGAGGGATTTTTTGAAGTGCAGCGAGAACGTGTTCCGGCGGAGGCGCAGCGGATCGGAATAAAGTTGGAAACGACGGCTCCGGATGGCCGAGTGGTATTCCCTTATGTCGCCGAGATCAGGCCGGACGTCATTGTGCTTGACCTCAACCACCCGCTTGCCGGACGGACGTTGCGGTTCGATGTGAGAGTGGTGGATATTCAGCGTGGTGAGCGCCAGCTTGTCACGGAGGGAGCGCGAGGAAGCGAGAAAGAGACTTAACCGACCAGGTCCGGGTTCATCCGGGCCATAGACTGGACCGACGTGGCTTTGATTTCGTTATACACAATGGCGCGGCCGGCCTGACGAAGACGACTGAATATCCCTTCCACCACCACGTAATCACCTTCCCGCACATCTGCTTTTCCAAGGCCCACAACTTTCACCGTTCCTGCGGTGTCCTGCAGGAGAAATCCGAATGCCGGGTGACCGTCGCGATTGGTGGCGAGCTGAAAACTGCTTACGCGCCCGCTGACGGTGACGACTTGATGATCATAGTGATCCGGGTGGGCCAGGAGTTCTGTGACTTCGACTAAGGCTGCGGCATATGGGACACCGACCGGCAATGCCCAAGCCATCATCGTCAACGTACCGAGCAGACACAGGGTGCCAATGGCGGTAGGTCGGAAAGACCGTCTGTCTCTGCGTGGCAGCATGATAGTTGGATTATACAAAATTCACTCCAGGCTGAGAAGGAGGACGTGAAAAAACTTTTCTGAACAACTGGGACGATGTGCAACCAGCGTCGTAAGCAGGCGCCGGCGCGCTGCCAGAGCACGCGACTATCGCCGCAGATCGTCGTGCAACTCACCCATAAAGCTTGTCAGCACATGTTGTTTCATCTGCCCGACTTCTTCGACGACCGGTTGAGCGGCTTCATCGGTCAGCGCCAAGGATTCTTTGCTGATCGGGGTCGTACGGGTCACCATTTCCTGCTCGAGCGCGTCCGGGCTGGTATCGATTTCGGACAGCACCGCCATCAGGCGCTGCAGGCCGAAGAGCGAGCGGGTATTCTCAGAATGGACGGCATTCGAACTGGCGCCATGAACGAGTGACAGCCAGAATTTTCCTTCGAGGTCCTCCCCCAGGGTGCCCCACGCGAAGGTTCGAAGCTTCTCCACGAGCGCGTCTTCGGTTCGCTCCAATCCGTCATACTGGGCAATGGACCGCTCCACCGGTCGTTCCCCCAGGACGGCGAGGGTTTCTTTCCAGATGTCAAGCGGCGCAGTTGCAGGAAGATCCTTTGCCGACGACCGTTGGAGAGATGTTTGAACGGCCTGAAGGTACTGGTGGAGATGTTTGACCTTCCTCGCGGCGAGACTTCCGGCAGGAATGCCCCAGATATGCCCGATTTCGTGATCCTGCAAGGGCGCGGCATTCAGCGATTTCCATTCCCGTTCCGAGAGTTCGAACCGTTTCCGGTACTTTTCTAGCAAACGCAGTTGCGTCTGGATTTCAAGGCCAAGCCGGGCTTCCTGGTATGCTTCGGCTGAAATGTCGTCTTCATCCCAGCGACGGTTCAAAAGCCGGATCGCCGGCTTGGGAACTGCCGCACGGGCCTCTTGTTTGAGGGCAGTCACAGCGGCAGCGTCCACCTTATACTGTGTGAGCAACAGGTCCGACCCGGCGCGAATCAACCCCTCGGCGAGCGCCATCATGCGCTTCATGGCTTCCATCTGAAGCCAGACCCGTTCTCGTCTCAACCGGACCCGGCGGCGATATTCATCACGGCGGCTGGTCACATCACGTAGCGCATCCTGTTTCACAACCTGGTGAATCGGTTTCGAGCCGGCGACGCAACGCGGATCGGGTCGATCAGCTGCGATGTGGATGATCTCCTCCTCCGTAATGTCAAAATGCTGCAACAGCAACAACTTGAGCATGATGCGGCCCTGAATCGGGGCCTGCTCGATGGTCGAGGCGATCAGTTCTGGGGTGAGCAAAGCGGTCATAGTGTGGCCCCTCGTGCGACGTAAAAGGTTCGCTCAGGCCGTGCCTTGATGGCTGTTTTCAAGGTAGACCGCGACATATTCACGGATTTCCTGGATGCTGCCGCTGGCAAACAATTCCCGAGGAATCTCCACCCGTACCAGCTTGGCAGGGTCGACGCCCCGGTCGATGGCATATTCTTCGTCGATATACAGAGTCACGGAACCGTCAGGAAAGCGGATGGCATAGACCGCGCTGTTTTCGGCCATGGAGGCTGCTCCGTCTGATGTTGTGGAACGGTATGGCTATTACAGGTAACACAGCCCCAGCCTGAGTGTCAAAACGCGTCGGAGGCTTGAAATGGGGGCGCTCAAAGTCGGAAGACCCGTCTCCGCGCGATCACGTAACTCGTAAAGACGATGAGGGCGATGAGGAGGGTGTTCCGGATCCGGCCGGGGCCAAAACAGGCCAGATTGACGAGGGCATTGATGGTGCCGTAGGCGGCATAGACCAGATAGATCAGGAGGGACCATTTCTTGATCTGCAAGAAGCCATACCCGACCAGGGTATGGAGAAACGGTGACAGCGCTTTGGTGATGAACCCGGCCGAGCCGTCTAACTTGGTACAAAAAAACGGCAGCAGGTAATCGGGATTTCTTGCGATCAAGAGGGCATCGTTCCCAGCACTGATCAGGAAGAGAAGTCCGAGAAACCGGATATCGTGTCCCTGTACCCAGGCGGTGCGGGTGCTGCGGGCAAGGTCCGAACCGCTCTCGGACGGCCCGAGAGCGGCGTCGTAGCTCTGAAGGGCCCACCAGGGAAGGGCCAACAACATAAAGAAAAAAACTTCGGCGGCTCGACCGGAGACTCTCCCGAGCGCCAGGCTCAGAAGGATCAGGAGAACGGTACCCAGGCCGTAGAAGAGTCCTGCCGCATATCGTCCGCGAATGAGTTGTCCAAGTCCGGGAAGTAGGGCTGAGTAGGCAGCTGCGATGCGATCCGGGATTGCGGAAGAAGGGGCCTGAGTGGACATGAGTGAGGAACGTGGGGGCTACCTGCGCATGTGGTAGAAACGGCACGGCCTTCGATCAAGGGACCGAAGGCCGTGCCCACAGACTGCTGCTCAACCGTTGTTAGCCGCCTAGGGTGTCCAAGGCTTCCTTCAGGCTCTTGCGGATGCAGGTGAAAATCGGGGTGTCGCGCAGGGTGTATCGGCTGCCTTCGGTTTCCCGGAGCGCCATGACGAGGTCCAGGAAGTCTTCCGGCTTGTCGCTCTCGAAGGCCACAACCCATTCCTGATCGTCGAGACCGAAGGAATAGGTGGTGTTGAGCTTCACCGAGGGGAAGCGATGGCCGACTTCAATGTGCTCGTCCATCATGCCCTGCCGGGCCGCCTTGGTCAGGAGGAACCATTCGCGGGTTTTCACGAACGGATAGACGAAGATGTACTTGGCCTTACCGGGAACCACCGTGAGCCGCTTGCTTTCCTGGTTCTCATGCGTGTGGTGATCGACATAAATAGACCGTTTGGTGATCGCGAGATACGAATAGGGATTGTACAGATACTTGCCCAATCCGGATGCCATGATCTTCGTGCTCATTTCCTGGAACAGTTCAAGCTCGTAGCTGATGCGCCAGAGCATCAGATCACAGTCACCTCGAATACCCACCGTGGTGTACGCGATGACGAGCACCTTTCCCTGATACTCTTCGACGGCACGGAGAAACTCCTGCTTTCCGCGTGTGCGTTCGTCTTCCGGAAGCCGACGCCAAGCGGGATCGATCTTATAGAAGGTAAAATTGACGTATTGACGGCGGGGTGCTTGTTCGGGGCTGGACATGACGAACCCTCCAGGCAACTTCTTGATAATGTAAAAGAATAAGAGTTAGCTCTTTAGCATTTCGTCTCTGGGGCTGTCAACAGAGTGCGGGATGCCCGGGGCTCGAATTGACAGGCCTAAATCGATCTGATACTGCCTGCATACGATGCGTGCTGTTCGAAGATTGCCGGTTGGAATCTGGCTCGTAGGAAGCGTCTTCATGGTCCTCTGGGGGATCGCCGGATCATCCCATGCCATCGAAGTCCAGCCGACGGCCGAACAGATTCAGGCGACGCTGGAGCGTGGAAAACTGGCCGCCGGCCAAGGTGTCTCTCCGGATCAGCTGCACACCTGGTTCGGTGCGACTGAAGACCTTGCCCCGCGCGGGTTCATCATGACGAAGCTGGGGAGCCTGCTGGTGATGGCCAATCACCTGGCCCTGCGCGCGTTATCGCCGACCGAACAGGATATTGCCCAGGTCCTGGCAAACGAGCATGTGTTGGTCAATGTGATGTTGTATGGAGACCGTGTCAATTTTGCCGCCGACAGTTACATTGTGCTGGAGCAGGCCGGCAGGACGGTGAAGCCCTCAACCGTTCGATTTGACGCCAGAGGCGATCGTACGACGGTGTGGCCGCAGCAGCCTGCCTATCGTGCGAAGGTGATCGCACAATTCCCCTATGCGGAACTCGACCCTCGGGCGAAGACGATGCTCACGGTATTTCCTTCAAGCGGCGGCCAGGTCGGCTTCGAACTGGACTTCTCGCGGATCGAATAGTATCGGTCCCTCTTCATCGCTCTGCTTATCGCAAAGGTATATCCCGAATGAGTCAGACCAAAACCTGGACGGCTGAAACCATTGCCGTCGGATCGGAGTTGCTGCTCGGCGGCCGTCTCGATACGAATTCGCTCTTTATTGCCGAGCGCCTCGCCGCCTGCGGAGTTGAGCTTCGCTACAAGACAACGGTCGGTGACGATCTTTCCGACATGGTGTCTGTATTGAAGACCGCGTTACGACGCGTCCGCGTGGTGATTCTCACCGGTGGGTTGGGCCCGACGATCGACGACCTCACCCGTGAGGCAGTCGCGCAGGCAACGGGGCATCGATTGCGCCGACGAAAGGCCGCGTTGGATGCCATGACCGCACGGTTGGCTGAATGGGGTCGAACCCCGAGCACGTCGCAGTTTCGACAGGCCATGATTCCCGCCGCTGCGGAGATTCTCTCCAATCCGGTCGGAACGGCGCCGGGGTTTTCGCTTGTCTGGAAGGGCACGTTTCTCGCCGCCTTGCCCGGGGTGCCGCGTGAGATGGAACCGATGGTGCGTGATGGCGTGTTGCCGCAGTTGCAGGCCTGGATGCGCACACAGAAAAGGATCAGCGCGACTCCCATGATTCGTCGGGTGCTCCACACGTCCGGTGTGCCGGAATCGGTCGTAGACCAGGCCCTGGTCGGGCTTGTTCCCAAAGGTTGCACGATTCAACTCGGCATCTATGCCTCCCCAATGGAAGTCATGGTGTCATTGACGGGACCGGCTGGAGCAGAGGGGGTTGGTACCATCGAGCAGTTGTTGAAGGAAGCCAGGACACGGCTTGGCGACATTGTCTATGGAGAAGAAGATGAGACGATGGAATCGGTGGTCGGCCGGTTGCTCAACGAGCAGAAGCTGACGCTCGCCGTTGCCGAATCCTGTACCGGTGGATTGATCGGCCATCGGTTGACGCAGGTGCCGGGCTCATCGGCATACGTTGACCGGGTGGCGGTCACCTATAGCAATCGTGCCAAGGTTGAGATGGTGGGTGTGCCGTCAGGAGTCATCGAACGCCATGGGGCAGTCAGCGCGGACGTCGCCGCAGCGATGGCTCGGGGCATTCGTGAGCGGAGTGGCGCTTCCGTCGGCGTGAGCGTGACCGGCATCGCCGGGCCCGGTGGCGCGACCGAGAGCAAGCCGGTGGGGCTGGTCTATGTGGGGCTCGACGGCGGGCCGGGCGAGGCGATGACGAAAGAGTTTCGGTTTCACGGCGGTGACCGTGCCGTGATCAAGCAACGGTCCTCGCAGGCGGCGCTCGATCTGCTCCGTCGCTGGTTGATCCGGAAAGGATGCTAATGGTCCGGGCATTCCTGGCCATTGAGTTGCCATGGGAATTGCGCACGACGCTCGCCGCCATTGAGCAGGACATGAAGCGACAACTCGAACGAACGGTTGATCGCCATGTGAGGATCAGCTGGGTGCGGCCGGATTCGATGCACCTTACCCTCAGATTTCTCGGCGACACCGCCGACGAATCGATCGAACCGCTCCGGGTAGCTATCGAAGCGTCCATGTCAGCGCATCAGGCGATTCCCATTCCTCTCGAACGACTGGGCACTTTCCCGCGCCCGCAGGCCCCGCGGGTGCTGTGGGTGGGGCCATCAGCGAGTTGGGAGCAGGGCCGTGATGCGCAGCGGCTCGCCGCCATCCATCGTGAGGTGGAAACCTGTTGCCGGGCTGCGAACTTCGCGCCGGATGAGCGGCCGTTCAGTCCGCATTTGACCCTCGCGCGGATCAAGGAAGGGGAGCGGCAGGTCGGGCAGGTGCTGGCTCAGAACGGGTTGTTGGAGCGGCCGGTGACGATCGGTACGTTGCTGCTCGGAGCAATTGTCCTCATGAAGAGCGACCTGCGTCCCACCGGCTCAGTCTATACGAAACTTTAGGAATGTCCGCTGGCCCCTTCCGGGACATAGAAACACCTATCGCCTTCCACTCTGCCGGAACGCGCTCCATGATTGGATTGCCCGCCACTATTACCCGGCCCTCACATGGAAGTCGTCCTCCAATCAAGGTCTGGAATGGTATGATGATCGATAGCTACGCCGCATCCACCACGTACAGAATGCAGATTTAGAAAGTTGATCTAGTCCATATGCCTCCGTTCAAGCTCGAAGCTCCGTTCAAACCCTGCGGGGATCAGGGGCAGGCGATTGAGAAGCTGACATCCGGAATCCTGGCCGGGAAACAGCATCAGGCGTTGCTCGGGGTCACCGGCTCCGGCAAGACCTTCACGATGGCCAATGTCGTCGAACGCGTCCAGAAGCCGACGCTCGTCCTCGTGCATAACAAGACTCTGGCCGGCCAGCTGTATCAGGAGTTCAAGCAGTTCTTCCCCCACAATGCCGTCGAGTACTTCATCAGTTATTACGATTATTACCAACCCGAAGCTTACATCCCGCAGAGCGACACCTACATTGCCAAGGATGCCTCGATCAACGATGCGATCGATCAGATGCGCCATGCGGCGACGACATCCTTGCTGCAGCGCAACGATGTGCTGATCGTGTCCTCGGTCTCCTGCATCTACGGCCTCGGATCGCCGGAGGTGTACCACGACATGTTGGTCTATCTGGAAGAGGGGATGGAGACGCGGCGGGAGAAAATTCTGGCGAAGCTGGTCGACATTCAGTATGCCCGCAACGACGTAGATTTTCATCGCGGCACCTTTCGCGCGCGCGGCGATGTCATCGAGATTTTTCCAGCCTCGTCGGAAGCGAAATCGGTGCGTATCGAATTGTTCGGCGATGTGGTGGACGCCATTCATGAGATCGATCCGTTGACCGGTAAGTCGCTGGGCAAATTACCGAAGATTGCCATTTACCCGAATACCCACTATCTCATTGCGCCGGACCGGTATGAACGGGCGATCACGGGCATCGAAGAAGAATTGGACGCCCGCGTGGCGGCATTCAAGAAGAACGGTCAGTTGTTGGAAGCGCAACGGATCGAGCAGCGCACCAAGTTCGATCTCGAAATGATTCGCGCCATGGGGTATTGCCACGGGATCGAGAACTATTCGCGCCACTTAAGCGGGCGCGCGCCGGGCGATCCGCCCCCGACCCTGTTGGATTATTTCCCCAAGGACTTCCTGTTGATCATCGACGAGTCGCACGCAACGGTGCCACAGGTCGGCGGCATGTTCGAGGGCGACTTTTCACGCAAACGGACGTTGGTGGATTACGGGTTCCGGCTGCCGTCCGCCGTCGACAATCGCCCCCTGAAGTTTGCCGAGTTCGAGCGGATGCTGAAGCAAGTGATCTATGTGTCGGCGACGCCCGGCCCCTATGAGCTGGAGCATGCCAAGGGCGAGGTCATCGAGCAGATTATTCGTCCGACGGGACTGATGGACCCCCTGATCGATGTGCGATCGGCGAAGGGGCAGGTCGACAATCTGCTCGCCGAAGTGCGGGCGGAGGCGGCGAAGGGAAATCGGGTGCTGGTGACGACCCTCACCAAGCGAATGGCCGAAGACCTCACGGAGTATTATCACGACCTCGGCGTGAAGGTGCGCTATCTCCATTCGGACATCAAGACGCTGGAGCGAGCGGAAATCATCCGCGATCTCCGGCGGGGGGTGTTTGATGTGCTGGTCGGGATCAACCTGTTACGGGAGGGGCTCGATCTTCCTGAGGTCAGTTTGGTTGCGATCCTGGATGCGGACAAGGAAGGCTATCTCCGGTCGCATCGGTCGCTGATTCAGACGGCGGGCCGCGCCGCCAGAAATCTGGAGGGGCGCGTGATTTTCTACGGTGATACGATCACCGATTCCATGCGGCGCGCCATGGACGAGACGGCGCGCCGGCGTCACATCCAGGAAGCCTATAATGCGGCCCACGGCATTACACCCGAGAGCATCAAGAAGCAGATTCCCCTGCTGGACTATGCAACGGGTGGCGGGAATGAGGGGCAACTCGAACTGGCGGCGGAGTCAGTGGGCGAGTATACAACGACGGGCGACACGGAGCAGTTGGTTCGCCGGCTTGAGGTTGAGATGAAGGCGGCAGCCAAGAAATTGGAGTTTGAGCGGGCGGCGGAGTTACGGAATCGGATTCGAACGTTGAGGTTGAAGGCATTGGAGTTAGCGCAATAGCGGCGGCTAGCGGTTCCGCCTACTCCAAAAATTCTGCTACATCTGTTTGTAGAGATAGGCCCCGAGAAACATCCCCAACACGCTGAGCAGGCTCACCTTGATGCTGAAGCCGAACGTCAGTTTGAGGAGGACCAGATCGACGGTGAGTGGCGGGTTGATTCCGGGAGAGAAATTGCTGGCAAAGATGTTTTGAATGGCGCCATTCGGGGCCATCACACGAAGTATTTCCCCGAAAATCCCGCCCAGCATTCCGCCGATCAGGATAAAGATCAGCAGCACGCCGATCGATTTTCTCATCCGATATCTCTCCTAGTTCCCGCTGGTCGGGGTGCATGTGTCGACTTGAGGCACCATATCGGAAGCGGAAAATGATGTCAACAAAATGCATGCCAGAGGCCGCTGTAGATGCATGTGGCTGATTGCAAAGCTCCTCTTCTAGAGATGGGTGGGCGCATAGCGGGCACCTTCGGCGCTTGGGCGTGACTCAGGGAGAACGTCCGATCATAGTTCTGATGCAACTGAGTCTGGCGCCCTGTGTCACGTGTCTCAACAGTGGTGCGATGAAACGGTCGGAGGGCATCGCGTGGAATCCCTGCCGAATATCTTGACTTCACGCACACCCCTTCTATAGACTGCCCGATGCTATTTTTTGTGATGTTTTTCGAGGCGATCGGAGCTCTGGCTCGACCCCGGCTTCGATGGCCTTTTTGTTTGGTGACTCGTGCTTGATGCGTTGAGCGAAAAGTTCGAACGAATCCTCAAGAAGCTTCGTGGGCAGGGTGTGCTCACCGAAGACAATATTGCTGAGGCGTTGAAGGAAGTCCGCCTCGCGTTGCTTGAGGCGGACGTCAACTTTAAGGTCGTCAAGGATTTCCTAGACCGCGTTCGCGAGAAGGCGGTCGGGCAGGAAGTCCTGAAAAGCCTGACCCCCGGGCACCAGGTCGTCAAAGTTGTCTGGGACGAGCTCCGCGGCATGATGGGTGGTGAGCGGTCCGGTATCAGTCTCGCCTCAAGGCCCCCGACCATTATTATGATGGTTGGGTTGCAGGGAGCCGGGAAAACGACCACCTCCGGCAAACTCGCCCGCTTGTTTAAGAGCCAGGGGAAGCGCGTGTTACTCGTGGCGGCCGACCCGCGTCGTCCTGCCGCAGGTGATCAGTTGGCCAGCCTCGGGCGTGATCTTGGAATCGATGTACATCGATTCGATCAGATCGATGCCTCACACGCCGATGTGGTGCGGATCTGCCAGCGCGGGGTAGAGCGCGGCCAAGAGCAGGGCTACGATCTGATTGTGCTCGATACCGGCGGTCGGTTGCATGTCGATGATGAATTGATGGCCGAACTCGTGGCAGTCAAGCAGGCGGTGAACCCCCACGAGGTGCTTCTGGTTGCCGATGCCATGACCGGCCAGGATGCGGTCAATATGGCCGGGCAGTTCGATCAGCAGGTCGGCCTCACCGGGGTCATCCTGACGAAAGTCGAGGGCGACGCGCGTGGTGGCGCCGTGCTGTCAATCCGGGCTGTGACCGGCAAGCCGATTAAGTTTCTCGGCATGGGTGAAAAGCTCGACGCCCTGGAGCCGTTCCATCCGGACCGGATGGCATCACGGATTCTCGGGATGGGCGATGTGCTTTCGTTGATCGAGAAGGCGCAGGAGACGTTTTCACGGGAAGAAGCCGAAGCGGCACAAAAGAAACTGACCAGCAGCACTTTTACGCTGGAGGATTTCCGGTCACAACTCGGGCAGATGAATCGGCTGGGCTCGTTCGAGCAGATTCTGGGAATGCTGCCCGGCGGCCAAAAGTTGAAAGATCTCGCGAACAGCGGACTGCCCGAAAAAGAGATGAAGCGGGTTGCGGCCATGATCGACTCCATGACCACGCGTGAGCGGCGCGACCATACGCTGATCAACGGGAGCCGGAAGAAACGGATTGCGCGCGGCAGCGGAACAAGTGTGCAGGAGGTCAACCGCCTGATCAAGCAATTTTTGCAGGCCAGGAAAATTGCCAAGGTCATGTCGGGTGGCGCGGGAGGCCGGCGTCAGTTGGCTCAAATGCTTCGAGGCATGTAGTAGGCCACGAGTGTTTCGAGTGTGTATCGATTCGAGGTGAAGAAGAGAGTCCTAACCGAGCGGACACAGTCTAGGGCTGAACGCTCATTACTCTGAGGAGGTTCTAGTGGCGGTTCATTTACGATTGGCACGGACAGGGCGACATAAGCGGCCGATGTATCGGGTGATTGCGGCCGATTCGCGGAAACCGCGTGATGGGCGCTTTTTGGAGATTCTCGGTATTTTCGATCCGCTCAAGAACCCGGCGGTGCCGGTGTTGAAGTCGGAACGGGTGCTGTCATGGTTGCGGCATGGCGCCCAGCCCACGGTGACCGTTCGGACGCTGTTGAAGCGGCATGGGGTCTGGAAAGAGTTCGAGACCGAAAAGTCCGCAAAGGCGGAGAAGACCGAGAAGAGCGCGAAGAGCAAGAAGTAGCCGGCATCACATGGCGACGCTCGATCAAGAAGAGCTGGTGACTGTTGGAAGGATCGAGCGATCGTTCGGGGTTCGAGGTGAGGCGCGCGTGCGTTCCCTCACGGATGTGCCTGGACGGTTCGAGTCCCTCGGGCAGGTAACGATTCTCGGGCCTGCCGGGAAGACGCTCGATACCCGTGTGACCCACGCGCGGCCCGGCGGGCCGACATGGATCATGGGGTTCGAAGCGTTTACGACCCCTGAGCAGGTCGCCGAGTTTCGTGGAGCCTTCATTCAAGTTCCCCGCGGAGACTCGCCGGCGCTGCCGGCCGATCAATACTATCAATGTGATTTGATCGGGATGGTCGTGCAGGATGAAGCCGGAACCGTACTGGGCTCCTTGGAGGAGGTCGTGGCGATGTCCGGCAACCAGAACTTTCTGGTACGGCAGGATGGGAAGGAAATATTGATTCCCGCCGCGAAGCAAGTCGTGGTTGCGGTCGACGTAGCGGGGCGGGTCATGACGGTGCGGCTACCGGAAGGGTTCGGAGATCTATAAGATGCGGTGTGCCGTTTTGACATTGTTCCCGGATATGGTGGCTCCGGTGCTTGGTCAGAGTATCCTCAAGCGCGCCCAGGAAAAGGGGTTGCTGGAGGTGTCTGTGCAGAACCTGCGCGACCATACCTTCGACCGGCATAAGACCGCGGATGATGTGCCGTATGGCGGGGGGGCCGGGATGGTCATGAAGGCCGAACCGGTGCTCCAGGCCGTCGATGCGCTGCGGGCCCATTATCAGGCTTCTCATCCGGAGACGACGTTGCGGGTGATTATTCCGTCTCCGCAAGGGCGGCCCTTTACGCAGGAACTCGCACAGTCACTAGCGCAGGATGATCGGGTGGTGGTGTTTGTGTGCGGGCATTATGAGGGGATGGATGAGCGCGTCAGGTTGGCGCTGCAACCCGAAGAAATCTCCGTGGGCGATTATGTGTTGACCGGAGGGGAGCTGCCGGCGTTGGTGATGATCGATGCGGCGGCGCGCCTGGTCCCTGGCGTGTTGGGCGATGCGGCGTCGGCGGCCGAGGAATCGTTTACCGAGGGATTGTTGGAGTATCCGCACTACACCAGACCGGCGGAGGTGCGCGGGATGGCGGTTCCGGAGGTACTGGTATCGGGTCACCATGAGGCGATCCGGTTGTGGCGCCGGAAGGAAGCGTTGCGGAACACCTATCTGAAGCGGCCGGATCTCCTGCGGGATCGCGAGCTTGGATCGGAAGATCGACGGTTGTTAAGCGAAGTGATGCAAGAGAGTCTTGTACAGGTACCTGTTCGTTGAGAGGAGGAGAAGGACTATGAATCGGCTAGAACGGATCCAACGATCCTTAACCAAGAAGACGACGCCCAAGTTCGAGATCGGGGATACTGTTCGTGTCCACGTGAAGGTGGTCGAGGGTGAAAAAGAGCGTATCCAGGTGTATGAGGGGACGGTCATCGCCAGGAAAGGCACGCTCAATAGCGAAACCTTCACTGTGCGCAAGCTGTCCTACAACGTCGGCGTTGAGCGGACCTTCCCCATCCACTCGCCCAATGTGGCCAAGGTTGATGTCGTCCGTCAAGGTCGCGTTCGTCGAGCCAAGCTCTACTATCTGCGCACTAAGAAGGGTAAGTTCGCCAAGGTGGAAGATCGCGAATTTAAGGTCGAGAGCAAGGCACAGTCGGCGGCCAAGCTTGAGGCGGCAGCAGCAGCCGCAAAGGCTTAGCAGGTTGCAGAAAAGCTTTTTTCGCCCCTGTAGTCGTCAGATGCTTCGAGATGTCAGGCGAAAATGAACGGTCACACAGAATGCTCAAAAAGGCCGTCCAGCAAGGCCGCAGCGAGTGAAGGGCCGACGCGTACCCTCTGGGTACGTTGAGGGTCTGAACGATGCGAGAACGCTGCTGGCGGACTTTTTCAGCATCCTGCTGGTTGATCGTTTGTGCTGTGTTCCGCTTGAGACCAGGACAGAGGCGCACGTTTGGCTGGTACTCCGAACCCGACGACAGGGGGCCCCACCGAAGAGTTTGAGGTGGAGGCTCGGTGTCGCGGGTACCGGCATATAGCCGGGCTGGATGAGGCCGGGCGTGGACCTCTTGCCGGTCCTGTCGTCGCGGCTGCTGTGGTGTTGCCGCGCCGATGCAGCCTACCCGGACTCAATGATTCCAAGCAGGTCGGCGAGTCAGACCGAGTTCGGCTGTTTGCCGAAATCGTTCGCCGGGCAACCGGCGTCGGCATTGGCGCTGCGACGGAGGCGGAGATCGATCAGTTGAATATCCTTCACGCAACCCGGTTGGCGATGCGGCGTGCTCTGGAGGCATTGCCGCTCCAACCGGACTTTTTGCTGTTGGATGCCGTCACTCTTTCCGGGCTCTCAATTCCACAACGTTCGATCATCAAGGGTGATGGCCTCTCCTGCTCCATTGCGGCCGCCTCGATTATCGCCAAGGTGACGCGCGACCGGTTGATGGTTGAGTACCACCGTTGGTATCCCCAATATAATTTCGCCGAGCATAAAGGGTACGGGACTCCGGAGCATCTCCGTCTGCTCCGGGAGCACGGGCCCTGTGCGATTCATCGCCGGAGTTTTGCTCCTGTGCAGCATCTCTTTGTCGGCGATGCTCGAAAACTGTGTTCCGCTGTCGACCAGGTCTGAGGGCCCGCTGGACCGATGCGCGACCGACGCCGATTGCTAGGGGATGAGGGAGAGGGGCGAGCGGAGGCCTATCTGCGACGCCAGGGGTTTCGAATTCTTGGACGGAATGTGCGCTCCCCATTGGGTGAACTTGACCTGGTTGCCGATGACCAGGGGGTGCTGGTGTTTGTCGAGGTCAAACGGCGGCGGACCGGGACCTACGGCGGTGCGATTGAAGCGGTGGATGCCCGCAAACGTGCCAAATTGATTCAGCTCGCGGCGCAGTACCTGGCGCAACACCGCATTCATGATCGTGCGTGCCGATTTGATGTCGTCTTGATACAGGATGATTCCGGGACGGCTGAACCCGTGCAGCATATTGCGAATGCATTCGACGTCGCGGGGGATGATCTGCGATGGTAGGATGGGAATCGCACTCCTGATTCATCCGGTCACTGTGTGCCGTGCCGGGCGGCGGGGGCCCGAGAAGTCACTCCGATCCGGCGGCTGCTCTTGTCACCATCCATGATTCAACTTTTTCACGTCTCAAAATATTACGACCGCCGTTTGGCGCTGTCCGATGTGACGCTTGAAATCGAGAAGGGCGAGTTCGTGCTCTTGATGGGACCGAGCGGCGCCGGAAAATCGACATTGTTGAAATTGCTGATCGGTGCAGAGCGCCCCGAGGAAGGACAGATCCTGGTGCAGGGCCGTAGTTTGTCCAAATTGCGACCGTCTGAAATTCCCTTACTGCGTCGAAAGATCGGTGTGGTGCTGCAGGATTTCCGACTATTGCCCAAGAAAACCGTGTTCGACAATGTGTCGTTGCCCCTGTTGGTGCAGGGGGCCTCGACTGTCGAAATCAGGCGGAAAGTGACGGACGCATTACGGTCGGTCGGGCTGGATCACAAGAAGGATCTCTTTCCCCCCGGCCTCTCTACCGGCGAGCAACAACGGATCTGCATCGCTCGTGCGATCGTCAATGGGCCCATCATGCTGCTGGCCGATGAACCGACGGGAAATCTGGATCCGGAGCTGACCAGCGAAATCATCGAACTCTTCAAGTCGATCAACGCTCGGGGCACGACGATCATCGTGGCAACGCACGATCCCAATGTCTTGGCGCAGGTCAATCGGCGTGTGATCATATTGGACCAGGGCAAGGTTGTCTCGCGGGAACAGGTGTGTTCGTGAGGCGGCTGCTATATCTGCTGCGGGAAGCAGTCGCCAACGTGCTGACCAATCGAACGACCACGGTGGTGGCGGTGGCCACCACGGCGTTCACGTTCGCCTGTGTCGGAGTGTTTCTGCTGCTCTATGTGAATTTGAAGACGCTGGCTTCCTCGCTTGAGCAGGACATCCAGGTTATGGTGTACCTGCAGGACGACCTGACGGAGCAGACGAGAAGCGAGATCGAACTGCAACTGAAGGCCGATCGTGCCGTCGGGTCGTTGACCTTCGTGTCCAAGGAACGGGCGTTGGCTGATTTCCAGAGTCAGTTTCCGGCCGAGTCCCATCTGCTGCAGGGACTCGGGCAGAATCCGCTGCCGGCCTCATTTGTCGTGACGCTTGCGGTGGAGTCCCGTTCATCGGATGCGATGCGGCGGTGGGCCAATCGCGCCCAGTCGATCCCCGGAGTGGCGCAGGTGCAATACAATCAGGAATGGGTCGAGGCCTTGGCCGGCATTGTCCGGTATATCGAGGTGGCGGCCATCATCGTCGGCCTGATTTTATCGGCGGCGTCGGTCACGATCATCGCGAACACGATCCGCTTGGCGCTGTATTCACGCCGGGAGGAAATAGAAATTCTAGGGTTGATCGGGGCGAGTACGACCTTTATCCGCGTGCCCTATTTGCTCGAAGGTGCGGCGCTCGGCTTGCTCGGCAGTGCTCTCTCGCTGGTGATCCTCAAAGCCGGGTTTGAGTTGTTTCGCCACGAAATCCGGTCTGCCAGCCGGTTTCTGGGCGTGGATGCGCTGCTGACATTTTTCCCCTTCCAAATGTGTGTGGTGCTCGTCTGTGTGGGGCTCTTTCTCGGTTGTGCCGGCAGCTTTCTCTCGTTGCTCCGGTTTGGAGAGGGACGGGCATGAAGTGGGCACGATGGGGATGTGTCGTGGCAGCGGTTCACCTGGTCTTGTGGACGGTTCCGACCTGGGCGGAGCGCAAGGATTCCTACGCAGACAAGATCGAGCAGGAAAAGAAGACGCTGGAAAAGCTGCGTGGCACCATTGTCGAGAAGCGCAAAAAGGCGGATGAGGCGGAAAAGAAACGGGAGTCGGTTCTGCAGGGATTGCAGTCTTTAGACGAACGCCTGGTGCGCTACCGGCAGGAACATCAAGACGTCGTCAAGAAGCTTAAGAAGAAGGATGTGGAAATCGAACAGATGAGCGTGCAGTTGAGCCGTCTGTCGGAACGTATCGATGAACGGCAGGATGCCATCGCCGCCCGCTTGCGCGTTCAATACGTCGAGGGACGGTTTTGGCACCTGCGAACGCTGTTGGCGGCCAGTTCCTCCGGAGACTTTCAGCGGCGGTTTCAATATCTCTCGGCTGTGACACAGCGAGAGTATGAGATCATGGAAACCTACCGGAAAGACGCCGAGCGGATTGCCGATGTCGAGCGGAGTCGAGAAGAGGCGCGTCAGGGCATCCTCGCCTACAAGGCCAGCACCGAGGAAAAGCTGGCTCAGATCCAAGGGTTGAAAAAACAGAAACGGGTGTATCTCGCTAAAATCACTCAAGAAAAGGAGTCGCATGACCGGGCCGTCGAGGAGCTGGAGCGGTCTGCCAGCCGGGTCGACAGCTTGCTGAAGGAACTGGAAACCAGACGTCGGGCGGCGCTGGCGGCGCGTCCACCCTCCGCGACAGGAGGCCTCCGCGCGTTACGTGGGACGCTGCTCTGGCCGACTGAAGGGCAAGTGGTGTCTTACTTCGGACGGCAGAAGCATCCGACCTTCAATACCTACATCCAGCGAAAAGGGATTGAGATTCGCGCTGCGGAAGGGAGTAATATACGGTCGGTGCTTGCCGGCCAGGTTGTCTACGCGGACTGGTTGAAAGGCTACGGACTCGTTATAATCATGGATCATGCAAACGGAGTCTTTTCGTTGTATGCCCATGCGTCGAAAATATTGACGTCGGTCGGAGCCCGGATCGAAGCCGGAGAAGCGATCGGTGAAACGGGCGACACGGGCATGACGGGTGAGAATACGCTCTATTTTGAGTTGCGCGAGGGAGCGGAACCGGTGGATCCCCTCGTGTGGCTGTCGAAGCGATAGGCCTCGGAAGGAAGGAAACCTACGTTATGGAACAGCGGCGAAGCCGACGGTGGTTATATCTTTTGCTGATGGTGACGGTAGCCCTGGGTATCGGCATTGTGCTGGAAAAGGGATTGGAGCGGACCGGCCACGCCTCCGAGACCTATGAAGAACTGCGGACCTTCTCCGAGGTCTTGACCCAGGTGCAGAAGCACTACGTCGACGATACAAAGGTGAAAGACCTCGTACAGGGTGCGATTCGCGGGATGCTCTCCACGTTGGATCCGCACTCGGCCTATATGACGCCTGAGATGTACAAGGAAATGCAGGTCGAAACGAAAGGCGAATTCGGTGGGGTCGGGATTCAGATCGGTGTGAAGGAGAACCGCCTTGCCGTCATCTCCCCGATCGAAGGCACGCCTGCGCATCGAGCCGGGATCAAGGCCGGTGATTTCATTACCAAGGTGAACGACGAACCCACAAAGGATTTGACGCTGATGGATGCGGTGCAGAAAATGCGCGGCCCCAAAGGCACCAAGGTGAACCTCACGATCCAGCGGGACGGCACGGCGGACCCGCTGGCGTTTTCATTGGTGCGGGACACCATCAAGATCGAAAGCGTGAAGTTCAAGGTGCTCGACAATACCATTGGGTATGTGCGTTTGACGCAGTTCCAGGAAGCCACGGGACGGGACCTCAGCCGGGCGCTCAAGCAGTTCAAGGAGCAGAAGGTTCAGGGGACGATTCTCGACTTGCGGAACAATCCCGGTGGCCTGTTGACGGCGGCCGTCGATGTGTCCGAACAGTTTGTGGGGAACGGGAAGCTGATCGTCTATACCAAAGGTCGTGAGGGGAAGAAAGATGAGTGGTTCTCCAAGACCAAGGAGACGCTGGAAGATTCGCCGATGATCATCCTGGTGAACGAAGGGTCGGCTAGCGCGTCGGAGATTGTGGCTGGTGCGTTGCAGGATTGGGGAAGGGCCGTCATTGTCGGGACCACGTCGTTCGGCAAGGGATCCGTCCAGACGATTCTGCCGCTGGGTGACGGGTCGGGACTCCGGCTCACGACTGCCAAGTACTACACGCCGAAGGGGCGCTCGATTCAGTCCACAGGCATCACTCCGGACATTGTGGTCAAACTGCAAACGCAGACCGTCGCAAAGGCCGGCGAGAAAGACGGAAAAGAGTCTGAACCGAAGACGGCCAAAGCGCCTGCAGCCGGAAAGGATCCATCGCCTTCGGCCAAGCCGGGTGATGAGCCTGCGCACAAGAATGGCGCCGTGTCGGCCGGGGATGGGGCCGGGGATATTTCGCTGGATGATGACGTGCAGCTTCAGAAGGCCGTTGAGCTGTTGAAGACCTGGAAGATCTTTAAGGAGCTGCGGCCGGCGGCGTAGTCGGCACGGTTCCGATCCGTTCGCGGATGGCGGCGAGCAGCGTGTCTTCCGACCCGGAAAAACCTGGTTGTGTTCGTAAGAGATGGGACGCAACCAGGCTTTCCAGGTCGGCCAATGTGCGGATGTTCAGCCGGAAATATAAGTAACTCACCAGGGCATCGGAGAAGCCCGGCAACGAAGCCCAGCCGGCCACTTCCTCCGGCAACGGAGTCTTTAGTTCCTCATACGCGCGAATCGTTCCTGTCGTCAGAAACTCTTCAATCTTCACTGCCAAGTCCCGACCGATTCCGGGAATCTCCTGAAGCTGATGGCGTGCGGCCAGATCGGCCAGGTCTCCCGTAACCCCCAGAATCGAATCAGCCGCTTTCCGATACGCGCGGACACGATAGGGATTGGCGCGTTGGCTGGCCAGCAGGTTGGCCATCGCACGAAAGATCTGCGCAAGTTGATGGGTACGGTCGTCCATAGTCGTGTGTCGGCGCGTTTCATCTACATTGTGCGAGTATCGAATCCCAAACGGCAAGGTCTTACGGGGCTTGGTTGACAACCGGTTTTCCCGTTTCATAGGATGATCTGAATAATTGAGGTGCGCAGTGATCATTCACGTGAACGGTGAATCTCGTGGAATCGGCGATGGGCAGACGGTGGCAGCGTTGTTGCACGAGTTGGAGATCCGCGCCGATCGCGTCGCCGTCGAATTGAATTTGGAGATTCTGGATCGCAAGGATTTTGAGACCCGCGGCCTCCGCGAGGGGGATCGCGTGGAGATATTGAGTTTTATTGGTGGCGGAGCGAGGTAACCACATTTATGGATACGATCAACGATCGCTTAGTGATTGCCGGCCGGGAATTTAAGTCCCGCCTCTGGGTGGGGACCGGTAAGTATAAAGACTTTGTCGAGACCAAGAAGGCCATCGATGCCTCTGGTGCGGACGTGGTGACGGTGGCGGTTCGTCGAGTGAATATCACGGATCGGTCCAAGGAAAATCTCCTGGATTATCTCGATCCCAAAAAATACATCATTCTGCCGAACACCGCCGGTTGTTACACGGTGGAAGATGCCGTCCGGTATGCCCGGTTGGCTCGCGCCGCCGGCGTGTCCGATCTGGTGAAACTCGAAGTGCTGGGTGATGAAAAGACGCTGTTCCCGGATACTGCGGGATTGATCGAGGCGGCCAAGATCCTCATCAAAGAAGGGTTCATCGTCCTGCCCTATACCAACGATGACCCGATCGTTGCCAAGAAGCTAGTGGACATCGGCTGTCCCGCGGTGATGCCGCTCGCGGCTCCGATCGGCTCAGGGCTCGGGATCCGTAATCCGTACAATCTCAAGATCATCATGGAAACGGTCAAGGTGCCCATCATTGTGGACGCCGGAGTCGGAACGGCATCCGATGCCGCGCTGGCGATGGAATATGGAGCGGATGCGGTGCTGATGAACACCGCCATCGCCGGCGCGCAGGACCCCATCGCGATGGCCGAGGCCATGAAGTATGGTGTCTGGGCCGGACGACTGGCTTATAAGGCCGGACGTATTCCGCGCAAGCTCTACGCGACAGCCAGCAGCCCGATCGAAGGCATGCTCTAAATTCAGAGATGCGTCATTGGCAGGCGTCGGGGAGCCGGGCTGAGTTCCTGTGTGAGTGATGAACCGGCTCCTATCTTTTGATCGCTCGCATTCGACCGGCATCGTTCAGCGTCCAGAATATTCCCCGAATGCTTTCCGTCGATTTCCGTCTGTATTTAGTCACTGATCGTCAACAAACCGCCGGCCGGTCGCTGGTGTCGGTCGTCGGCCGCGCGGTGAGTGCCGGTGTGCGCGCGGTTCAGTTGCGCGAACGTGATCTCCCGATCCGAGAGCTGCTCTCTCTATCGCTCGACCTGCAGCGCGAGTTGTCGGACATTCAGCTGTTCATCAATGACCGTGTGGATCTGGCGGTGGCACTGGGGTGCCGGGGGGTCCATTTGCGCGAGAGCAGTTTGCCGGCTCCAGTGGTGCGCACGCTGGTGAGGCCCTCGCAGTTGTTGGGGCTGTCCGTTCACTCCATTCAGGGGGCCGTGGCGGCAGAGCGGGACGGCGCGGATTTTGTGGTGTTGGGTCCGATTTATGACACGCCGTCGAAGCGGGAGTATGGGGCGCCGCTGGGTCTCCGGGTCCTCGAGCAGGCTGCGCGTGCGGTCACCATTCCGATTTTTGCCATCGGAGGGATGACGGACTCGCGCACACGTGAGGTGCTACAGGCGGGAGCATTCGGTGTGGCTGTGTTGTCTTCGATCCTGAACGCGTCGAATGTCGAAGCCGCGACCGAGAAATTTCTTGCGGCGATCGAGTGCGAATCATGAACGTGCCGCAGCTGCATCGGTGGCTGCTGCTGTTGACCACCCCATAGGCGGGTGATAGAATCCGAAACAGTGTTGATGACCGTCACTGACAGGGATTGAAACTGATCCAACGAGTGGGGCGATGGCCGAATCAAAAGGGAGTTCAGGCCGACTCCGGTCCTTCCGTGATTCCGTCAAGCGCCTGACCAAGTCACTTTCTGACGGAGATGGAGTCGTGACGCACAAGAACGACGAACAGGCCCGCGAGGTTGAAAAACTTCGCATCCAAATCCAGTCCATGGAGGAGGAGATACGGCGGCTCTACCAGTCACGCTACCAGCTCGAACAAACGACGAAGCAGAACGAGAAGCTCGTCGCGACTCTCCAAGAAGCCAAATCTCAAATCGAAACGTTGCGGGCCGAAGTCGAGAAGCTGACGGCTCCGCCCTCGACCTACGGGATTTTCTCCAGCCTCGACACCGATGGTACGGGAAATGTCTACGTATCCGGCCGTAAGATGAAGGTCAGTCTTCATCCCTCCATCAAAGCGAAATCGCTCCGCAAAGGGCAGGAGGTCATCCTCAACGAAGCCCTCAACGTCATCGAAGTGCGTGGATTCGATGTGCAGGGCGAAGTCGTTCGTTTGAAGGATGTGCTGGAGGGGAATCGGGCGCTGGTGACGCTGCACTTCGATGAAGAAAAAGTCGCGGAGCTCGGCGAGCCATTGCTCAGCGAGCGTCTCAGTGTCGGCGATCATCTGTTATACGATCCGCGGTCCGGGTGCGTCATCGAAAAGCTGCCGAAATCGGAAGCCGAGGAACTGGTGCTCGAAGAAGTCCCCGATGTGGACTACGAACATATCGGCGGACTCCAGAAAGAAATCGAGCAAGTCCGTGATGCGGTGGAGTTACCCTTTCTGTATCCGCACATTTTTGCGAACTACAAACTCAGCGCCCCGAAGGGCGTGTTGCTCTATGGCCCGCCGGGTTGCGGCAAGACGTTGATCGCCAAGGCCGTGGCCAGTTCGATCGCCAAGAAACTAGGGCATCTCAAAGACAAACAGCTGCGCAGCTACTTCCTTCATGTGAAGGGGCCTGAGCTGCTGAATAAGTATGTCGGCGAGTCTGAGCGGCAGGTGCGTGAGGTATTCAAGAAAGCCAAGGAACGCGCCGACGACGGTCATCCCGTGATTGTGTTTTTCGACGAGATGGACGCATTGTTCCGCACTCGCGGCACCGGCATCTCCTCCGACATCGAATCGACCATCGTGCCGCAGTTTCTCTCGGAGATCGACGGTGTGGAGCGTCTGACCAATGTCATCGTCATCGGCGCGAGCAACCGGCAGGACTTGATCGATCCGGCCGTGCTCCGCGCGGGTCGTCTCGATGTGAAGGTGAAGGTCGGTCGTCCGGACGCCACGGCGGCCCGGGATATTTTCTCCAAGTACGTCTCGACCGATTTGCCGTTTGCCGAGGACGATCTGAAGCGGCATGGCGGGGATGCCCGGGCACTTGTGGATTCCCTCATGAACATGACCGTCGATGCCATGTATGCGACGACGGACGAAAACAAGTTCATTGAAGTGACCTATGCGAACGGCGAGAAGGAAGTGTTGTACTTCAAGGATTTCGCCAGCGGCGCGTTGATCGAGGGCATCGTGTCGCGTGCCAAGAAATTCGCCGTGAAGCGGGCGATTGCGCAAGAAGGAGCCGGTCTGCGGGCCGAGGATCTGATCCGTGCGATCCGTGAAGAATTTAAAGAGCACGAAGACTTGCCCAACACCACGAATCCGGACGATTGGGCCAAGGTCGCCGGCAAGAAAGGCGAGAAGATTGTCCACCTCCGGACGATCAGCGGCGGGCCTGCAGAGGCGCGCCAAATCGAAACGGTCAACACCGGTCACTACCTGTAGCGCGATATTTCATGAGCGACAATCCTACGCACAATCCGTCCCGTGTCATCGGCACGGAGACCGAATTCGGCATCGCCAGTCGTGACCCGAATGCGGCCGATCCGGTGGCCAACTCCATTCACCTCATCGGCTACTACCCGAATCTTCCGGCTCCGCATGCGGTGTGGGACTACGAGAACGAAAATCCCCTGCTGGATGCGCGCGGGTTTGAGGTCGACGGTGAGCGGGAACGGCCGGGACCTGATTACAATCGGCAACTCAATAAGGTCCTGGCCAACGGTGGTCGTCTCTATGTCGATGGCGCGCATCCTGAATATTCCACGCCTGAGTGTCTCAATGCGAGGGAAGTCGTGGCGTTCGAGCGCGTCGGTGAACGCATTGTCGCGCAGGCCCTGGAAGGGATTACCAAGGCGCGCGGGCGTGACCAGTTCGTGTTGTATAAGAATAATTCAGACGGTAAGGGCAACAGCTATGGGTACCACGAGAATTATCTCGTGTCGCGGGCGGTGCCATTTGAACGCATCACCCAGGTCCTCACGCCGTTCTTTGTGACGCGGTCGATTTATGCCGGGTCCGGCAAGGTCGGCGCGGAAAACCAGACCAGCCCCGTCGATTATCAGATTTCGCAGCGGGCGGATTTTTTCGAAACGCTCGTGGATCTGAACACGATGGTTCGGCGGCCGATCATCAATACGCGCGACGAACCGCATTCTGATTCGGCGAAGTACCGGCGGCTCCATGTGATCGTCGGAGACGCCAATATGGCCGAGGTATCGACCTATCTGAAGGTCGGGACCCTCTCGATTGTGTTGGAGTTGCTCGAGGCCGGCGCCGACCTTCCTCGAATCAGCCTGGCAGATCCGGTGAATGCCATCAAGCAGGTCTCCCGGGATGTGCAGGTGAAGGAGAGTTTGAAGCTCAGTGACGGGAGCTCATCCACTGCGATCGCCGTGCAGCGAGCGTACCTCAAGGCCGCCCAGAGCTATTATGCCTGCCACGAGCTCAATCAGGTGACGAAGGACGTGCTGGTGCGGTGGGAAGATGTGCTCGATCGCCTGGAACGGGATCCTCGGTCATTAGTGCGTGAGTTGGATTGGGTCGCCAAGCGGTACCTGATCGAGTCCTATATGGAACGCAAATCCTGTGGTTGGGACGATCCGCGCGTTCGTCTGATGGATTTCCAATACCATGATGTCCGTCCGGACAAGGGACTGTATTACACCCTGGAACGGAATCATCGAATTGAGCGGGTGGTGTTGGATCATGAGATTGCGAGGGCGGAATTCAATCCGCCGGTTGGGACCAGGGCTTACTTTAGGGGCCAGTGCGTCAAGAAGTACCCGAATGTCGTCTACGGGGCGAGTTGGACGTCCGTGCTGTTCGATACCGGACAGAACAAGATCAAGAGAATCCCCTTGATGGATCCCCTGCGGGGAACCGAAGCGCTCACGGGGGAGTTGCTGGCGCAAGCAGAAACGGCGTCTGCCCTACTCGCTAAACTTTCGACCTGACTGCGACCATTGAATGAAACATTCTGCCTTCCTTCCATATCACGAGGGGTCCAGCTTCTTCGACTTCCTCACTCAGCATCATCCTGAATTAAGACCCGGTTTGAGTGAGATCGCCCTGCAGCGCGCCGCGCCTCCCGTGGATTTCGGCCGACCAGGAACGATCCCGGTGCCGCATGGGACGACGGTCCTGGCGTTGAAATATCGGGATGGGGCCATTATTGCCGGTGATCGACGCGCGACCGAGGGATTTCAGATCGCCGACCGGCGGATTGAAAAGGTCTTCCGCATCGACGACTATTCCGCGATGGCGATCGCGGGGGCGGCGGGGCCGTGTATCGAGATGGCCAAATTGTTTCAGACGGAGCTTGAGCATTACGAGAAGCTCGAAGGCGTGCAGTTGTCCTGTGAGGGGAAGGCCAACAAGCTGGGGCAGATGGTGAAGGCCAACCTTCCGATGGTATTTCAGGGACTGGTCGTCATGCCGCTTTACGTTGGATACGATCTCAAGCGGAACGAAGGCCGCATTTTTAAGTACGACATTACTGGGGGGCGCTACGAAGAGTCCGACCACCATTCCATCGGCTCCGGCGGCAAGGACGCCCGCAACACGATGCGTGAGCATTATCGATCCGGTCTCCAGGAAGAAGAGGCGCTGCGGGTCGGGCTGTTGGCCCTCTACAATGCGGCGGATGAGGATGTGGGGACCGGCGGGCCTGATTTAGTCCGCGGTATTTATCCGACAGCGAAGATCGTCAGTAGCGCCGGTATCATTGATGTGCCTGAAGATCGGGTGCGTGCCTTGTTCGAAACCATGATCGCAGAGCGAAGGAGAGCCTAGCCGATGCCGTTGCCCTACTACGTCTCGCCTGAACAAATGATGCAGGACAAGGCGGAGTACGCCAAAAAAGGCATCGCCAAAGGACGCTCCATCATTGCCCTGGAGTATGTCGACGGAATTTTGCTGGCGGCGGACAATCCCAGTTCCTCCTTGCATAAAGTGTCGGAGGTCTATGACCGGATCGCGTTTGCCGGAGCCGGCAAATATAGCGAATTCGAGCATCTCCGGAAGGCCGGCATTCGCCATGCCGATCTGACGGGGTACATGTACAGCCGGGAAGACGTGAGCGCGCGGACCTTGTCCAATGCCTACTCGCAGAGTCTGGGGACGGCCTTCAGTACGGACGTCAAGCCGCTGGAAGTCGAAATTCTTGTCGTGCAGGTCGGTGTGAACGGTCAGGCGAATGAGATCTTCCGCATTTCATTCGACGGCAGCATCGTGGATGAAAAGAATCTCGCGGTGATCGGGGGACGATCGGAAGCCGTTCAGCAATATCTGCGGGAACATGCGACACCGCAGCCACCCACGCTGAAGGATGGGCTCCGGCGTTGCCTGGCCGCATTGGAGCAGATCGCCACTCAAAAGATCCCTTCAGAAAATCTCGAAGTCGCCGTGCTGGACCGGAACCGCCTTGGGCGGAAGTTCAAACGGTTGAGCAGTGCCGATATCTCCCAGCTCTTCGCCTGACACGCCCTCCCACGCAACTGCGCCCTTATCCGCTTCCGGTCGGGGATGCACGGTTCATTGCCGGGCATCTGTTGAAGCCTCACCCGCCGCGGTGTATCCTGAGAGAAGCGGATTCGAGGAAACGTCTCTCCATGCAGCAACGTATCTTCGGTTTAGAAAACGAGTACGGCCTGATTTTTTCTCCGAACGGGAAGATTTATCTCCCGATGGAGAAAGTGTTGGGCTATATCTTCGAAGGCCTCATTCCGAACAGCTGGCCGTCGAATGCCTTTCTGGTCAACGGCGCGCGCTTTTATCAGGATACCGGCTGCCATCCCGAGTACTCCACGCCGGAGTGCGACAACATCCTCGATCTCGTCATCCACGATAAGGCGGGCGAGCGCTTGCTGGAAGCCTGTTTGCCGGCGGCGGAAGAGCGCCTTCGGGAAGAGGGCCTCTCCGGCGAAATCTATATTTTCAAGAACAACACCGATTCACTCGGGAATACCTACGGGTGCCATGAAAATTATCTCATGCGCCGGGACGTGGATTTCTGGAAAGTCACCGAGCAGCTCATTCCGTTTTTTGTGACCCGGCAGATCTATTCCGGCGCCGGCAAGGTCCTGAAAGTCTCCGGCAAGCCGCAGTATTTCATCTCCCAACGTGCCCAGCATATTCATGAAAAGACTTCCTCCTCGACGACCTCGTCACGGAGTATCATCAACACCCGCGACGAGCCCCACGCCGATGCGGAGAAATATCGGCGGCTCCACATCATTGTGGGCGACTCCAATATGTCGGAGTATGCGACGTATTTGAAAGTCGGCACGGCCACGTTGGTGCTCTCGATGATCGAAGCCGGGTATTCGGTCAGCGGGATGGAACTCGAAGATCCTGTCAAAGCCATCCGCGAAATTTCCCGCGACCCGACCCTTAACAAGAAGGTCAAGCTGGACGACGGCCGGCAGATGACGGCCATCGAGATCCAGCGGGTCTACGTCAAGCGCGCCAAAGAGTTTCTGGCAGAGCAGGAGCACGATCCGGTGTTGGACGACGTGTGGGAGAAGTGGGTGTCGGTGTTGGATCGTCTGGAAGAAGATCCGATGCAACTCGTGCACGAGGTCGATTGGGTGATGAAAAAGCATCTGATTCAGTCGTACACCGACAAGAAGGATTGCGGCTGGGATGACCCCCGGGTGTTTCTGCTGGATTTGCAATTTCATGACGTGAAACGAACCCGCGGACTGTATTATTTGATGGAGAATCGGGGAATGGCCTCGCGGGTGGTGGAGGAGGAAGCGGTGCAACGGGCGATGTCCGTGCCGCCTCAGACCACGCGCGCAAAAGTTCGCGGCGATTTTATTCGCTTCGCGCGGGCCAAGAACCGATCGTACACGGTCGACTGGACGTATTTGAAGTTGAACGGGTACTGGGAAGAGACCATTCTCTGTATGGATCCGTTTAGCGCGGTGAACCGACGAGTCGAAGAATTGTTGTCACAAGTGTCCGGCGCGCGATTGTATCGATGACAGAGGGGCAGAGACGAGACAAGACCATGTCGTTCATGGATCGCTTTCTCATCATTTCGGTCGTGCTGCTGACGAGTGTGTTTCCCGTCGAGCTCTTTCCGAACACGGGGCCGGTTCCTCGTGGCGGCGACGGGCAATTCAGCGGCAAGCAGGGCCAGGTGGTCCTCATCCACGTGCCGGATATCAAGGATGCGGCCAGCGTCAAAGGCCAGTTCCTTGGGCGCAAGGTGACGCTCTTTCCGGACCCTTCTTCCGGCGGCGGTGTCGGGTACATCGGTTTACTGGGTATCGATTTGCAGGATGAGCCCGGTGCGCATGAGCTCACGATCGATGCCCAATTGGGTGAGCAAACGCGCCATTTTTCCTATCAGGTGTTGGTGCTGAAGGAGAAGTTCTCCGTCGAACATCTGAAGTTGCCGAAAGACAAAGTCGATCTCGACGAGACAGCAGCTGCGCGCTGGAAGGCCGAACAGGAGCAGGTTCGCAAGGCGTTGGCTGAGGAGTCTGCCATGCGGCTCTGGCAGGCCGGGTTCATCGAACCGGTCCATGGTAAGCGGACAGGAATTTTCGGCAGTGTTCGTATCATGAACGGTCAAGCCAGAAACCCGCACAACGGAGAAGATATCGGCGCGCCGATGGGCACCGACGTGATGGCCAGCAATGACGGTGTCGTCCGGCTGATTGTGGACCATATCTTTTCAGGCCGCGGCATCTTTGTGGACCACGGTCTGGGCCTGTACTCGATGTACTTTCACCTCTCCGACGTGCTGGTGAAGGAAGGTGACTTAGTCAAGGCCGGGCAGATCATCGGCAAAGTCGGCGCCACCGGTCGCGCTACCGGTCCGCATCTTCATTGGGGCATGAAGGTCAATGGCGCCCGCGTGAACCCCTACGCGCTGCTCGAATTACCCTTTCCCCAGAACCCTGCCGTTGCACGACCTGTGTTGGCCGCCCCGACGCATCCCGCACAGGTCGAATCAAGCGCCCCCGCAGTCGGCGGAGATACGCGATAACGCGACCCGCTGCCGACGTGCCGTCCCATCTGGTGGCGGAGCGATTCTCAGGATCCGTGAGCCGTTTCTACTCAGGTCTGTTTGGACAACGTTGGATCAAGCGCGGCGCTCACTGCCTTTATGAGCGAGTCGGGGGTATAGGGCTTGGGCAGAAATGTGGTCCGTGCATCAAGCTGTTCCAGCCTCGATCCCTCGCGATCTGAATAGCCTGAGGTGAGGATGATGTTGATCTCCGGTTGCAGCGTCCGGAGTTCGGCGGCGAGTTGTATCCCACCCATGCCGGGCATCACCATATCGCTAACCAAGAGTGAGATTTTTCCTCCCCGTTGGCGAACCAGCTGGAGCGCTTCCTCGCCGGTTCGTGCGGCCACTACCGTATGATGTTGTCCGGCCAGCACCGTCTGTGCCAGGCCTCGCACCATGTCGTTGTCCTCGACCAGGAGAATAGTTTCCGACTGTTCAATGATGTTCCTGGGTTGAGCGGCGGGGCGGGGCGACTCGGAATCCTCCTCAATACACGGCAGATAGATCGTAAATGTGGTGCCGTGCCCAGGCTCGCTCTCAATTCCAACGGTCCCTCCGCTCTGCCGGACGATTCCGTAGACCGTGGACAATCCGAGGCCGGTGCCTTTGCCCAGCTCCTTCGTGGTGAAAAACGGCTCAAACACGTGAGCGACCGTGTCGGCATCCATCCCGCATCCTGTGTCCCGGACGGCCAGCGTGACGTACGGGCCAGGGGGGAGCGGATCGGGCCAGAGCGGGTCGGAGTGCGCAATTGACACCGATTTTGTCTCCACGTCCAGGCGGCCTCCCTGCGGCATCGCATCACGAGCGTTGACCACCAAATTCATCACGACCTGTTCGATTTGACCCGGATCCGCCTTGACTCGTCCAAGCGCAGGATCCAAGGTGAGGGCGAGTTGAATGTCTTCGCCGATGACACGTTTCATGAGCTCGACGATGTCGGTTACCCGGTCGTTCAGGTTGAGCGGTTGGCGTTCCACAATCTGGTGACGCGTGAAGGCCAACAATTGCCGGGTAAGAACAGTGGCTTTATTGCCGGCCTCCCTGATTTGTGCCATGCCGCGCTGCGTCCGGGTGGTTTGTCCCGGTTCATCCGTCAAGAGCTCAGCCCAGCTATTGATAATCGTCAGAAGATTGTTGAAGTCGTGTGCAATTCCGCCGGCCATGCGTCCCAGGGCTTCCATTTTCTGCGCCTGGCGAAGCTGGCGTTCGAGATCCTTTCGGTGCAGGAATTGAGAGATCATGGCTCCCAACTCGGAAGCGCGTTCCAATCGAGGCGAGCTGGGCCGCAGCCGTTCGCAGGTGAGAAATTCCATGATCCCCAGGATCTCTTTCCCTGTGTGAATGGGGAACGCGATTCCTCCGTGGAGGTGGGCTTCTTGCGCCGCCTGAAGGATCGGACCGTCGGCCTCGTTGAGAATATCCGGGCAGAGAGTGGCAGCCCCTGTCTTCCAGACCCGGCCAGCCAAACCGGCTCCCTGTCGCAGGTTAAGTCCCCGATAGATTCGGGCGAAGTTCTCGGCAGGGAGGCCCGGTTGATGCCACAGGGCATTGCAGTGCAAGGTCTTGTCTTGTGAATGCACCAGCCACAATGCGCCCAGTGTCCAGCTTTGGAGCTCGCACATGGTGCGAAGAATTGTAGGGATCGCTTCACCGAGAGAGGCGGATTCCTCAAGGGCGAGGCCGACCGCGAGTTGAACGGCATGCATCGTTTCGGCTTGCCGTCGTTCGGTGATATCGGCCTTGGCGCCGATCATGCGGTAGGGGCGGCCCTCGTGGTCACGGAGCACATACCCGTGATCGATGACATAGGCAAAGGTGCCGTCGGCTCGACGAAATCGATATTCGGCTGTCCACAGGTTCTGGTCCGACTGGAGCACTTGAGCGAGGTTGGCGAGGACTGCGGCCTGATCCTCGGGATGAATCTGCTCGGCCCAGGGAATGTGACCTCGCCGGAGATTCGCAGGGGCCGGACCATACACCGATAGGTGGGCCTCGTTGAACCACGTCACGCCGGACGTGATCTCCCAGTCCCAGATGCCGTCGCGGGTGGCGAGGCAGGTCAGATGGAAGCGCTCCTCGCTTTTCCGCAGCGCTTGTTCGACGCGGTGCCGGCCCATGGCATAACGGATGGCGCGTCGGAGCGCGTCCCCCGTCAGCCGGCCTTTCACGAGATAGTCCTGTGCGCCGTGCAGAAGAGATTTCTCAGCCACCACGTCGTTATCCAGGCCTGTGAGCACGATGACCGGCGCGTCATGCGCTTGAGCCCGCACCCGATCGAGCGTCTCCAGGCCTTGGCTATCCGGAAGCGACAGGTCGACCAGGACGGCATCCACCGGGCATTCCGCCAGTTTTTTTATGCCCGTTTGGAGTCTGTCCGCCCAGTTGAGTGTAACAGCGTCCGTCGACCGTTCGCAGAGCGCCTGTTGGATCAGCTCGGCATCATCTTCGTTGTCCTCGATGAGCAACACATGCATGTGTCACCTCTTCAGCGTCGGGACTCGCGAGACCAGCGTCCAATAGAGTTCGAACTCTTTCACGACCGACAGGAACCTGCTGAAGGTGACAGGCTTTCGAATGTACGAGCAGGCGCCCTGTTCAAACGACCGCACGATATCCTCCTCGCGCTCACTGACGGTCAGCATGACGACCGGGAGCGGACGAAATCGGGGGTCGGACTTAATTTCAATCAGCACCTCGAGTCCGGTTTTCTTCGGCATGTTGATATCGAGGAGCACCAGGCCGGGGAACGGGCATTGGCTGAAAGGACCTTCACCCCGCAAATAGGCCAGCGCTTCTTCGCCGTCCCGCACGACGGCCACTCGATTGGCCATGTTCACGGTCTCGAAGGCTTCCCTGATCAACAAGATGTCGTCTTCGTTGTCTTCTGCGATGAGAATATCAAAGGGCCGCATGGTCATCGTTGCACCTTCCTCGGACTAGACTGGTTGACGCCAAATGTGATGAAAAATTCTGATCCGCCGCCTTCGCGGGGTTCCACCCAGGCACGGCCGCCGTGTCGTTCGGCTACTTGCCGAACGATGGCCAGTCCTGCGCCGGTCCCCTCTATCTCGCGTCCGACAGCCCGTCGGAAGAGTTCGAATATCCGATCGCGTTGCTCAGGCGCCACCCCAGGGCCACGATCCCGCACGACCAGGCCGATGAGTTCGGTTCCTTCAAGATCCATCCCGGAATGGGGGGCAATCTCAATGTCAGGAGGTTGCCCGGCGGACGAAAATTTGAGCGCATTCGCGATCAGATTATAGATGCCCTGGACGGCCCAGGTGGTATTGACTCGCAGGCGAGGAAGGGGGGACCGAATCGTGATGCTGGCGCCGGTTTCTTTGATGCGCTTCTCCAGCCGGCGTAGGACTTCGTGCACCAGCCGTTCCGCGTCGATGTCGTCGACGGGCGGATCCATGCGCTGCGCGCGGGAGAGATCCAGAATATCTGTGAGCAGTTGATCGAGGCGTTGCGTAGCTCGAACGATGCGCCGCAGAAAATCCTGGCCTTTCACATCGAGCCGGTTGGCATAACGTTCCTGGATGAGGACAGAAAAACTTTCAATAGCCCGTAGCGGTTCCTTTAGATCGTGGGAGGTCACGTACAGGAGCGTTTCAAGATCCTTGTTCTTCTTGAGGATCATGGTCTCGGACTGGCGCAGCTGAGTGATATCCCGGTTGGTTTCCAGGACAAGGCTCCGGCCGTTGGTTTTGAGCAATCCCCAGCGGCTGGCCACGAGCACGTCCCGCCCGTCTTTCGTGCGATGGTGAATCTCGCCGGTCCATTCTCCGGTCTGTTCCAATTCCGCCTGGATTGTGCTGAGGGGAGCGGGTAGGCGACTCTGCAGCAGAAGATTGCTGCTGTGCCCCAAGGCTTCCGATCGAGTGTAGCCGTACAGTTGTTCACACCCGCGATTCCATTCCACGATGCCCTGGTCGAGCTCCCAGGCGAAAATCGGTTCGTACGACAATTCGATCAGCCTGCGTTGCTGGGTCATCATCTCTTCAGTCTGCTTTCGCGCCGTGATGTCGCGAGCGATGGTGGAAACGGTGGTGACGAGGCCGTTGGCATCCATGATGGGGGACACGGTTAAGGACACCTGGATACAACTGCCGCCCTTCCGTTTTCGTATGGTTTCGTACTGTTGCACACGGGTTCCTGTTTTGATCAGTTCGATCAGCGAGGTTTCTTCGAGCTGACGGTCCGGCGGAATGAGACAAAAAATCGATTGACCGATGATTTCCTCCCCGGAATATCCGAACATCAGCTCGGCGCTCTTGTTCCAGGTCAGAATGCGCCCGTCGAGCGATTTGCTGATGACGGCATCGGAAGAGGATTCCACAATAGCAGCGAGCCTGGCCTGGACCTCCTGGCCCTGCTTACGATCATGCGTATCGGTGTAGGTTCCCACCCACTTCAGGACGCGGCCGTCCCGGTTCAGGATCGGCACCGCATGGGCATGGAACCAGCGGTAGACACCGTCCGCCCGCTTAAAACGCAGTTCAGCGTCGAGGGGTTGGATACGATCCACTGCATCGCGCCATTGTTCGGTGATTCTCGGGCGGTCTTCGGGGTGGACGTGCTGGAGACATCCGCTGCTGAAGGGCTCGTCTGCGGACCGTCCCGTATAATTCATCCACTGCGGGCTGAGATAGTCGCAGGTGCCGTCAGGAAGGCACGTCCAGATCGGCAGAGGAAGCGATTCGACCAGTTCACGAAACCGGCTTTCGCTGGCGATCAACGCCTGATGAATCTGGTTGCGGTGCGCCAATTCCTGCTCGAGACGCTGATTGGTGTCCTCAAGCGCGGCGGTCCGTTCTTTGACGAGGGTCTCCAGCGTCTGATGACTCTGTCGAAGGTCCGCATCGGCTTTTCGGCGTTCCGTGATGTCGACGAGGGTGGAGCGGCTGGCGATGAACCGGCCGTCGGGATCCTTGATGGCCGTGGCGCTCAGCAGAATCGGCAGCAGGGTACCGTCTTTGCGACGGACCTCGAATTCGAGATCCCGTACGACTCCTCTCTCGATGAAACGTGGGAATTGTTGACGAAACAGTTCGACAGACTCGGGGGTGAGAAGGTCTTGGAAGCGCATGATTCCGATGACCTCGTCTTTACGATAGCCCAACCAGTCGAGTTCTGTTTGGTTGATGCCGACGAACAGGCCTTGTGAGTTCAGTGAATGGTATCCGCAGGGCGCATGGTCGTAGAGATCCTGCACATCCTGCGCGTTTTTCAGCAGCAGGTTTTCTTTCAATTGCAGGGCCTTGTGTTCCGCGTCCAGAGCGGCCGTCCGGATGAGGCGTTCCGTCGCCCCCCGGTACTGGACGATCAGATGGGCGATGACTGCAAACATGCCCAATGCCGCGGCGCGATTCAGGAGAGGCATCCATGAGGGCATGCTGGTCATAGGGCCGGACAGGGCCAGACACACCAATGTGAGGATGGCGCATACTCCCGCCGTGAGGTAGGGAATCCATGCGACAGGAGACTGGTACGTGAGGATCAACGGGATGAGGTAGAGAACCCAGACAGGAACACCGAGGGGCGTCACCGCGTCGAGGAAGAAGATGATTCCGATTGAGACGGCAATGAGGCTAAGAATAGCCCCTCCACGAGGGAATAGATCACTCGTGCTTGACTCGGGCGCCTCGTTCTCGGCTATAGCCACATCGCTCCTCTACAGGAGTCCTGAATCTCATAAGGAGCCAGTATGACAAGAGGCTATCGCAATCGACGCTACTATGCACCTAATTACCTCATGCGAGTAGAGTCAATCCGACCTAGGCATTTACCTAGGTGCGGTATCTGCGTATAAGAAGACTGCCGGATTCTCGGAGGATGACCGTACGGGCACCGGCCGGAAGTCTTCCCGGAACCAGGACGGGGCCTAGAAATTCGTTTCCATGCTCGACGGGGTCTTATTCAGCACGGTTGCCGCGGCGCGGGAGAGGGCCGCGTCTTGATCGTGGTCGAGGGCGTAGATGCGGAATTGCACGAGGCGGGTGGGGAGCAGATCCAAAAACTCTTCCAGCGGTTCAGTTGAGACACCTTTCGTGCCGGGATCGAAGACGAGCAGGGGGATGCCGCGCGTATCCTTGGGATCCGGGCGCGGATCGAGCGGGGCCATGTCGACGCGAAACGGCAATGTCTGCAATTTTGCCGGCAACGCCTTCTGAATCTGCTGCTGGAATTGCTGGTGGCTGGGGAAATCCATGCCTCGCTCGATGCCCTTCTCCTTGAGCACCGTGCTGTAGGCCATTTTCCACTTCACGTCGCGCCCCAGGATATGCGCCCACTCCTGATGTAAACGACGCAGGCTGCTTTGGCCGGCTTTCTTCCATCGTCTGACGTCCTCCAACAATGACCAGTCGGTCAAGGTCAGATATTCATCCATGTGCTTGGCCGGGTTGGACGGGAACAACAGTTTCATCGTGTCCCCGAAAATGTCGCGCAGATGAATGTCGATGGCGCGGGTCGTGCGGTGATAATACACGTTCGAGTACAGATACATTCTGGTGTTCAAAAACATCTGCAGGGCCGGCAGCCCCGTCTTATGAATCGTGAAGCCCTTGTCGGTGACGATGGTGTAGTGAATCAAGCGGGTCAGGTCCACCGGCCCCACCGCGACGCCGCACATGTAGGCGTCGCGCAGCACGTAATCGAGATTGTCGGCTGTGTAGCTGCCTGAAATGACCGGCTGGAGCATATTGATCCAGCGCGGAATGCGGGAGTTATCTTTGCCTTTCTCCTTCAGGATCACATGCGCAATGTGATCCGGATTCAACTCTTCTCCGCGATCGAACGGGCCCGACGGACTACGGCGGATTTTTTTGATGAGGGGGCCCAGGTGCTCGCGCACAATGATCTGGCCGAGCTTTTCATGCGTGAGACCGAAACCATGCAAAAAGTTGTCGTCGAAGAAATGGCAGAACGGACCATGTCCGATGTCATGCACCAGCGCCGTAATGCGGAGGAATTCCTCGACGAAGGCCGCCGAGGGAACGTCGGGGACCGCCTTCTTCAAGAAGGGATAGAGATGGCGCGCAAAGCGGCCTGCCACATGCATCGTCCCGAGTGAATGCACGAATCGCGTATGTTCCGCCGAGGGGTAGACCCAGCGCGCGCTTTGGAGCTGGTAAATGTAGCGCAGTCGCTGCACCCATGGAGAATCGATCAGATCTTTTTCCGTGCGTTCCGAGGGATCCGGCGTCGCGTACGGTACCGTGAACGACACATATTCGTGAATCGGATCGGCAATGAGAGCTGATCCGTCGTAGGGTGCGGGGGGATGTGCAGTTGGTAGCTTCATGGGGTCTACTGAGGAGTGATCTTAGCGCAGGCCTGACGAAGGGGGCAACGGTTGATGACCGTCCGCCGGGTTTGTGCTCCGGTGTTTGGAGAGCAAGAGATAGGCGAGCGGATAGGCCAACAGGCCGCCCGCAATACTCAGGACCATCCCGCCGACGAAGAACGGCCAGGCGTAAGGCATGACCTGGTGATAAATCCCCATGAAAGACAAATCGCTCCAGTCGAAGGACGGAAAATCATGCACTCCCAATAGGGTGGCGCCGGTCCAATAGGTGCCTCCGAGGATGGGAATCAGCGTCCAGGGGTTGTTGAGGAATGCGCCGGCCAGCAGCGCCACCACGTTCAGTCCAAATGCCCAGGCGCAGAACCCCACCATCACCATATGGAGACCATAGGCCGGGGAAAAGCCGATGAAGACGCCGATGGCAAAGGCCAGCGCCGTCCGGTGCGGTGTTTCATCGAGATGGAGAACTTGGCGAAACAACGAGCGTACGTCTGCCATCGATGTCCTTATCCCGGAGACCGCTAAGAGGGCCGCAGAAAATGTTCGTAACTGGTGACCGGCAGCGGTTGCGTGGTTCCTGCTTCGGTCCGTAAGCGCAGACCGAGCCGCTTGGGTGTGATCGAGCCGATACAGGTGAAGCAAAAATCGGTGTTCGCCGCCAGCCGTTCGAATTGTTCTTGCTTGCGGCGCGGAACGGTGAACAGAAGCTCATAGTCTTCACCGCCCTGTAACCCGACCTGCTGAGGATCACGGCCGCAAGTCGAGGCATAGGCCAGGCAGGCCGGAGAAATCGGGAGTGAGCCGGCAAGCACTTCCGCTCCGACGCCGCTCTCTTCGCAGAGGTGTCGAAGGTCACCGGTCAGACCATCGGACAGGTCGATCGCCGCACCCGCGAGTCCATGTTTCACCAGCCATCGGCCTTCCGCAATGCGGGCGGACGGCCGGTGGTGACGCGCGAGCAGAAAGCGGGCGTGTGCGGGACGTAGTTTTGCCGCTCCGATGCGGGCCGCAGCTGTCAGGAGGTCCAGCCCTGCGCGGGAGTCGCCGAGTGTGCCGGTCACGTACAGCCGGTCGCCGACGCGGGCGCCGCTGCGCAGGAGCGCGCGTCGAGGTTGTACGGTTCCGGTGAGCGTGATGCTGAGAAACAGGCCGGACTTGGAGGCGGACGTGTCTCCGCCGACCAGGCAGACCCGATAGGGATCGGCGGCTTGCATCATGCCGCGATACAGCCGCTGAATCTGTGCTGTCGAACAGGTCGGCGGAATCGCAATGGCGACCAGCATGAAGCGGGGGGTTCCACCCATCGCGGCGATATCGCTCAGGTTGGCGATGGCCGCTCGATATCCAATGTCTTCAAAGGAGGATGTGCCGGGATCGAAGTGGACACCTTCCGCCAGGAGGTCCGTGGTGATGAGTGTCCATTCGTCGGACGAGGTTTTGAGAATGGCCGTGTCATCGCCGATCCCTTTGAACACCTGCCGGTCCGGTCGGGCGGCCTGCGCGTGCAGGAGCCGGATCAGGCCGAACTCGCTACCGACAGGGTTGGTCCGGCGGGATCGGCCTGACGGCATATCAGAGAATCAACGATGGTGAAGCCGTCGGAAGGTGGAGCCTTTTCCGGGGCGAGCCGGTCGTCCGCTTGGATGTGATCGCGCGCGCTGATTTCTTGACCGGAGTCTTCGGAGCTGATGCGCGCGGTTTGCCGGACGATGGTCGTCGCAGGGCCGCCTTGATGACATCGTCGACCGTATCGACGAAGATCATCTCGATGCCCTTGAGGATATGTTTGGGAATTTCCTCCAGGTCCTTCTTGTTGCGCTTCGGTAGGACGACGGTCGAGAGTTTTGCCCGTTTGGCCGCGAGGATTTTTTCCTTCAGGCCTCCGATCGGCAGCACGCGCCCGCGCAAGGTGATTTCGCCGGTCATCGCGAGATCGCGCCGTACGGGGATCTTGGCCAGCGCCGAGGCGATGGCCGTGGCCATGGTAATGCCGGCCGACGGTCCGTCTTTCGGTGTGGCGCCGGCCGGCACGTGAATGTGAATGTCGTTCTTGGCGAAGATGTCGGGGCTGATGCCCAGGGTCTTTTCTCTCGAGCGAACATAACTCAGGGCCGCCTGCGCGGATTCTTTCATGACGTCGCCGAGATGCCCGGTGAGGGTGAGTTGCCCCTTGCCCTTCATGACGGTCGCTTCGATGTACAGCACGTCGCCGCCGCTTTCCGTCCAGGCAAGGCCTGTGGCGACGCCGATTTCGTCTTTTTCAAGTTCCGCCTCCGGAACGAACTTCGCCACACCCAGAAACTTGTTCAAATTGGTCTGGTCGATGATCTGACACTCGGATTTGCCCTCGGCGACCTTCTTGGCTACTTTCCGCATGAGGTTGGCGATTTCCCGTTCGAGGTTCCGGACTCCGGCCTCGCGCGTATAGTGCGAGATGATGTGGCGGATGGCCGGCTCGTTCACGCGGATATGTTTTTCGGTAATGCCGTGCTCGTTCATCTGTCTGGGAATTAAGTACTTCTGCGCGATCCCGAGCTTCTCTTCTTCCGTATATCCCGGGATGTCGATGACTTCCATGCGATCCCGTAACGCGGGCAGAATCGGATCCATGAGGTTGGCCGTCGTGACGAACATGACTTCGGTCAGGTCGAAGGGCACTCCGAGATAGTGATCGGTGAAGGTGCTGTTTTGTTCGGGATCCAGCACTTCCAGCAGCGCGGCCGAAGGATCGCCGCGGAAATCCATCCCGACTTTGTCGACCTCGTCGAGCATGAACACGGGATTGTTCGTGCCGGCCTGTTTCATGCCCTGGATAATCCGTCCCGGCAGTGCGCCGACGTAGGTCCGGCGATGCCCTCGGATTTCAGCCTCGTCGCGGACTCCGCCCAGACTGATCCGGACGAACTCGCGGCCGAGTGCGCGGGCGATGGATTTGCCGAGCGAGGTTTTGCCGACGCCGGGCGGTCCCACGAAACAAAGGATGGGCCCCTTCATTTTCTCTTTGAGCTTGCGCACGGCGAGGTATTCGACGATGCGTTCTTTCACCTTTTCCAAGTCGTAGTGGTCCTCGTTCAGGACCTTCATCGCGGCTTTCAGGTCGAGATTGTCTTTCGATTTCTTATTCCACGGGAGCTCGACCATCCATTCCAGATAGGTCCGGACCGTGGCCGATTCCGCCGTGTCCGGATGCATTTTTTCCAGCCGCTTGAGCTGCTTTTCGGTTTCCTTGAGGACCTTCTCGGGCATTTTGGCGTCTTTGATGCGCTTGCGGAATTCCGCCACTTCCTCCGCCCGTTCGTCCAACTCGCCGAGTTCTTTCTGGATGGCTTTCAGCTGTTCGCGCAAGAAGTATTCGCGCTGGGTCTTGTCCATCTCCCCTTTGGCTTGCGCCTGGATCTTCTGCTGCATGGAGAGGACATCGATTTCCTTGGACAGGATTTCGCTGATCTGGCGCAGCCGTTGAATCGGGTCCACGATCTCCAGGACGGCCTGCGTGATGTCGACCTTCAGTCCGAGATTGGAGGCCACCATGTCGGCGAGCCGGCCGGGGTCTTCCAGATTTTCGATGACCACCATCACGTCGGGAATCAGCACCTTGCCGAGGCTGACGATCTTCTCGATCTGCTCCTTGACCGTGCGCATGACGGCCTCGGTCTCCAGCGTGGATCCGGCCTGCTTCGTCTCAACGAGTTTCTCGATGCGGACCGAATAGTAGGGGTCGTTTTGGATGTATTCTTCGATCCGTCCCTTGGCGAGTCCCTGGACTAAAATCTTAATCCGTTCGTCGGGCAGCTTGAGCATCCGCATGATGATGCCCACGGTGCCGACGGTATGAATGTCGTCCGGTTGCGGGTTTTCCACATCCAGGGATTTCTGAGTGGCGAGGAACAACATGCGGTTGCCCGCGAGCGCGGCTTCGATCGCCTTGATCGACATCTCGCGTCCGACAAACAGCGGGAGCACCATGTAGGGAAACACGACGATATCCCGGACGGGCAGCAGGGGCAGCTGGTCCGGCGGTTCGAGGTTCTGGTTGCTTGAGAAGTCTTGTTCTACTGCTTCAGCCATGAGGCTCCAGTCTGCTGCTGTAGGGTCTCAGTAATGGTGACGTGCTGTGGCACGGTTCGGGTGACGGTAGTCCGTCATGCCCGGGGCTAGTTGGTGGTGCGTGTTCGACCTTGGCCGGATCGGCTTGGGCCGCGGCGACGTATGTCGGCGGCGGTCGGTCGGAGTCGTTGTTGCAGGAACTCGCCGAACGCAGGTCCCAAGGACGGGTTCTTGAGCGCCAATTCCACGGTGGCAATGAGGAATCCGAGTTTGTCGCCCGCATCGTGCCGCTGTCCCTCGATTTCGTGGGCGAACATCGGGGTGTGCTTGACGAGTTGCCGCAAGGCGTCGGTCAGCTGGATTTCTCCGTTCTTACCCGGAGGCGTCTTGCGGAGGATCGGGAAGATCTCCGGCGGCAGGACATACCGGCCGATGACGGCGAGATTCGACGGTGCATCGGCGGGGGCCGGTTTTTCGACCAGATCGTCGACCCGGTGCAGACCCTTGCCGAGGCCTCGGGCCGAGATGATGCCGTATCGGCTTACCTCCTGGGGCGGAACTTCCTGCACGCCCAGGACGGCGCCTTTGCGTTGCTTGTAAATATGAATGAGCTGGGCGAGGCCGGGGACCGCCGCGTCGATGATTTCATCGCCCAAGATGACGGCGAACGGCTCATCGCCGATCAGGTGCTGGGCGCAGAGCACGGCGTGCCCGAGGCCCATGGCTTCCGGCTGGCGGACATAACAGAAGTTGGCCAGATTCGAAATGTGCCGCATCTGGTTGAGCACCTGCCCCTTGCCGCTGCCCTTGAGATTTTCTTCCAGTTCCAGGGAACGGTCGAAGTGGTCTTCGATCGCGCGCTTGCCGCGACCCGTGATGACGATGATGTCTTCGATACCGGATGCGACGGCTTCTTCCACGACGTATTGAATCAGCGGTTTGTCGACCAGCGGCAGCATCTCTTTGGGAGAGGCTTTGGTGGCGGGGAGGAAGCGAGTGCCCAGTCCGGCAGCGGGAATAATAGCTTTACGTACATCTGTTCTTGTCATAGGGGGATAGTATGTGATGGGGTAAGTGAAGTCAAGATTTCCTCCGGTCTTTTAGGCGCGGCGCATGCGTCGTTGCGCGGGGAAACTCCTTTACATTGAAAAATGTGGTCAATATAATCCGAGAGTTTTTCTGCACAAGTGCGGTGGTGCTGCAACGAAAGCGGCGCATCGGTGATGGTAACGACAACAGTTCGTGAGTGCCTGCGCAAGGCCGGTCGGCCCGGCGCACGAGCCGCGACACGGAACGCGGTGGTTTCCTATCTCGAACTTCAGGACAACCAGTGCTTGCATTCCCAGGTGGTACGGAAGGATTGCGGTGACCAAGTCGGGAGGCAGGCGGTGGGTGCCGATTCTTATTCTCGCGCTGGTGGCCTTCTACGCGTTCGGTGTAGAGGCGCCTTTGTACGCTCAGGACGGTGTGCCGACGGTCACGTCGGTCACCATTCGCGGGCAGAAGCGCATTGAACTCCAGGCGATCGAGGGGCGTCTCACGCTCAAGGCCAACGATCGTTTCACGGCCGACGCGCTCCGCGAGCAGGTCAAGATTCTGTACGGCACCGGCTACTTTGAAGACGTACAAGTGGAGACGGAACCGGCCGCGGGAGGTGTGTCCGTCGGGTTTGTCGTTCGGGAAAAGCCCTTCATTACGGAGATCGTGTTTGACGGCAACGAGGAATTGAGCGACGACAAGCTCAAGGAAAAGATCACGATCAAAAGCCAGACGTTCCTCGATCAGCAGCAGGCCAAGGAGAGCGCGGAAAAAATCCGGCTCGCCTATCAAGAGGACGGCTATTACAACTGTCAGGTCATTCCCGTCATCCAGGCGGTGGACGAGGACCGGAAACGGTTGACCTACTTTATCAAGGAAGGCACCAAGGCCAAAGTCCTCCATATCAATTTCGAGGGCATGCGGGCCGTGACCAAGGAAGAAGTCTTTAAGGTGACGGCGACACGGGAATGGATTCCCTGGTATGGACTCATCACGCAGTTGAAGGTGCCGTCCCTGCTGTCCGATGCCGGCGTGCTGAAACGCGAGGAACTGGGCAACGATATCGAGCGCATGCGGGAAGTCTATTTGAACAAGGGCTATCTGAACGTGCAGATCAGCCAGCCGACGCTGGAACTGAGCCAGGACAAGAAGTGGTTCGAAATCAACTATTCGATCGTTGAGGGCGAGCCGTTCATCGTGCAGGAAGTCGGATTTCGCGGGAACACGGTGTTCGAGGATCATGAATTACGCGAAGGCCTGAACATCAGACCGGGCGAAATTTTTCAGCGGGCCAAGATCCGGGGAGAAATCACCCGGATCACGGATCTGTACGGCGCGAAGGGGTATGTGTTCGCCGACGTCGTGCCGAACGTGACGCCCGACAACAATTCGCGCACGGCCACGATTCTCCTCAATGTGAAAGAGGGGGAAATGATGCGGATCCGCGAGATCCACGTCAACGGCAACGATAAGACCCGCGACAATGTGGTGCGTCGCGAACTGCGGTTGGATGAGCAGGATGTGGTCGACACCCTGGCGTTGAAACGCAGTTTCCAGCGATTGAACAATCTCAATTTTTTCGAGACCGTCGAAATTCTGCCGCAGCAGGTCGATGTGGACAAGGTCGACCTCAATGTGAAAGTGAAGGAGAAGCCCACCGGCCAGTTCAGCATCGGCGGTGGATTCAGCACATTGGACAAGCTGGTGGCGATTGCGGATATCACCGAAGGAAATCTCGGCGGGAACGGCTGGTTGGGTCGAATCCGCGGGCAATTGGGCCAGCAACGATCGTTGGGATTGGTGACGTTCCGCAACCCCTACGTAAACGATTCGTACAATGCCCTGCAGCTGGATATTTATCGGTCGATGACCAACTACATTTCCTACTTCGAGTCGAAATCGGGTGTCAGCGCGACCTGGAGCCGATGGTTGTCGGAGTATGTGAACGGGAGTATCAGTCTGTTCGGCGAGCAACTCAAGTACAGCGATCCCGAGCCAGGGCTGTGCCCGGATTTCATTCCGCTCATCTGCGGTCAGCTCGGGACGCAATCGTCGACGGGTTTTCGTACCTCGATTTTTCGCGACACGCGCGACTATTACCTGGATCCGCGCACCGGCTGGCGCTTCAGTCTCGGGGTCGACTACGGGACGCCTGCGCTGGGCGGCAGCAATCACTTTTTCAAGTATTATGCGGACGTGATCAAGTATACGCCGTTGATCTACGATACGCGGTTCTCGGTGCACGTTCGGTACGGCTCGACGGAGGGGATCGGGGGCCGGCCCATTCCCCTCACCGAGCGGTTCTTCGTCGGCGGTATCAACACCATGCGCGGATTCGTGTTCGGGCGGGCGGGGCCTGTGACGCCGAACGGATCCCTCTTGGGGTCCGCGAAGGAACTCATTTTCAACAACGATTTTATCTTCACGATTTCGTCCGAAGCGAAGTTGAACGGCGTGTTCTTCTTCGATTACGGAAATGGGTTCGACGATAACGAACCGGTGCAGTTTAACAAACTGCGGAGCGCGGCCGGGTTCGAAGCCAGGTGGATTTCTCCGTTCGGCCCCTTGCGGGCGGCCTACGGAATCAACCTGGATCCCCGGCCGACGGAGCGAATGGGTGTGTTCGAGTTTACGATCGGGTCGTTGTTCTGATATCTCCCGAGTGGGTGTCTGAGAAAGGAATCGCCGGAATGGGGGGACCAGTGAGTTGCAGCGGATCGAGGGGAGCCGGTCGGGCCGGGATGTGCCTGGCGCTCCTGACCCTGTCGTTGCTGGTCGGCGGATGCCGGTCGAATCATTCGACGGTGCCGACGGCAACGCGTATCGGCGTGGTGGATCCCCAGCGGGTGTTGAGCGACACCAATGCCGGGAAGAAGGCGAAGGACATGCTGGCGTCTTTCGCCAAGAACCGGCAGGCCTTGATCGAGTTGGAGGAAAAAGAGTTGCGGCGGATGGAAGAAGACTTCATGAAGCAGGGCAGTGTGTTGAGCGCCAATGCCAAGCGCGAGCGGGAAGAGCAATTCCGTCGCCGCATGTCGGAGTACCAGCAGAAGGTTACCGACCTGAATCGCGAAGTGCAGGATAAGCAGAAAGAGGTGCTGGACGGATTCCGCGAAAAAATTGAAACCTTGTCGGGTCGAGTGGCCAAACGGTTGGAACTCCAGGCCGTGTTCGATCGCGGCCGCGGCGGGCCCACGCTGTACTTCGACGAGGCGGTGGATGTGTCGTCGCAGGTGATCGAAGAATTCAATAAAACGTATCCATGATGAGGGAGCCCATGAACGTACGTACTTGGATCGTAGCGGGTGCGGTGCCGGTGGTGTTGGCGTGGCTGGCGCAGCCTGTGCAGGCAGCCGACCGCATCAAGGTCGCGATGATGGACCAGCAACAGGTCGTCGAGCGGAGCGTGGCCGGAAAACGCGCCCTGGAAGATCTCAAAAGTTATTCGACGACGCGCCAGAAGATCATCGATTCCGACGACCAGGAATTGAAGGAGCTTGAAAAGGCGCTCCAGGACAGCGCGCTCACCGAAGAGGTTCGCAAGGAAAAGCAGGAACAATTCAGGGCGAAGCTGGAGGCCTACCAGCGCCGGATTCAGGACTTCAACCGTGAGGTGCAGGAGAAGCAGAAAGGCATGGTCCTTGATTTTGCGCAGCGCATCCATGCCGCGGTCTCCGCGGTGGCTCAGAAGGAAGGGTATACCGCCGTCATCGACCGGGGCAGTGAGTCCACCATTAAGATCGTCGTGTACGGCCATCCGTCGGTCGACCTGACGGAGCAGATCGTCAAGGAGTTCGACCGGCAAAACAAATAGCCGGGACGTGTAATCGTCTACGCAACACAGGAGGCGGGGCTGATGTCAGTGATGGACAATGTTGAGATTCAATCGATCCTTCCCCACCGGTATCCGTTCTTGCTGGTCGATCGCATTCACGAACTCGATCCGGACCGCCGGATCGTCGGCATTAAGAATGTGACGATCAACGAACCGTTTTTTCAGGGGCATTTCCCCGGTCGTCCGGTCATGCCCGGGGTGTTGATCCTTGAGGCTCTGGCCCAGGTCGGCGGGGTATTGGCCTTCAAGTCGCTCGGGCCGGTCGGCCGACCGGTCGTGTATTTGACCGGCATCGACGGGGCGAAGTTCCGGAAGCCGGTGGTCCCGGGTGACATTCTCCGCTTGGAAGTGGATGTGCTGAAGAAACGCGCGCCGTTCTGGAAGATGCAAGGCAGGGCCTTTGTCGAGTCCGAGCTGGTGTGCGAAGCGGAAGTCACGGCCATGGTGACGGATGAGAAGGCGGCCGGGGGCAAGTAACCGAAGACCGTGTATCGGCCGGCAGCCCGGCGTTGAACAGCATAGCAGTCGATGGTGAGGAGGTCTTGAGTGAACATACATCCGACCGCGGTGGTCCATCCCAAAGCGGTGCTCGCAGACGATGTGGAAGTGGGCGCCTATTCCGTCGTCGGTGAACACGTCCGGATCGGCGCAGGTACTCGCGTATTGTCCCACGTGTGCATCGATGGGTGGACCGACATCGGAGAGCGGTGCGAATTACATCCTTTTGTCTCGGTCGGCGGACCGCCTCAACATATGCAGTACAAGGGCGAGCCGACCAAAGTCGTGATCGGTCACGACAATATTCTGCGAGAGTACGTCACGGTCAACCGGGCGACGGTGCAAGGCGGAGGAGTCACCAGTATCGGCGACTCCAACTTCCTGATGGCGTATGTCCATGTCGCGCATGATTGCCACCTGGGTAATCATCTCATTCTCGCGAATGCGGCGAGTTTGGCCGGCCATATCACGATCGGCGATCACGCCATCATCGGCGGCCTCTCGGGCATCCACCAGTTCGTGCGGATCGGCGCCTATGCGATGGTCGGCGGCTGCTGCGCCCTCGGCCAGGACCTGCCGCCGTTCATGCGGGCCGCCGGCGGGTATCGCGCCCGGATGTACGGGCTGAACTCCATCGGTCTGCGACGGCATGGTTTCTCCTCCGAGCGCATCGCGGCGCTCAAGAAGTCCTACGAAGTCCTGTTTCGTTCCGGGCACCGGGTGGCGGAGGCCGTTAAGCTGGCGCGTGAGAGCTTCAGTGCCAGCCCGGATGTCATGCAGGTGGCCGCGTTTATGGAAGGGACCAAGCGAGGGATCTGCCGGTCGGTCGGCAAGGAACAAGAGGGCGAAGAGGAGTAGCACGTGGCGAAGCAAGTGGCCGAGCAGAGACACGCATCCGATGGGCAGCGGATCGGGCTGATTGCGGGCAACGGCCGGTTTCCGATCATTTTTGCCGACAATGCGAAGCGGCTCGGATATTCCGTATCCGCGGTGGCGCATGAGGGGGAAACCGACCCGGAACTCGCTCGGCACGTCGATCACATCCACTGGATCAAGATCGGCCAGTTCGGCAAGTTGATCGAGGTGCTCAAGGGTGACGGTGTGCAGCGCGCAGTCATGCTGGGCGGCATCAAGAAGACGCACGTCTTTTCCACGGTCCGGCCGGACTTTCGCGCCTTGGCGCTGGCCGCCAAATTGATTCATCTCAAGGACGACGACATCCTTCGCCGGGTGGCCGAGGAGATCGAACAGGAAGGTATTCAGATCTGTGAATCCACCTTCGGTCTGGAGGGGATCCTTGTCGAAGAAGGCACGTTGACGAGGCGCGAGCCGAGCAAAAAGGAATGGGAAGACATCCGGTACGGTTGGGATGTCGGGAAACAGATCGGAGCGCTGGATATCGGCCAGTGCGTCGTGGTGAAGGATCGGGTGATTGTGGCCGTCGAAGCCGTGGAAGGAACCGATGGCGCCATCCGCCGGGGCGGTGAACTGGCGCATGGCGGCGCCGTGGTGGTGAAACGGTGCAAGCCCCAGCAGGACCTCAGGTTCGATCTTCCTGCTGTCGGTCCGCGCACCATCGAGGTGATGGAGTCCGTGAAGGCGTCGGTCCTGGCGTTGGAAGCGGGACGCGGGATTCTCCTGGACCGTGACGAAACGATCGCGAAGGCGAACCGTGCCGGCATCGCGATTATCGGAATGACGTAACCGGCTGTGGAAACACTCGATTTGTGCACCCTACGCAGCGATCAGCGCCCGTAACGTGTCAGGTTGAATAGAATACGCAGGATGCGAAGAAAGGCTTTCCGGATGAGACAGGATCGGGCGCGATGAAACAGCTTCGAGCCGGCGTGATCGGCGTCGGTCACCTGGGGCAGCACCATGCCCGCCACTATGCGACCCTCCCCGGCGCAACGTTGGTCGGTGTGTGCGATGCCTCGCCGACCCGCGCCAAGTTGATCGCCGATCGGCACGGTGTCCAGTTCTGGGCGAACCTCGACGACCTGCTGAAGCACGTCGATATCGTCAGTGTGGCCGCTCCCACCTCTGCGCATTTTTCCGCCACCAAAGCCTGTCTGGAAGCGGGCAAGCACGTGCTGGTCGAAAAACCGATCGCCGTGACCTCGGCGGAAGCCCGTGAACTGGTCGAACTGGCCGCGCGCCGCGGGTGCCTGTTACAGGTCGGACATAGCGAGCGGTTCAATCCGATCATGCAGCGCATGCGCCCCTTCATCGAACGTCCGGCCTTTATCGAATGTCACCGGCTGAGTGCCTTCGGCGAACGGGGGACCGACGTGGATGTCGTGCTGGATCTGATGATTCACGATCTGGATCTGGTGTTGTCGTTCAACCCGGGGCCGGTCGAAGAGGTGCGGGCGGCCGGGGTACCGGTGCTCTCGTCGAACATCGATATCGCCAATGCCCGCATTGCCTTTGCGAGCGGCTGTGTTGCGAACGTGACGGCGAGCCGCGTCTCGACCAACAAGATGCGCCGGTTGCGTGTCTTCCAGCGCGACCGTTACGTCTCGATCGATTTTCAAACCCGTCAGGCTGTCGTGTCCCGTCGCGTGCAGGCGGCCGGCGCCAAGCCGACCATCGATGTCGAATCCTATCAGGCCGGAGATGAGGAGCCGTTGCGGCTCGAGTTGGACTCATTCATTCACGCGGTGAATACCGGGACCCGTCCCGTCGTGTCCGGTGAAGACGGGGAAGCGGCGCTGAATCTGGCGACCCTGGTCCTGGAAGCCATCGGCCGGTTTACGCAACGCCATTCGGCGGATGAGGCTGCGGCGGTGGCCTTCGGCCGGGAGAATGTGTAACGGGATGACCTTTGTGCCGATCTGCACGAGACGAGCAGCATGCCGCGCATCTTAATCGTCACCGGAGAAGCGTCCGGCGATCTCCATGGGGCTCACTTGGTCAAGGCGCTCAAGGAGCTGTCTCCGGATCTTCAGATCGTGGGTGTCGGCGGCGCGTCGATGCGGGCGGCAGGCGCCGAATTGGTGAAGGATATCCCCCAGCTGGACGTGATGGGGCTCATCGGCCTCTCTGCGGTCAAAACGATGCTACAGCGGATTTCGCGTATCCGGACGCTGATCAAGGGTGAACGCTGGGATCTCGTCGTGTTGATCGACAACCCAGGCCTCAATTTTCATTTTGCGCGAGTGGCCAGGGCCTGCGGTCTCAAGGTGCTCTACTACATCGCGCCGCAAGTGTGGGCCTGGCGGCGCGGGCGGATGCGCTGGATTCAGCAGCGCGTCGATCATGTGCTCGCGATTCTGCCGTTCGAGGAACCGCTCTACAAAAAGGCCGGCGTGCGGTGTACGTTTGTCGGCAATCCGCTGCTCGACGAAGTCGCGCCGTCGTACGATCGGCAGGCCTTGCGCCGGCAGTTCGGATTGTCGGATGCGGGCCCGGTGATCGGCCTGTTCCCGGGCAGTCGAAAAGGCGAACTGCTCGAGCATATTCCGCTGCTTTTGGAGACGGTGAAGCGCCTTGCCGAGCGGCATCCGTCCATACAGTTCATCCTGGCCCAGGCGTCATCGATTCAGGACCAGTTCCTTGCGGATCTTTTAAAAGAGAGCCCGGTTCCCATTCGGGTCTTTCACAATCAGGCCAGTGAAGTCATGGCGGCCTCGGACCTGCTGGTCGTCAAGTCGGGTACGTCCACCTTGCAGGCTGCGGTGGTGGGAACGCCCATGATTTTGTTCTATCGAGCCTCTTCCTGGCTCACCTACCGGTTGGCGCGTCTCCTGATTCGGGTGCCCTGGATCGGTCTCGCGAATCTGGTCGCCGGACGGGGGATCGTGCCGGAACTGATTCACGATGAGGCGACGCCGGAGCGGCTCGTACAGGAAACCGAACGGCTGCTGGCGGATACCCGGGCCTATGAAGACATGAAGGCCGCGCTCTTATTGGTCCGCCAGGCGTTGGGCACACCCGGCGCGTCTCGTCGTGCCGCAGAAGCCGTCTTGGCCGAGTGTCGGGCATGAAACAGTATCTTCGCTTACTTACATATCTGAATCCCTACCGGTTTCGACTGGGGGCGGCGTTTCTCTGCGCGCTGCTCGTAGCCGGACTCTCCGCCGCCTATGCCTGGCTGGTGCGCCCGGTCCTCGACGGCCTGTTCATCAGCAAGGATGAAAGCCTGCTGCTCGTGCTTCCCATCGCGATTCTGGCGGTGGCGGTGCTCAAGGGTGTGTTCAACTACGGACAGAACTATCTGATGAACTATGTCGGGAACCAGGTCATCGGCGACATCCGAGAGCAGCTCTTTTCAAAACTTGTTCGACTGCCGGTCCATTTTCACGACACGAATACGTCGGGCCGGTTGGTCTCGCGGGTCATTAACGATGTGAACCAAATGGCCAACGCCGTGGCCGGGGTGCTGAAAGATCTGTTTCAGCAGGGGCTGACGTTTTTGGCCATGATCGGCGTGATTATTTACCAGAACTGGAAACTGGCGGCGGTGTCGATGATCGTGGTGCCGCTTTCCGTGGTGACCATGGCGAGAATGGGAAAACGGTTGAGGAATCTGGCGACGCGCGGCCAGGAACGTATGGGCGACATGGCTTCGACGCTGCAGGAAACGCTGGCCGGCATCCGCATGGTGAAATCGTTCGGCCGGGAAGAGGAAGAGGCCAAGCGATTTCGTTTGAGCAACGACGCCTTCATCCATACCACGATGAAAGCCATTCAGGTCTCCTCGCTCGGTTCCTCCCATATGGAGGTCATCGGTGTGCTCGGGGTTGCGGGAATCATCTGGTACGGCGGATATCTGGTCATCCACGATGAGATGACTCCCGGCGCCTTCTTCTCGTTCCTGGCAGCCATGTTCATGGCCTACACGCCGATCAGACGATTGTCCGGCGCGAACAACACGGTTCAGCAGGCGCTGGCGGCCGCAGAGCGGGTGTTCGATGTGCTGGATTTGCCGACGGAGCAGGAGGCCAACGGCGGCCGGACTGAGCTGCCGTCCATTTCCAGTTCTCTCGAATTCAGGCAGGTGGCGTTCCAGTACGAAGGCCAGAGCGAGCCTGCGCTGAGCGGTATCGATCTGACGATCCGGGCGGGCGAGATCATCGCCTTTGTGGGCAGCAGCGGGAGTGGAAAGACCACGCTGGTGAGCCTGTTGCCGAGGTTCTACGATCCGACCGGCGGGCAGATTCTGATCGACGGGGTGGACCTGCAGACCTGCAGTTTGCGGTCGGTGCGCGGGCAGATCGGCATCGTCTCGCAGGAAGTTGTGCTGTTCGACGATACGGTGCGCAACAATATCGGTTATGGGCGGCAGGGAGCCACGCCCGACGATGTGATGCGAGCGGCCCAGCTGGCCTATGCGCATGAGTTCATTGTCCGGATGCCGGCCGGGTATGATACGTTGATCGGAGAGCGCGGGCTCAAGCTCTCCGGTGGCGAGCGGCAGCGCCTGGCGATCGCGCGGGCGATCCTCCGCGACCCGCCCATCCTGATTCTGGATGAAGCGACTTCGGCGTTGGACACCCAATCGGAGCGCATCGTGCAGATGGCCCTGACCAATCTGATGCATAACCGAACGACCCTGGTCGTGGCGCACCGGCTGTCGACCATTCAGAATGCCAGCCGCATCGTGGTGTTGGACCGGGGCAGGGTGGCGGAAGTCGGCTCGCACGAAGAGCTCCTGCGGAAGGGCGGCATGTACAAGCGCCTGCATGCGATGCAGTTTGCCGATGCGATCTCGGAGTAGGGACACAGGCGAAGGCGGGGTTGGGAGTTCAATGACAACTGATCGATCAGCGCCGGCTCCTCAGCCGCAGCCGTTGCAGAAGCGGATCGTCAATGCGCTCAAGGTCGCGGTAGTGCCGCCCGTCGGCTACCAGATCATTCAGATGCTGCGACGCACGATGACCTGGCGGACCGAAGGATCTGAGCATGTAAACCGCTTGTTCGCAGAAGAGAAGCGGGTGATTCTGGCCTTCTGGCATGCTCAACAACTGATGATGCCGCTGGCCATTCCGGGACTCGAAGCCCATGTGTTGATCAGTCAGCATCGCGACGGCGAACTGATCCGCCGCATCGTGGCCCGGTTCGGGTTGGACGCCGTTCGCGGGTCCAGCACGAGGGGCGGCGCCGAAGCGTTTCGACAGCTGATTCGCCTTGGGCGGTCAGGCGGCAATCTCGTGTTGACGCCGGACGGACCGAAGGGGCCGCGGCAAGTTGCCAAGGTGGGTGTGGTGCAGTTGGCGCGCGCCACCGGCCTGCCGATTATCCCGATGGCCTTCGGCTGCTCAAAAAAAAACTCTTCGCGAGCTGGGACCGGTTCATCATGCCCTATCCGTTCTCGCGGGGCCTGTTTCTCCTGGGGCCGCCGATCAGCGTGCCGCCCGACGCCTCGGCCGACGACCTCGAGCGTGTCCGCCGGGAGTTGGAAGAGACGCTGAACCGCATGACGATCGAGGCCGATGAGGCCGTCCTGCGGGCTGGTCCGTAATGTGGTATCTGCTCTACAATAGTCTTCTGCTCCTGGTCTCCCCGATTATCCTGTTCGTCTTATTGGCCAAGCAGCGTTGCCGTCGCGGGTTGCCTCAGCGGCTGGGACTGCAGGCGGAGCCGCCCGCCCCTGAGCCTGACGACAGGTCGGGTTGTATCTGGATTCACGCCGTGTCGTTAGGCGAGGTGGTGGCGGTGGCGCCGCTCGTGCGGGATTTGCGTCGGCGGTACCCTGAGATGAGGTTGGTCGTTTCGACCGTAACCGAAACCGGGCGTGAAGCGGTGGAGCAGCGGCTGGAGGGCGTGGCCGAGCACCGGTACGCGCCGCTCGATTTTCCCTGGGTCGTCAATCAGGCCATCGACCGTCTCAAACCGAGTCTCTATATTTTCGTCGAGACGGAACTCTGGCCGAATATCCTGCGGAGCTTGCGGCGGCGCAATGTGCCGTCGATTATGGTCAACGGACGATTGTCCACCCGCTCTTTCGAGCGGCAACGTCTGCCGGTCATCCGTGATTTCTACCGGACCATGCTGAACATGATCAGCTGTTGCCTCATGCAATCGGAGCGGGACGCGCAGCGTATGATCGAGTTAGGGGCCGAGCCGTCACGGGTCCGATGCACCGGCAACATCAAGTTCGATCAACCGGTTCCCCAGGCCGGGGCCAGCGGCACGGCCCTGTCGAAGGCGGCGCTCGGGCTGACCGACCGGGAACTGTTGCTGGTGGCCGGGAGCACACATCCCGGCGAGGAAGACGCGATCGTCAATGCCTATCGGATCCTGAGTCCCGAGTTCCCCGAGCTCCGCTTGGTCCTGGCCCCTCGCCATATCGAACGGGCGACGCAGGTGGAGCAGATGATCCACGCGAAAGGCCTCACGGTGAGTCGGCGGAGCACGGGTGGCCTAGCCCCGATGGCGGGCACTGGCGCGCGGGTGCTCGTCCTGGACACGCGAGGGGAATTGGCCCTGCTGTATCGAGACGCGGTGGTGGCCTTTGTCGGGGGTACTCTGGCGCCGGTAGGCGGACATAATCTCTTGGAGCCGGCGGTCTGGGGGAAACCGGTGCTGTTCGGGCCGCATACCGACCATTGTGCCGAAGTGGCGGCGCTTCTCATGAATGCGCAGGGAGGACGGGTGGTGCAGGACGAACAGGAGCTTGCGCAAGGCCTTCGAGCACTCCTTCGCGATCCCGCCGCCTTGCAGCGCATGGGGCAGGCGGCGCAGCGGGTCGTGGCGGACAACCAGGGCGCGCTCCAACGCAGCGCGGAGATCATCGCGACGTTTCTGCCGGGCCGAGCAGCATCGAAGGACGCGCGAGTTGAACAGAGGCAAGAGCTGTCGAGTCGGCAATCGTAATGGCGGCGACCATGTCGAGAGGGCTGCGGTCCTGGTTGCGGTGGCTCGGGTATCCCTACGAACTCGCGGCTCGGTTTCGGCTGTGGTGTTACATACAAGGTTGGTTCCCCACGCGCCGGTTGCCTCGTCCTGTCATCAGCGTGGGGAATCTCACGGTCGGCGGAACAGGCAAGACACCGGTCGTCATGTACCTGGTGGAGCGGCTGACGGCGCAGGGAAAGCGCGTGGCGATTCTGAGCCGAGGGTATCGGCGGCGCAGCAGGGCTCCGCAATTGCTGGTTTCAGACGGGCAACGGATTCTTGCGGGGCCGGACGAAGCCGGGGATGAGCCCTATCTGATCGCGCGTCGCTGTCCTCAGGCCGTTGTGGCCGTGGGGGCGGACAGATATGCGCTCGGCCAGTGGGTGTTGGAGCAACTTCCGGTAGATTGTTTTGTGTTGGACGACGGGTTTCAGCATGTCCAACTCCATCGCGATCTAAACTTGCTGCTGGTGGATGCGACGGACTCGGCGGGTCTGCGGGCGGCGTTGCCGGTCGGACGTTTACGGGAGCCCCTCTCGGCGGCCGCGCGCGCCTCGGCCATTCTTATCACCCGGGTCGATGAGGATCAGGAAGGAGAGTCGGTGCGGCGTCTGTTGCTCGACGCCTGCGGCTCACTTCCGTCGCTGGTGCGTGTGGGATTCCGGGCGGAGGAGTACCGGCGCGTGGGGGCGGACGAGCGGCGTCCGTTGAATGCGTTTCGCGGCAGGTCGGCTCTGCTCTTCAGTGGGATCGGCAATGCGGAATCCTTTCGTGCGTTGGTGGCCGGAGTGGGTATTACCGTGGTTGAGATGCTGGCATTTCCCGATCATGTGCACTATACCCGTGGCGTGATGGACACCATTCGAGCCAAGGCGAAAGCCTGTGGCGCCGATTTGTTGGTGACGACGGAGAAAGATGCCGACAAGGTGGCGCCGTTGTTAGCTGCGGAAGATGTCTGCTGGGCCGTGCGGCTTCGCACGGAAATCGTGTCGGGACAGGAAGATGTGGAGCGATTGCTGCGATTCGACTCGGCACCGGACGGAGCGGGGGGGCATGCGTAAGGAAGGGATCCGTCGGATCGTTGTCCGCGGGCCCAATTGGCTCGGGGATGCCGTCATGTGCGAACCGGCTTTGAGCCAGGTACGCACTCTGTTTCCGCAGGCCGAGATCACTTTGCTCGTGAAGCCCGGCATTGCGGATCTGCTGGCGCAACATCCGGCGGTGAACCGGACCCTGGTGTATGACGATCGGGGACGGCATGCGGGGCTGATCGGGAAATGGACCCTTGCCGGCGTGCTGCGCCGCCACCGATTCGACCTGGCTATCCTGTTTCAGAATGCGTTCGAGGCGGCGCTGATCAGTTTCCTCGCGGGCATTCCGAGACGATTCGGCTACGCGACGGACGGGCGAACGCTGTTGCTGACCGACCCGGTGACCGTGCCGCCACGCAGCGCGCAACGGCATCAGGTCGAGTACTACTGGGATCTCCTCAAACCCCTGGGCGGACAAGGGCCCGCGCCTGCGCCTCGTCTGTTTGTCACGCCGGACGAATCGGCGTTGATCGCCGGACGGTTGGCGGATGCCGGAATCGGGCCTTCGGATCTGGTGATCGGCGTGAACCCCGGCTCGACCTATGGCCACGCGAAGCGCTGGTTGCCGGATCGGTATGCCGAGGTCGTGAATCGTGTGGTGAAGGAGGCCCAGGGGCAATCGGGTGCCAGAGTCGGCGTGGCGATTCTGGGAGCCAAGGGTGAGGAGCCGCTGGGAAAAGCCATCGCCGACCAGATCAAGACCCGCACGGTCGTCTGTTCCGGCCAGACCACGGTACGGGAATTGATGGCGCTCGTGAAACGCTGCCAGTTGTTTCTCACGAACGACACGGGGCCCATGCACGTCGCGGCGGCCTTCAAGGTTCCGCTGGTGGCTGTGTTCGGCCCGACCGATTGGAAAACCACGTCGCCGTTCGGCGTCGACGCCAAGCTGGTCCGGCAGCCGGTGTCCTGCGCGCCCTGTCTCTTGCGGGAATGTCCCATCGATCACCGGTGCATGACCGGGGTGACGGTGGAGCAGGTCTACGATGCAACCGTGCAGCACCTGCCGCTGGTGGCTCCTCCTTCGGCAGTCGACCTCGCGCCGTCGCCGGGTGTCACTTCCCCGTCGCTGGCGGGTGTCACGGTGTTTCTCGATCGTGACGGCACGTTGAACGTCGATACGGGTTATGTGAAGTCTCCGGATGATTTCAGGGTTCTGCCCGGCGTGGGAGCGGCGTTGGCCAGGTTGAAAGCGGCCGGCGCGCGTCTGGTTGTCGTCACGAATCAGTCGGGGCTCGGGCGGGGATATTTTTCATCCAGAGATCTCGAAGCGATTCACAGCAAGTTGCGGCTCGTGCTGGCGGAGGACGGGGTGACGCTCGACGGATTGTATTTTTGTCCCCACCATCCCGACGATCACTGCAACTGCCGCAAACCGGCCAGGGGCATGATCGACCGTGCCCATGCCGAATTGCAGGTAGATCTGAGCCGCTCCTATGTGATCGGCGATAGTGCTCGCGATATCGAATTGGCTAAACAGGTGGGGGCGCAGAGCCTGCTGGTCATGACCGGCCCGTCGGGTGCGGAGGCTTTGGCCGACTTGACGGCGCGCGATCTGCCTCCTGACTATGTGGCTGAGGGGTTGTCGCAGGCGGTGGACTGGATCGTGGCCCATGCGACGCACAGGCCCGCCGTCGATGTGCAGCGCTGAGCAGCTCTGGTGGCCGAATGACCGATTCCGTACGCCGACTTTTGCTTATCAAACCGAGTTCGCTGGGCGACATCGTCCATGCGATGCCGACCCTGGCGGCGTTGCGCGAGCGCTTTCCTCAAGCCCGGGTCACTTGGCTGGTCAAGCGACAATGGGCGCCGCTGGTGGAAGTCATGGCCGGGGTCGATCAAATCTGTTCCGTGTCGGAGGGGCTCAGGGGCTGGTTGGGGCGGGTGCCCGATCTCCGGGCGGCCGGCTTCGATCTGGTCGTCGATCTCCAGGGTCTCTTCCGGAGCGGGGCGATGGCCCGGTTGACCGGTTGCGACCATCGGATCGGGTTTGCCAATGCGCGGGAGGGCAGCCCCATGTTCTACACCCAGCGGGTGGCGGTGCCTTCCGTGCCGATGCATGCCGTCGATCGTTACCTGCTGGTTGCCGAGGCGCTGGGCGCGACACGACCTACGCAGCCGCGATTCGAATTCGTCGAGCGATCGAAAGACCGTGGGGCCGTGGAGACCATGTTGGCCCGGGCAGGAATTGTCGCTCAGCAACCCTGGGTCGCCATGAACGTGTCTGCGCGTTGGGAGACCAAGCGTTGGCCCGCGCAACATTTTGCCGTGGTCGCGGACCGGCTTTCTGAGGCGCATGCGCTGCCTGTGGTCCTGATCGGCGGGCCGGCCGAGCGGCCGGAGTCGCTCGCGGTGACGGCGCTCATGCGTACGAAAGCGATTGATCTGACAGGACAGACCCCTGTAGGCTTACTCCCCGGTTTGTTGCGTCGCGCGTCTGTGTTGGTGACGAACGATTCCGGGCCGATGCACATCGCCGCGGCGGTGGGGACGCCGGTGGTGGCCCTGTTCGGCCCGACGGATCCCGTCAGAACCGGGCCCTATGGCATGGGCCATGTTGTCCTGTCGCATGCGGTGGAATGCAGACCCTGTTTTCGCCGTGACTGTACCCGTGCGGTGTCCCTCGAATGTCTGACCGCCGTGCGACCGGAACAGGTCGTTCGTGCGGTCGAACAACAACTTGAGCGATCACGCAAGCCAGGATCATTGTGAACATCATCATTGCGGAATCCAGCACGGCGGTCGGCGGGCAGGAACTGGCCGTTCTGCTCCACGCGGAGCGCCTGTTGAAACGCGGCCATCGCATTCGATTGGTCCTGGAGCCGCGCAGCCCCATCATGGCCATGGCGAGAGAGCGAGGGCTTCCGGTGGAGCCGTTTGTGATGCGGCAATGGCGCCTGCCGCTGTCGATTCTGGCCTTTCGCGCGTTGCTCAAGCGGGAGCGTCCCGAGATCGTTCATGTCAACAGTTCGCGTGACAGCTGGATTGCGGCATTGTCGTCACGCTTGCTCGATCCGCGCCCCAAGGTCATTCGCACGCGGCATATTTCGGCGCCGCTCAATAACAATGTCACCACGCATTTGCTGTATCGGCGTCTCTTCGACATGGTCATCGTGACCGGGAGCGAACGGAACCGGCAGGACCTCATTCATCGAGACGGATTGGCGCCGGACCGTGTCGCTTCGTTTCCCATCGGCTTGGATGTGGAGCATTTTTCTCCGGCCAAACCTCAACACGATATCCGGGCCGAGCTGGGGATTCCCGGCGGGCATCTGTTGGTCGGGATGATTTCCTATCTGCGGGACTATAAAGGCCACCGGTATCTTGTGGAGGCGGCCGCCAAGGTGCTGAAGCAGCACCAGGGAGTGGCCTTCCTCATCGTGGGTGAAGGGCCGGAAGAGCAGAACATCCGCGCGCAGATCGACCGTCTCGGCTTGACGGCCGACGTGCGCATGTTGGGGTTTCGCGATGACCTCCTGGATGTGTTCCGGTCCTTGAATCTCTTTGTGATTCCCACGGTCGAAGGCGATACCATTCCTCAGGTGTTGATGCAGGCCCTGGCGATCGGACTTCCGGTTGTCTCGACGACCACCGGATCGATTCCCGATGTGCTGGCCGACGGGGAATCGGGGTTCATCGTCCCGCCGCGGGATGCCGATGCGTTGGCCGACCGGATCGGCCGCCTGCTGATCGATTCCGAACTTCGCGCCGCGATGGGGCGGCGGGGCCGCCAGACGGTGGTGCAGTCCTATTCGATCGACCGGATGGTGGATGAACTGGAGCGCGTCTATCGGCGGGTGATCGCATCATGATGGAACGATGGGCGGAAGCTCGCGCCTCAATCCGAAAAAGCGTGCTGTTCTGGTGGATTCTCTTCGTCGTGATGCAAATGGCGGAGCGGATGTTTCTGCTGCGCGACGCGCTCGAGCAGGAAGCTCCCAGACTGCCGCTGCTGCTCAAAACCCTCATCGTCGGTGTGCGAGGCGACTTCATTACGGCGACCTTCGCGTTAGTGCTGGCCGGGGTCGGGGCCGGAGGGTGGGCCATGCTGCGGCACGGTTGGAACGGCCTGAGACGCGCGACGCAATCCTTCCTTCTGACGTTTCGGTCCGCGCTGCATGTCGGGTGTGTGCTGACCGGCTTGTTGTTGTTTGTCCTGCTGTGCGTGGATATGGGGTACTACGGGTTCAACCGGCAGCATATGGACTTCGTGTTCCTCGAATATATCGGCGACCTGTTTGCGCCTGCGGCGACACCGGGCGCCACCAATGTGCAGGCCATGCAGCAAACCAGCGCCGAAATAGGCGCGGCAGGTAAGTGGGCGGCACGGCTCGCGCTCTTTCTGGGCATCCAGGTTGCGGCCATGGGGCTGTGGTGGTGGAGTTTTTCTCTGGCCCTTGTGCCGGCGCTGGATCGCTGGCGGCCGGGCTCGGGGTTTCAGGCGAATACCTTCCTCCTTGTCGCACTGGTGGCCGGCGGAGCCGGGTTTCACCATTCCGGCCCCTACGGGATCCGGATCGCACCGATCGGAAGCATGGTCTATTACACCTTGGCGCAGAATCCGATCCTCTTTGCGGCCGAGGCCCTGCGAATCGCGGTGGTATCACGGGGGTCGATGGAACAGCGGGCAAATGCCGAGACGATGCCCTATGAGGTGGCCGTTCAGACGGCGCAGCGATTGCTCGGCCCCGGGGAAGCGTTCGTCGATCAACGGTATCCCCTGGTCAGAACCATGGCCGCTTCCTCGGACGGTGTTCGGTTGCCCGGGCAGGCGAACATCCTGTTGGTGTTTCTCGAAGGGCTGGATCGCCGGTATCTCGAACAGAAGTACGGCGAGGTTCAGGGGACACCGTTTTTGGATCGCCTGAAGCAGGACAGCGTCTATTTCGAGAACTTTTTCTCCAACGGCGTTCAAACGTCACGGGGACTGTTTGCGACCCTCTGCAGCGCGTTTCCGCGACAAGGGGCCGCTGCGATGAAAACGCGCTATGCCCACGATTACCTCTGTCTGCCGTCGTTGTTACAGCGTCAGGGTTACCGAACGGAGATGGTGATCGGGCAGCATCGGGACCTGAACCGGCTTCAGTCATTCGTCGCGCGCAATGGTTTGCAGCAGCTGATCGACGAGGGGGATTTTCCCAAAGACGCGGAACGGATGGGCCTCGGCATCGTGGACGGCGCCTTGTTCGACCTCTGTTACGAACGCATCAAGCAACGCCAGGCGGAGGGAAAGCCGTTTTTTCTGACGACCCTCACGTTGTCGACCCACCATCCCTTCGCGGCCCCGCAGAACCATCCCGAGGTGCGTCTGCTGCAGGAACAGGTGCCGGACAAGTATGTCGGCGCTCTCCGATATACGGATCACGAGTTGGAGCGGGTGTTCACCAGACTCGTTCGCGAGGGACTCTTGCGGAATACGGTCGTCGTCGTCCTGGGTGACCATGGCCGGCACGAGCCGGTGGGGAGTAGCGACATCGAGCGAAAGGCGGGTCATTTTGCCTCGCCGCTGTTGATCTGGATGGACGAGTCGCTGCGCACTCCATCCACCTATCGCCCGCGGACGGTATCGACCATTGCCAGCCAGGTCGATGTGGCTCCGACCCTGCTGGCGCTCAACGGCATACTGCCTGCCCTGGGGGCGTTTGCCGGACGTGACCTGACCTGTCTGTTGGTGCGGGATTGCCTGCCGGACCAGGTGGCCTATCTCACCAGTGTCTACGACAATCTGGTCGGCCTGGCCAGCCCGGACGGGCTGCTATTGTATTCGTTCTCGACCGAGTCGTTTCAGGAGGCCACGCTCAATTTCGAAGCGCTCTCCGAGCACGAGTCGGGCCGGCGACGTCGGCTTGCTGCTCGCGACCTGGAGTTGATGGCCCTCTACGAGGTCGCGAATGTCGCGCTCGATTCGAATCGCCTCTGGTCCTGGCGCGAGTTCGGGGCACGATTATGATCGTGGGGGGCACAGTTTCTTGTTCGTCGTTGTTCGATAAGGATCTGCTGCTGTGAATCACATTCCGGTGTCGGCCGTGGTCATTGCCTACAACGACGAGCCCAATATGCGGGCGTGCCTGGAGTCCATCACGTGGGCGGATGAAATCATCGTGGTGGACTCTCACAGTACCGACGCCACCGAGCGGATCAGCCGGGAGTTCACCGACAAGGTCTACCAGCATGACTTTCACGGATTCGGACGCCTACGGAACGAGGCCCTGACCCATGCCACGCACGATTGGGTGTTCAGTCTGGATACCGATGAACGGGCGACGCCGGAGTTACGCGACGAGATCCGGCGCGTGCTGGCTGCCGGCCCGGAGGCCGATGCCTACTTCGTTCCCCGCAAGAATTACTTTCTCGGGCGCTGGATCAAACATTGCGGCTGGTTTCCCGACTACCGGCAGCCGCAGTTGTTTCGCAAGAGCCGGCTGCGTTATCGGGAGGAGCTCGTCCATGAAAGCTTCGATCTGGACGGGAAAATCGGCTACCTGACCGCCGCGGCCCTGCAGTACCCGTTCAGGGATATCGACCATTACTTAGCCAAGCAGGAGCGCTATTCCGATCTCATGGCACGGCGCATGGTCGAGCAGGGGCGCCCGTTCTCATGGCATCAGCTGGTCTCACATCCCTGTTTTACCTTTCTCAAAATGTACGTCGGGCGGAAAGGCTGTCTGGACGGGGTGCCCGGACTCATCTTGTCCGGACTCTATGCCTACTATACGTTCATCAAGTACGCGCGTTTCTGGGAGTTGCAGTCACGGGCGCTGCCTAAGGGCAGCCAGGCGGCGACGGTGAAGCAGGGCTAAGCATGACGGTCACCGACGATGGAGCGGGACGCAGAACCATGACGATTGCGGCGGTAGTCATTACTAAGGATGAAGAAAAGAATATTGCCGACTGTCTCGAGTCCCTGCGCTGGGCCGACGAACTCATCGTCGTGGATGCGGAAAGCCGGGACCGGACGGTGGAGCTGGCAAAGCAGTACACCCCGAAAGTGTTTGTCCGCCCCTGGCCCGGGTACGGTCCGCAAAAAAACTTCGGCATCGATCAAGCGACGGCGGAGTGGATTCTCGTGGTGGATGCCGACGAGCGCGTGACCGGTGGATTGCGACGGGAAATCGACGCGTTACTGGCGACGGCCCCGGCGGCCGATATCGGAGGGTATGAGATTCCCCGGCGGAATTTTTTCTACGGGAAATGGATTCAGGGCGGCGGGCTCTATCCGGACTATCAGCTGCGGTTGTTCCGAAACACCGCCGGCCGGTACGACGATGTGAAGCTGCACGAAAACTTCACGCTCAGCGGGCGTCGGGAGCGGCTTCGGGAGCCCTTCGATCACTACAGCATGCCCACCGTGAACCATCACATCCGTAAGATGATGCGGTATACGACGCTTGGTGCCGATGAGAAACTCAAGCGGGTCACCCAAATCAGCGGCTGGGTCATTGCCACGCACCATCTCGGTACGATTCTCAAAACCCTGTTCTCACGCGGCGGGTATCGCGACGGGGTGCACGGATTGGTGGTGGCGATGTTTGCCGGTCTCCACACGTTCGTCAAATATGCCAAGGCCTGGGAGCGTGTGAACGTCAGGCGGGACGCATGATCGATCCATCCCTGCCCGGCATGAACCTGGCGGAGGTCCCGTTTTCCTGATGCGTATCGGGATCGACGCGGCGTCAATCGTGGGGGACAAGGGCGGCGTCGGCTGGCATACGTATCATCTGCTCCGGTCGCTGCTGGCTTTGGATGAGCAGGTCGAGTATGTCGGATATCTCCGGCCCGGGGCCCTGCAGACAGGCCGGCTCGAAGGCTGGCCCGTGCACGATCGTTTGCGGTGGGTGGAAGCGCCACGGTGGCTGATGCCATGGCGGGGGGCCTGGGACAGTCTCGATCTCTATCACGGCCCCAACTTCAAGATGCATACGACGGGACGATCGGGCGGTATCGTCACTATCCATGATCTGTGGCTGGCCCGCCATCCGGAATATTCGAGGAAGTTGTTTGGGCAGGCCGGGTCATCCCGGCGAGCGATCGCCACGGCCAACCGGGCGCGACGGGTCGTGACGGTATCGGAGTTTTCGGCCCGTGAGATAGAAGCCTTGTATGGAATTCCGCGTGAACGGGTGGTGGTCATCCATAACGGCGTGACCGAGGCATTCTCGCCGGTGCAGGATGAGCGGGGGATGGAAGCGTTGAGGGCACGGTGGGCGATCCCAGCCGCCGGATTTATTCTGTTCGTCGGCGGGGCGGATCCACGAAAAAATCACCGTGCTTTTCTGCAGGCCGTGGCGCAGTCGCGTTCGCAGCTCGGAGGGCGGGCCATTCTGCTCGTGGGAGATCCGGAGCATCCGCAGGGAAGTTACGTTGCGACGGCCCGGTCGCTCGGGTTGGAGCAGGACGTGCGTTGCACCGGTCGTCTCGATCGTGAAGATCTGCGCCGGCTGTACTCTTACGCCGACGTGTTTGTTTTTCCGTCGCTCTATGAAGGCTTCGGCATGCCGGTGCTGGAAGCGATGGCCTGCGGCGCGCCGACGATTACCTCCTCGACCTCGTCTCTCCCTGAAGTGGCGGGTGATGCGGCGGTGCTGGTGGATCCGGAGGATGTCGAGGCGTTAGGTACGGCGATGGTGAACGTGTTGTCGGATCAGGCGCTGCGACAGCGTCTTCGGACGCGTGGCTTCGAGCGCGCGCGACTGTTTACCTGGCAACGCGCGGCGTGGCGGACCAGTGCCTTGTATCGTGAACTCTGTGCCTGAGGCAGGCTGTTGAAAAGTCCCACCAGCGTCGTGCTCAACGTCTGTGAATCGTGAAGCGTCTCCCGTCGGAGGCAGAGCATATGGCTGGTGGCGTATAGCTGAGAGTAAAGACGCCCGCTCTCGATTTCTGGCCATATGCTATGAGCTATATGCCATAAGCTCTTTTCGGCGGACGAGAGACGAACGACGCTTCACGAGCGACGGACGGATGTGCGATCCTCGACGTTGCCTGACGTTATAGGAACAGTGTTGCAGCGAGCTGCTAAGAGCGACGGCGAGATGGATCTTCAGAACATTCTGATCATCAAATTGCGGCACATCGGCGATGTGCTCCTATCGACGCCGGTGTTGCGCGGACTGCGGACTGCCTTTCCCAGGGCGCACCTGACGATGCTGGTCAATCGTGGAACGGAAGGGGTATTGGCCAATAATCCCGACGTGAACGAGGTGTTGTGTCTCGACAAGGGATCCTGGGACGCGCAGCTGAAGTTTGTGCAGATGCTGCGCCGGCGAGGCTTTGACGGCGTCGTCGATCTGACCGATGGCGATCGCTCGGCCGTTATCAGTCTGGCGACCGGTGCGTCCGTCCGTATCGGCTTTAACTCTGAACATCGCTGGCGAGGGCTCTTGTACAGCACCGTGGCCAGACCACGCCCGACGGATCAGCATCGCGTGGACTACGATCTCTGCGCTCTGCGGGCTCTGAGTCTCGATCCGAAGCCGGGCACCCCCGCATTGTACCCGTCGCAGGCAGATGAGCAGGCGGTGGAGACCTGGATGCAGGAGGCCGGGCTCTTGTCTGCGCAATCCTCTCAATTGTTGATATTGTTGCAACCGGGGGCGCGCTACTCGCTGAAAGTCTGGCCGCATGAACGGTTCGCCCAGCTGGCCGATCGTCTCGCCGACAGGTTTGCCTGCCGGATTCTTCTGGGCGGCGATCAGCGTGAACGCGAGATCGCCGAGCAGGTCGCCCGCAAGACGCGTTGCGCGCCCATTGTGGTGGCGGGAAAGTTTTCGCTCCTGCAGTTTGCCGCGTTGGTCAAACGTTGTGCGTTGTTCGTCGGAAACGACGGAGGCGCGATGCACATCGCCGCAACGATGGGCACACCGGTCGTGGCGCTTTTCGGGCCGACCTATCCGCAACGGTGGGGGCCGCGCGGCGGACCGTCGCAGGTGATCTACAAAGGCCTCGATTGTCGTGCCTGTTATCATCCGACCTGCTTGCGCGGGGACGAGAGTTGTATGCAACAGATTGCAGTGGATGAGGTCTTTACGGCGGCCGGCCGGATGTTGGAACGCACGCCGGCGAGGGCAGAGACATGAGCGACGAACTGGTCAGCGTGGTCATTCCGGTGTTTAACGGTGCGCCGTTTGTCGCCAAGGCCGTAGCCAGCGTGCGGGCGCAGGGACATGGTGCCGTGGAAATCCTGGTAGTGGATGACGGATCGACAGACGGAACGCAGGAGGTGTTGAAACGTCTCGAGCACAGCGACGGCATTCGATGGTTTCAGCGCAGCCACGGCGGGCCGGCCCGTTCCCGCAACTACGGCATCGCCGCCGCGCAGGGGCAGTTCATCGCGCTGCTGGATTGTGACGATGTCTGGTTGCCGGGCAAACTCGCCGCCCAGTTGGCGATCATGCGTGCCCGGCCGGACGTGGGGATGGTGCATACGGACTTCGAGGTGCGCTTTGAGGACGGCACCTTGGAGGAGCGTGTGTCGGCGCGGTCGAGCCGTGAGCCGATGGTGCAGGCGTTTGCCGGCGGTCATGTCGCGCTGCCGTCCACACTCCTGATCCGGAAAGCGGTGCTCGATCAAATCGGGAGTCTGGATCCTGAACTGTACGGGTCGGAAGATTCCGATCTCACGATCCGGCTGTTTCGGGTAACCAGGTTCGAGTGCATCGATGAGGTGTTGGTGCACAAGCTCCAGCGGGGGCACGGCTATCGAGACATGGCCTTCGATGAGCAGACCCATCGAGAGCGGGTCCTCGCCAGTCGAGATCGCTTTCTCATGCGCCTTGAGGGGTTCACTCCCCTGACGGCGGAGCAACGCGCCGCATTGGACCGGGAATGGGCGAACTACTATCTATTAAAAGGGGCGGCGGCAGAACGGGCCGGCCGTCGGGGTGACGCGCGCCGGCATTATTGGTCGGCGATCCGCAAGGCCCCGACCCGTATTCGATGTTATACGCGCTGGCTGCGCGCGCTGAAGCCGTAACGCCGACGCCGGGTCTGTTTCTCAAGTCTCGCGGCGATCGCCTGTAACCCAATTGCCAGAGGGGCTATGGAAACCATCAGTTGCGACCTGTGCGGGGAGGCGTCAAACACAGCCCTCTTCAGCCAGTACGATCTCACCCATCACGTCACCGACGATTTATTTACGGTCGTGCGCTGTCAGGGCTGCCGCCTGCTGTTTTTGAATCCTCGCCCCACTCGCGAGGAGATCGGCGGGTACTATCCGGACACCTATTATCCCGAGGCCGCGCCTCGGCAGGCCGGCGATCTCCGCCGCACAGCCAAACGATGGTCGGGAAACATCCGGCGATGGATTGCCCAGGATTTCTATGGTTATCCGGCGTCGGAATCGGCCCGTCGGTGGCAATGGGCGCGCCGGCTCCTGTTATGGCCTGAGTTCCTGTGGCGCCGTTGGCGGGGGCGAGGGCTGCTTCCATGGGTTGGGCAGGGGCGGGTGTTGGATGTCGGGTGCGGTTCGGGAGGCAATCTGGCGGTCCTGCAGGAGCAAGGATGGAACGTGTCGGGGGTGGATGCCAGCGCGGTGGCCGTGGCGCAGGCGCAGGCTCGTTTCGGCGACCGGGTCCGTCAGGGCGATCTGGCCTCGATGGCCTATCCGGAACGGACGTTCGATACGGTCCTGTTCAGTCATGTCCTGGAGCATGTACACGCTCCGCTGCCGCTTCTTAGGGAGGTCTGGCGGATTTTGGATTGGGAGGGGCGGGTCGTAATCCTCTGTCCGAATGCCGGCAGCCTGGAAGCCAGAATGTTTGGACGATGGTGGTTTCCGTGGGAACTGCCGCGCCATCTGTACCACTATGAGCGCGCCACGCTGACGCGCGTGTTGGAGGCAGCCGGGTTCCGGATTGAGTCGGTCCGCACCGGTTTGGGATCGCTCTACTTTATGGCAAGCCTGGACCGGTGGTGTGAAGAGCGGTTCAAGCGCGCGGTGCCCTGTCGCCGGCTGATTGAGAAAGTGCTCATCCGCCCGTTCTGTTTCTGTGTCGGGCAACTAGGGCATGGGACTGAGTTGAAGGTGTCTGCCAGGAAAGATCGGAGCGCAGGCTAGACGAAATACGATCTGACCAGACGCGACCAGGTTTTGACGTTGAGCGGTTCGTGGCGCAGGGCCGACTGGAACGCCTGACGAGCGGCGGTGGGCGTGTTGGCCCGCAGGTGGTGTTTGCCCAGGTCGGCATAATAGATGGCCCAATCGTGCGAGAGGGCATCGCCTTCGGGGGTGCCGGGTCGGCAGGAGGCAGCGTGTTTTTCAAGGAATCGATGCCGACCGTCCAGTGCGCGTAGCGAGGGGATATCGCGCGACGCATTGTGTCCGTAGAGCCGGTGCCGATAGAGCGGTTTGGGAAGATGAATGAATCGGCCCGGACCGTAGAGCCGGATGATCAGATCGATGTCCTCCCAAATCGAAAGGGCCGCATCGTAGCCGCCCACGGCATCGAAACAGGTCTTGCGGAAAAGCGAGCCCGATGTGGCGGCGTCGTGTCCGCCCCGCAGCAATTGCGTGATGCTGCGCTGCTGTTTCATCGCGGCATCGTATTCAAGCATCTCGTTCCGTTCATTGACCTGGTACCCGTCGCAGTGCACGAGTGTTGCCTGCGGAGCGCTCTCGAGGATGCCGAACGTGGCTTCCAGGAAGGTGGGCTCCCACAGATCGTCCTGATCGAGAAATGCCAGATAGGGGGTTTGGGCCAGACGCGCGCCGGTATTCCTGGCGGCGGCCTGTCCGCTGTTCTGTGAGTGACGCACGTAGCGGACCTGCGGGATGGCTTGCACCAACGCGCCCGTACTGTCCGTCGAGGCATCGTCCACGACGATGATCTCTGAGGCGGCCAGGGTTTGCGCGCGCACGGAATCGATGGCCTCTTTCAGATATCTGGAGGTGCCGTTGTAGGCGGGAATGACGACGCTGATCTGTGCCACGGGCCTGAGTTCCTTGGAGGTGTCAATCGGTAACATAGGCAGTGAACGCAGTCAACCGGCGCTGCTGCGGAACGATCCAGGGGACATCGAGCCGGCTGCCTTGACTTGCCGGGTAGGCTGTGATTCCATGCGCGCCGATTGCGTGCGGGGGCTTGTTCGTGATGCCGATGCATCCGATCGTTCGTGTGCTGGCCCCTGTGCGTGATCGCGAGCCGGTCCTGTCCTCCATCATAGGTCTATTCCGCGCAATATTGTGAAGATCGTCATTGCCGCATGGCATCTCAAGAATCTCAACGTCGGGATCGGGCGATATGCCCGGGAACTGATTGAGGCCCTGGGGCGCGTCGATCAGACGAATCACTACGAGATTCTGATCCCTCACGCGGAACATCCGTTCACCGCGCGTCCGAATATGCGATATCGCGTGATCCGGTTCCCGCTGTTCCGTCGCCGTTTCTGGGAGCAGGTGGCTCCGCTCCTGGTCGGCCCGTACGATGTGCTCCACTTCCCGTACGATTCCTGCGTGGCCTGGAAACGCGGAAAGTTCGTGGCCACCATCCATGACGTCAAGCCGTTGCTGTTTCCGGTGCTGCGTGCCCGTACCAATCTCAATAGTCGCATCGAACAGTGGCTGGTCGGGGATCGCTGGAAGAAGCTCGATCACGTCATCACGATCTCCGAACATTCGCGGCGCGATCTCCTGGCGCACGTTCCGCTTCGCCCCGAGCAGGTGACCGTGACCTCTCTGGGCCTCGATGCCGAGCGGTTTCGGCCCGCCGAGCATCGGGGGGAGCGCAAGCCCTACGTGTTCTGTGTGGCCGGAGCCGACCCGACCAAGAACGTCGGCGTCCTCATCGACGCGTTCGCGACACTTCCTGAGATGCTGCGCAGCCGGTTCGATCTGCTCCTGGCGGGTGATGTCTGCAAACGCCCGGATATTCGCGCGGCCGTCGAGAGCCATGGCCTCAGCGCGCATACGACACTGGTCGGCGTGGTGTCGGACCGGGAACTTATTGACTACTATCAGCAGGCCACGCTGTTTGTGTTTCCTTCGCTGTACGAAGGTTTCGGCCTGCCGGTGTTGGAGGCGATGGGGTGCGGATGCCCGGTGATCTGTTCGAACGCCTCTTCGCTGCCTGAAGTGGCTGGTGATGCGGCGGTGCTGTTCGATCCGCGTGACGGCGGTCGATTGGCCCTTGAACTCTCCCGTGTCCTGGCGTCACCCGCGCTACGAGATGAATTGAGGGCTCGCGGAGTGGCTCGGGCGCGCGAATTCTCCTGGGATCGCACCGCGGTTGAGACGGTGGCGGTCTATCGACGTCTGGCAGGCTGAGTCAGTGACCCTCGATGGGCGAGCCGGATCGGCGGCAACACGGATGGTGCTCGACAGGTTGCAGTTCCTGTGTTGTCATGGGTCTCAGACCGGTTCTTGCCCGATGTCGAGGGGATGCACACGATATGGCGGAAGAGACGTGCGATGTTTTAATCGCCGGGGCCGGAGTGATCGGCGTGGCCATCGCGAGGGAGCTCAGGCGTCGGTATGGCGTCAAGGTGGTCGTGCTGGAGAAGGAATCCACGGCCGGCCGGCATGCGAGCGGTCGCAACAGCGGGGTGCTGCACGCGGGCGTGTATTACAAGGCGGGGACACTCAAGGCCCGGTTGTGTGTGGAGGGGAACCGGCGGTTGCGGGCCTATTGTCGGCAGCAGGCCATTCCGCTCAACGAGCATGGCAAGGTGATTGTGGCGCGGACGGAAGCGGAGTTGCCGGCCCTGCGTGAATTGTACGCACGATCCCAGGCCAATGGAGTTCGTGCGAGCCTGCTCGATCAACAGGCGCTCAAAGAGGTGGAACCTTGCGCGAAGACCATACAGCAGGCCCTGTATGTGCACGATACCGCGGTGGTCAACCCTCGGCTGGTCATGGCCGCCATGGTGGCGGATGCCGAGCGCGAGGGCGTAGCGTTTCGTTTCGGCTGCGCCTGGCAAGGGCGGGACGGCGATGGGGTAGCGCTCACCGATCGAGGCCGTGTGACCTACGGACATTTCGTGAACTGCGGCGGGCTCTTTGCCGACCGAATTGCGCATGCCCACGAAGTCGGTCTGCACTTCAAAATCTTACCGTTTCGCGGACAGTTCTATCAGCTGCGTCCCGGGTCCGCAATGCAGGTCCGTGGCAACATCTATCCGGTCCCGGACCTGCGGAACCCTTTCCTGGGCGTGCACTTTACGCGACGGCCTGAAGGCGATGTGACGATCGGACCTTCGGCCCTCCCGCTGCTGGGTCGTGAGCAGTATCGGGGCCTGGCCGGGGCCACGCTCGGCGGGACTGTCACGATGCTGGCCTATTTGATGCGACTCTTCGGTCGCAACCGTGACCATTTTCGCTCGATTGCCTGGACCGAGATGATCAAGCTGACGCGCACGGGGTTTTTTCGTGAGGCGGAAGATCTCGGACGAGGGTTTGAGAAAGCCGATTTGCTGCCGGGGCAAGCGCCCGGCATTCGGGCGCAGTTGGTCGATACGAGAACGGCGGAACTGGTCAGCGATTTTGTGATTGAGCCGGGGGCGCGCTCCACGCATGTGTTGAATGCCGTCTCGCCCGCATTTACCTCGTCACTGCCGTTTGCCGAGCACGTCGTCGACACGATGAGGCTCGCCTAGCCCGGACTCTTCATGAATGCCTGCTCAGGCGTCCGATCCTCGCGCCCGGTGAGGCCTTTCTCGTTCGGCTTCCTCCATGGACTGCGCGTGCACCTGCGTCGGCCTCACGTGCGAGAAGCCTCGGCGGGGTTCCATCTCGAACGCCTCGCGACGGCATTCATGAAGAGTCCGGGTTGGCGTTTCCCCGGCGGTATGAGCGAATTTTCTGGTCTGAACCCGTGGCGAGACGTTAAGATTCAAGTCGATGGATGATCGAGGCAGACGGTATGCGAAAGCATCTATGCCGGGTGCCGACCGCGTGATATAAGTTGACTTGTCCGTGCGCTCAAGCCGTCTTCTTGCCTTGGGGGGTGATCATGAAGGGTGTCGTACTTGCCGGAGGGCTCGGCTCGCGATTGCTGCCGCTCACGAAGGTGACGAACAAACATCTCCTGCCTGTCTATGACAAGCCGATGATTTATTATCCGATCCGGACGTTGGTCAACGCGGGCATTACGGAAGTGATGTTGGTGACGGGCGGGAACAGCGCCGGGGATTTCCTGAAGTTGTTGGGGAACGGGCGCGACTTCGGCCTCAAGCATCTCAGCTATACGTATCAGCAGGGGGAAGGCGGTATCGCCGATGCGCTACGGTTGGCGGAGCATTTTGCCGACGAAGGCCCGATCTGCGTGGTGCTGGGCGACAATTTGATCCAGGGCAATATTGCCAAGGCGGCTGAGGCGTTTCGTGCGCAAAGGAAGGGTGCGAAGATCCTCCTCAAGGAAGTGAAAGATCCGCAACGGTTCGGCGTGCCGTATCTCGAAGGGGACCGGGTGCTGAGCATCGAAGAAAAACCGGCTCATCCCCGCTCATCTTATGCGGTGACCGGGATCTACTTTTACGATGCGCGCGTGTTCGAGATCACCCGGACGTTGAAGCCTTCCGGCCGTGGTGAACTCGAAATTACGGACGTCAACAATGCGTATATCGCCTCCGGTGAATTGACCTGGAACGTCCTGGACGGCTGGTGGACGGATGCCGGCACGATCGAATCGTTGTTGGCGGCCAATCAACTCGTCGCGCAGACCGGGGCGAACAGGATGGAGTTCTAAATGCGTATTCTCGTGACGGGCGGGGCCGGCTTTATCGGGTCGCATCTGGTGCGTTGCTTGATTCAGAGCGGCCGCCATTCGGTCGTGAACCTGGATGCGCTCAAGTATTCCGGCAATCTGGAAAATCTCGCCGATCTGGCCGGCCACCCGCAGTACGCCTTTGTGCATGCCGACATCTGCGATCAGAAAGCCGTGCATGCCACACTGCAGGCATACCGCATCGAGGGCATCATCAATTGCGCGGCGGAAACCCACGTCGACCGGTCGATTCTCGATCCCGGAGCCTTTGCCCGCACGGATGTCGTGGGCACGGGTATCCTGTTGGAGGAAGCGCGTCAGGCCGGGGTGCAACGGTTTCTGCAGGTCAGCACCGATGAGGTCTATGGCAGTGTCGAACAGGGCAGTTCCACGGAGGGAGATCGTCTGGAACCGCGGAGTCCCTATTCGGCGAGCAAGGCCGGAGGGGATCTGCTGGTGCTGAGTTATTGGACTACGTACCGGTTTCCGGTCGTGGTCACGCGCGGCAGCAATACCTATGGCCCGAACCAGTATCCGGAAAAATTCATTCCGCTGTTTGCGACCAACGCGATCGACGGAGAGCCGCTCCCGTTGTACGGGGATGGGAGGCAATGCCGGGACTGGTTGTCGGTCTACGACCATGCGGCAGGGATTCAGCATGTGTTCGAACAGGGGGAGCCTGGGACCGTCTACAATGTCGGGGGCGGGAATGAGCGGGAGAATATCATGGTAGCCGAACAGATCGTGGCGACGCTGGGGAAGTCCCGCTCGCTGATTCGTTTCGTGCAGGACCGCCCGGGGCACGATCGTCGTTATTCGATCGATTGTCGCCGCCTGCGCGCCTTGGGCTGGTCGCCCCAAGTGCCGTTTGAAGACGGGCTGAGGCAGACGGTCGATTGGTATCGCACGCATGAGAGCTGGTGGCGGACGATCAAGTCCGGAGAGTTCAAGGCCTATTATCGACAGCAGTACGCGAAACGGTTGCAGCAGGGAACGGCGTGCGGATCGTAATCACCGGGGCGCAGGGACAGTTGGGCACGGATCTCCGGCAGGTGTTGCAGGAGCATCAACTGACGTTGCTCGATCTCCCGACGTTCGATCTGACGCATCCGGACTGCGGTCGCGTCGTCATCGAGGCCGCGCCTGACGTCGTGATTCATGCCGGCGCGCATACGGATGTGGACGGGGCAGAACGGAATCCGGCCCTGGCGCTGGCCGTGAATGCCGAGGGGACCGAGCGAGTGGCTCGCGCGGCCGCCCTGGTCGGCGCGAGGCTCATCTATATTTCCACCGACTATGTGTTCGACGGCCGGGGCACACGTCCCTATGTCGAGACCGATCCGACCAATCCCGTCAGCGCCTATGGCGAGTCGAAACGGGCGGGTGAGCAGCGGGCCTTGGCCTGTTGTGAGAACACCCTCGTGGTGCGTACCGCCTGGCTCTACGGCCTGTACGGCCGGAATTTCGTCAAAACCATATTGCAGCTGGCGGCCGAACGGCCTTGTTTAAAGATCGTGGCCGATCAGCGCGGTTGTCCGACATTTGCCGAAGATCTTGCGAGGATGATCGGGAAGCTCCTGGCGCATCCGGCACAGGGTGTGGTGCATGTGACGAATGCCGGGGACTGTACCTGGCATGAATTTGCCACCGAGATTGTCCGCTTGTCCGGGCGCTCGGTTCCGGTTGAGGCGATCACGACGGCCGACATGCCGAGACCGGCGAAGCGACCGGCCTATTCGGTCTTATCGGCAGAGCGGCTCCATCATCTCGGGTTCACCATGCCATCCTGGCAGGATGGATTGCAGCGATTCATGAAGGCCCTGCCGGCAGTGTCCTCAGCGGTTTCTTAGCAGGCACGCTTCGTATGCACCCTCGTAGCTGAGTGTGTCAGTAAGACACATTTCTTGTGCAACCCCCGCGATTTCTCTATACTGCGGTCCCGCAGAGCCCTCGTAGCGCTTCTCGTGACGATGCCCGGTGAACCAGGCCGGTGAGTTCGGGCCTGTGCGCGTGCCTGCTCAGTCAGATCGGTAAACGGGTGATCCACTTCACGCATGAATACCGACATGCTGATCCGAAGCCATTGGAAGCTGAGAGCGGGTGCTCTTGGGCATGAGCCGTCTGCGCGTCCGGCCTGAGAGGGTGGAGTATGGATACAGTTCGTTGTGCCTCTTTCTGTGACATGCGACTCTGATGGAATGAATGTTGTGACGTCGCCGCCAGTCGACTCCGCTCTCCGGTCAGTTCACACGGACGCGCGATCCGTTTCCGGCCATGCACTCTTCTGGGCATTCCAAGGGTATGTGATGATCGCGGTCGCCTGCTCGAGTTTTTTCCCGATGCTGTTTCGCCATCAGGAACATGCCGTCATCGTGCTGGTCGTGCTTTCGCTGGGGATGTGTGCGATCGAGCGGGTGAGTCCCTGGATCAAAAATCCGCTGGATCTTCCCCTGTGGCTCTTCATGATCTGGGTGCTCTGCACCGTGCCCTTCGCGACCGACTCCGCATACAGCTTTGCCGAATGGAAAAAGTTCGTAGCGCAGGCCGGGGTCTTCTATTGGTCTTTGCTCGTATTGGATCGCTGTCGACGGGAGAACTTGCCGCAACAGATTCTCTGGGCGCTGGCTCTCACCGGCGCGGCGCTTGCCGCCTATGCGTTGGTTGATTTCGTCGATCGGGGCGGCACGTGGAGAGATCGGTACATCCGGGCCCATGCGTTCGGGTCGGATTATAACTGGCTCAGTACCTACATGGTGATGACGATTCCCGTGGCCGGCAGCCTCGTCGTCCTGGGTCGCCTGGTCTGGTTTCGGGCGGCACAGGTCTTAGCGCTTGCGCTGATGGGGGGCGCGCAGCTGTTTTCCTATACGCGTGGCGGATGGCTTGGTCATGCAGCTCAGGGTCTCGCATTTGCAACGATGGTGGGGGGCCGGCGTCTGGTTTTATGGGTGCTGGGAATCCTCGCGGTAGCGGGCGCGGGTCTGCTGGTTGCGTCGCAGGCCGGATTTCAGCGCGATACGGTGGCCGCCAGCACAGTGGACACCCGGTTGACGGTGTGGGCCATCGGGTTGCGGCAGGTGGCGACGCATCCCGTAGTCGGAATCGGGTACGGGAATAATTCGTTTGTGAAAAAATTCCCTGAATACTCGTCGGAGGCACAGGCACAGGTGTCTGAAGGGACGCGCATTATTCCGGCCATGCACAATACCTTTCTCATGGTTGCGCTGGGGAGCGGCCTTCCCGCGCTGCTCAGCTTTGTCTGGATCTTTGTCGCTCTCCTGCGCCGGCTCATTCCGATTCCCTGGCGGGCGGCATGGAACGACAGGTGGTCGGTGCTGGCTGCGGGTATCGGGTTGGCCGTCATCGGCTTCGCCGTGCGCAATCTCTTCGACTATATGTTTATGGGCAGCCTGGCGCACATATTCTGGCTGCTGGCGGCGGTCGGCATCACCGTGACAGGGTCGGCCTGGCAAGGGGTGGGATCCGGTCGGCAGCCGGGCAGCGATCAGGATGCGGCCATTTCGCAGCAGCAGCCGTCTGCATAGGCGGCGTGTCGGCTCACGTCCATGGCGTCGGTGTGGACCTGTGCTGTAGCTTGACACCGCGTCGCAGATCGATCACAAGTGGGATCGTTGTTCTGTGTCACCGGAGGGCTGGATAGTGATGTTTCCGTTCATCAGGCTGGGAAGAGCGATCGGAGTGCCTGCTCAATGAATGCATTGATCACCGGGATTACCGGCCAGGATGGTTCGTATCTGGCCGAATTTCTTCTGGCCAAGGGATACGATGTGTATGGGATCATTCGCCGGTCCAGTTCCTTCAACACGGCGCGGATCGACGGCATTTATCAGGATCCGCATACCTCAGGGGCCAAGCTGCATCTGGTCTATGGAGACCTCAACGATGCGAGCTCATTGAATAAAATCATCCGCACTGTGCAACCCGATGAAATCTACAATCTCGGGGCGCAGAGTCATGTCAGGGTCAGTTTCGACATTCCCGAATACACTGCGGAAATCACGGGCCTGGGAACGGTTCGGCTGTTGGAAGCGATTCGTGAATCGGGGCTGCGTCCCAAGTTTTATCAGGCCTCATCGAGTGAAATGTACGGCAAGGTGCAGGAAGTGCCGCAGCGGGAAACTACGCCCTTTTACCCCCGTAGTCCCTACGGCGCGGCGAAGGTCTATGCCCACTGGATCACGGTCAATTATCGTGAGGCCTACGGCTTGTTCGCCTGCAACGGCATCCTCTTCAATCATGAATCGCCGCGCCGTGGCGAAACATTCGTGACGCGGAAGATCACGAAGGCGGCAGCGCGGATCAAACTGGGTCTGCAGCAGGACTTGTTTCTCGGCAACTTGGATGCCAAACGGGATTGGGGATATGCCGGAGACTATGTCGAAGCGATGTGGCTCATGCTACAGCAGGATGAGCCGGACGACTATGTCGTGGCGACCGGTGAAACTCATACTGTCCGCGAGTTTCTCGATGTGGCCTTCGGCCATCTGGGGTTGGACTGGCAGCGGTATGTGAAGATCGATCCGCGGTATTACCGCCCCACCGAAGTCGATCTGCTCATCGGCGATCCGGCGAAGGCGCAGAGGAAGCTCGGGTGGAAACCGACGGTCGATTTTCACCGACTGGCGATCATGATGGTGGATGCGGATATGGAAGCCGAACGGCTGAAGTTGCAGGGCACCGCATCGAAGGGGGCCTAGGTGATCGACACACACGCGCGCATTTATGTGGCCGGGCACCGGGGGATGGTGGGATCGGCGATTGTGCGGGCGCTCGAGGCCCGGGGATATGACAATCTACTTCTCAGGACCAGCAAGGAATTAGATTTACGCGATAACAGGCGCGTCGCCGAATTTTTTGCAGAGACCAAGCCCGACTACGTGTATCTTGCCGCGGCAAAGGTGGGGGGGATTCTCGCCAACAGCACATTCCCCGCCGAATTCATCTATGACAATTTGGCGATTCAGACCAATGTCATCCATCAGGCCTATGTTCACGGCGTCAGGAAATTGCTGCTGCTGGGCTCATCCTGTATCTACCCGAGAGATTCTCCTCAACCGATGAAGGAGGAGTACCTCCTGACCGGTCCGTTGGAGCCCACTAACGAGTGGTATGCCGTGGCCAAGATCGCAGGCATCAAGATGTGCCAGGCGTATCGACGGCAGTATGGGTGCGATTTCATTGCCGCCATGCCTACGAACTTGTATGGCCCGAACGATAATTTCGATCTTCAGACGGCGCACGTCCTGGCGGCATTGCTGCGGCGCTTCCATGAGGCGCGTGAGCAGGGCACCCCTCCCACCCTGTGGGGCACCGGGGCTCCGCGGCGTGAGTTTCTCCACGTGGACGACTGCGCGGATGCCTGCCTGTTCCTGATGGATCGCTATTCCGATGCGATGATCATGAATGTCGGGGCCGGGCAGGACATTGCGATCGCAGAACTGGCCGCGCTGGTCGCCGAGGTGGTGGGGTATCGAGGGGACATGCAGTGGGACCGTGCCAAGCCGGACGGCATGCCGCGGAAGTTGATGGATTCCAGCCGTATCGCCGCACTGGGATGGAAGCCGGCGACGTCATTGGCGGACGGCTTGCGCCGGACCTATCGCTGGTACCGTCAGCAGCTGGGCGAGTCTCGGGCAGGTGCGTCATGACGGGCGGCAGCATCAGCCGGTCTATCGGTGCGTAGGTCGGCAGGAGCGGTCATGCGGGCGGCCCCGTTGAGTGCCGGTGTCGGCGCCAAGATCTCCTCACGTCCGTTCTGCACCCAAGAACCGCCCGCCACAGTCGTCGATCGTAGGAACTTCTCTTCATGTGTGGTGTAGTCGGAGCGTTGGTCCTCTCCCCCGGTTCATTCCGTATTTCAGAACCCTATTTGATGCGGATGAGGGACAGTCTGGCCCATCGGGGTCCCGACGGCGCCGGACTGTGGATCGACTCGCACGGACGGATCGGTCTGGGGCATCGCCGGCTCTCGATCATCGACTTGAGCGAGGCGGCCCGTCAGCCGATGGCGAATGAAGATGAAACCCTCTGGGTGGCGTTCAACGGGGAGATTTACAACCATGTAGAGATCCGGCGTGAATTGGAGGCGCTGGGGGGGCATCGCTGGCGGACGGACCATTCGGATACCGAAGTGATTCTGCATGCGTTCGAGACGTGGGGCATCGACTGCGTAGACAAATTCCGGGGCATGTTTGCGATCGCGCTCTGGGATGTGCGGCGGCAGGAATTGTGGTTGATTCGCGACCGTATCGGCGTGAAGCCGCTGTATTACAGCCTGCACCACGGCCGGCTGGTCTTCGCCTCCGAGATCAAGGCTTTGCTGCAGGATCCGGAGCAGCCGCGGGCGCTGCACGAGGAATCGCTCTTTCACTATCTGTCATTTCTCACGACGCCGGCTCCGCAAACCCTGTTCGACGGCATTAAGAAACTTCCCGGCGGGACCTGGCTTCGCGTGCGTGCCGATGGGACGATGGAAGAACGTCGGTATTGGGATGTGTGGGATCACACGTCCCCCCTGCTGAGGGAGACGGATGGGGCCATTGCCGCTCGGGTTCTGGAGAAATTGCGGGAGTCGGTTGCGCTTCGCAAGGTGAGTGATGTGCCGGTCGGCGTGTTTCTATCCGGGGGCGTCGATTCCAGCACCAATGCGGCCCTGTTCTCGCAAGGAGACACGCAACGCGTCAGGACATTTACGATCGGTTATGACGGTGATTATCCGAGCTATCGCAATGAACTGAGTCACGCCCGGTTCATGGCGGAGCAGGTCGGTGCGGACCATCACGAACGGTTGCTGTCCCTCGATGATCTCATTGCGTTCTTGCCGCGCATGGTCGCACTGCAGGATGAGCCGATTGCCGATCCCGTCTGTGTCCCGGTTTTTTATGTGTCTGAACTGGCCCGCCGGCATGGCGTGATCGTCTGTCAGGTCGGGGAGGGCGCCGATGAGCTATTCTGGGGCTATCCCTCCTGGAAAACATCCAAGATGCTCGAGGAATGGAACCATTGGCCGGTGCCGGCGGTGCTCAAACGTCTCGGCCTTCACGGATTGCAATGGTGCGGGTATGGTGAGAGCATTCACTACGAACGGCTGCGACGCGGGATCCTCCATCAACCCGTGTTCTGGGGCGGCGCCGAAGCGTTTCCGGAGGCCTTGAAGCAACGTCTGCTCTCGCCGCGCTTGCAGCGACGATTTCGACACCTGACGTCCTGGGAAGCCATCCGGCCGATCCATGAACGGTTCCGCGCCAAGGCCTGGGAGCAGGGCCCGCTGCAATGGATGAGCTATCTCGATCTCAATTTCAGACTACCCGAGTTATTGCTGATGCGCGTCGACAAGATGAGTATGGGGGCGAGTCTGGAAGCGCGGGTGCCGTTTCTCGATCATGAGTTCGTGGAATTGGCCATGAGTGTTCCCGAGGCGGTCAAGACCAGAGGGGGCGTCGTCAAGACGCTGCTCAAACAGGCGGTGCGCGGGGTGATTCCGGACGCGATCATCGATCGGCCGAAGCAGGGGTTTGGCGTGCCGGTGCAGGAATGGATGCAGGGCCGCCTGGGTACGTTGATGCAGGACACACTCGCCGATTTTTGCGACCGCACCGATATCCTGGACAAGGCCGCGGTGCTGGATCTGGTTTGCCGGCAGCGCGATCCTCGCAGCTGGTATCTCTTTAATCTGGCGCTGTGGTGGAAGGCGTATCTTGCCTAATGCGCTCAAATTAGCAGGATGCGGAAAAAGTCCGCCAGCGGCGTTCTCGCAAGACACCGCCGCCTCACGTCTCGGCGGCGTTCACAAACGTGACGCGCGTTATTCCGCGCGTCGTGAACCTCAGAGGCTCACCGTACGGCCACGGGACAAGAGCCTGTCTTGGCAAGCTCGGGGTGGGCGGGTATGAGTGTGCGATTCGCCTCTTCGCTTGCCGCGGCCTTGCCGGACGGCCTTTTTGCGCATCCTGCGGGTTATTGTTCTGCCTCCACGGCGCATGAGTTGATCGTAGCCTATGGCGCAACCATCGAGTGTGTCCGCAGCTTGCCAGAAGTCGGGTGGCGTACCAGCCAGTCGGGTTCCTTCCGCCGTCTCCTCCTCCCTGCCGAGAGCATCGTTTGGAGTGACTCCCATGGGTAGCGAGGCGCCGCTCGATTTTGCGGCCCGTCTCCGGTCGAAAGTGCACCATATCGGACTGCTTGCAACGGTGCGCATGGGCATCTGCAAGGCCCTTCGCCCTTTGCGCGTCAGACGACAGCGCGCGCACGTTTCGCGTCAGCCCTACCGGGTCTCGCGAGGGGAACTGGCAGCCGCATTCGGCGTCACTCCCGGAGACCTCTCCGCTGTGGTGGGGCGAATACGTGGCTCCCTGACGCAGCGTCTCCCGGTTTCACCGGAGAGTGTGGCGGCGATTCGCGCGCTCTATGAACAGCAGGCACCGGGTGTGCTGGAGGCAACTGTCGAATCGGCCGACCGGATATGCGGGCATGTGTTCGACCTCCTGGGTTCCGGCCCCGTGTCATTGGGAACGACGATCGACTGGCATCGGGATTTCAAGTCCGGTTACCGCTGGAATCCCGATCAGTGCTTTCTCGACGTGGCCCATGGCCATGAAGTCGGCGTCGATATCAAGGTGCCATGGGAATTGTCACGTGCTCACCACCTTGTGCTGCTGGCGCAGACCGCCCTCCTGAGCGGAGATCAAAAGTACGCAAGGGAATGTTTGGCCCAAATGACCAGCTGGATCGACGCGAATCCGACCGCGCATGGGGTCAACTGGGCCTGTCCCATGGACGTCGCGATCCGCGCCGTCAACTGGTTGTGGTCGCTCGTCTTGTTGGCGGAGTCGCCGCTCATGACAGAGGCGTGGCTGACGGAGGTCCTCGCGTCGCTGGTGGCGCACGGCCGGTTCCTCATGGGCAATCTCGAAGTCCGCGACGACGGCGTGACGACCAATCACTACCTGGCTGATCTTGTGGGATTACTCTATCTCGGACTTTGCTTGAAGGAAGTCCGCGACGCAGAGGAATGGAAGACGTTTGCGGTTCGGGAATTGGTGCGTGAGATGGATCGGCAGGTGCTCGCCGACGGCGCGCACTATGAGTCGAGTCTGTCCTATCACCGCTTGGTGACGGAAATGTTTCTGTCGTCGGCCGTGTTGTGCCGTTGCCATGGGGTGGAGTTGCCGCCGACCTTTCATGATCGGTTGGAGAAGATGTGTGAGTTTGTCCGGGGCTATACCAAGCCCAATGGTCTGGCACCGCAGATCGGAGACGCCGATAACGGTCGCCTGCATATTCTGACCGGGTACGGGCAGGCCGATGTCCGGGATCACCGCCACCTGCTCGCCGTCGGCGCGGTGTTGTTCGATCGTCCGGACTGGTGGGTCGCGGCCGGCCCCTCGTGGGTCGAAGGGTTGTGGTTCGGTGGTCTCCGCTGTGCCGCGTGGGGGAGGGCGCAGGGCTCGGCGCAGAGCGAGAGCCGAGCCTTTCCGGAGGCAGGGCTCTATATACTGCGCGGGCGAGCCGACTATGCCTTGCTCAATTGCAATCCGCCTGGATCGAGGGGCGTTGGAACGCACAAGCACAATGACCTGCTCGCAGTGGAGATGCACCTTGGGGGGGAAGATATTCTTGTGGATTCGGGTTGTTTTCTCTATACTTCCGACCCGCAATCCTATAATCGATTTCGCAGCACCCTCTACCACTCAACCGTTAGGGTGGATCAGGAGGAGCAGAACCGTCTCATTCCCGGGAAGTTCTTTTGTTTGCACCCGGATAGCCGGCTGCATCGTATTCAATGGGACATCGGTGGACCGGTGGAACAGGCCGCGGCGGACCACGATGGATATGAACGGTTCTCCCACCCGGTGAGGCACCGGCGTGAGTTGCGAGCCGACTGGCTGAACGGGTCGTGGCGCGTCACGGATCATCTGTTCAGTCCCGTGAGCGATTCTCACCCGCATCGTCTTGAATGGACGTTGACCTTTGCGCCTCATTGTTCATTGCAGCCTGCGGAAAACGGATGGTCGGTGGTGACCCCCAGGCAGCGGTTCTGGCTGGACGGTCCGCGGTTGTCCGCGAATGGAACGCCTGTGGCCATCGCCCCACGCCTCGACGAGGGGAATGTGGCGGAGCAATACGGCAGGGCGCGGCGGACTCTTTTTCTTCGCTGGAGTTGGGAGGGCTCGCTTCCGGTTGAAGGAGTGTTCACGATCGCCTCCCTGGAGTCACGTCCGACATGAAGTTGCATTTGGAGGGTGGGATCTAAGTTGAAGAAGGCGTTGACCATCTGGCTGACGGGGTTGCCCTGTGCGGGTAAGACGACCCTGGCCAATATGCTCTTTCGAAGCCTGTTGGCGCAGGGCCTGAGCAATGTGGAAGTGTTGGATGGCGATGTCGTCCGCACCCATCTTTCCAAAGGGCTTGGATTCTCCCGCGCCGATCGGGATACGAACATCCTGCGGATCGGGTGGGTTTGCCAGGTGTTGACCAAGCACGGGGTCTGCAGCATCGTAGCCGCAGTGTCACCCTTTCGAGCCGTCCGGAATGAAGTGCGCGCGATGATTGAAAAGGTAGGAGGGCCGGGATCGTTTATCGAGGTGTGGGTGCGCTGCGGGGTTGAGGAATGCATCCGGCGTGACGTCAAAGGCATGTACGCGAAGGCGTTGCGGGGCGAAATTCAGCAGTTCACCGGCGTGTCCGATCCCTATGAAGAGCCGCTCCAGGCCGACATCGTCGTGGATACAAGTCGTGAATCTCCGTCTGTATCGGTCGGACGTATCCTGGAGGTCGTCAACCGTGGCAATCTCTGACCGTGGCGGTCCTCGTCGACTCCGCCTCAAAGGGTCCGCCGGTGGTGGATAGGAGCTTCCTGTGGTTTCTGCTCCCGACGCTGCTCCAAACCGTGATAGGGGTCGGCGTCATGGTTCCGATCACGACGTATTACCTCGACCCGGCTGATCTTGGCACCGTCGCCATTCTCACCGCCCTTGCCATGCTGGTGACGCCGCTTGCCTCGACCGGTGACAACTGGGTGCTCTCGACCCATTGGCACGCGACGCCGGAGTCCGGCCGAAAAGAACTGCTGTTCAACCTGCTGTTGGCCAATCTGGGGATGAAAACCGTGTGGGTGGTGGTGTTCTGGCTGCTCTCTCCGCTGGTGTTGCCGCAGTTGATTCGAGACTATCGCCCCGAGTATCAGCAGTATTTCGGGTTGATGCTGCTGGGGTTGCTGGCCGGGACCTTGTGGGGGACGCTCAGTCCGCTGATGGTGATCGAACGGGCGCCTGTCAGCCATGCGATGAATGAATCGTTGCAGTGGGCGGCAGGGGCGACCACGACGTTAGTAGGCCTCTCGGTGATGAAGATCGGAGTCCTGGCCATGTTTCTCGCACCTATTGCTGCGGGCCTTGCCTCCGTCCTGCACGGGTGTCGTTATGCAGCGCGCCGGGTCTCTCTGCGGCCCAGCCTGCATTGGAGCAAACAGATTGTGCAAAGCGGCCTACCGGCGATTCCGTTCAGTCTGATGGACGTGGTGGCCAACAGCATGGATCGCTTTGTTATTCAACGATGGCTGGATCTCTCGACGTTGGGCATCTATGCCCATTCACAAAGTTATCGCGGGATGTTCGTCACGGTGACAAAAGCCTATTCACGGACCATGACGCCCACGTTCCTGGAGTTATTTGCGGGAAATCCTCGCCAGTCGCAGCGACAAGTTGAAGAGACTGTGTCGCTGTGGTACCTCTGTGTGGCGGCAGGCGGCATGCTGGTCACGCTGTTTTCTGCCGAGGTGATCCATCTCCTGACGCATGGGAAATTCGATCGGGCGGCGGAACTCGTGCCGATCTGGTTCCTGCTCATGTGTGTGCACAGCATGGCGATACCTTACACCCAATATCTGTTGACGGTCCGCCAGAGTGTCCTCCTCTCCTGGTCCTCCGTGCTGATGGGCCTGGGAACGATGGGGCTCGTCGTGGCTGCCACCTGGCTGTTCGGTGTCATCGGGGCGACGAGCGCAGCGGTCTTTGGCGCCTTGGCGCTGCATGGGATGCGGTTTTTCCTGGCGCGCCGGTTCGGGTGTCCCTATGGGCTTGAGACGGGCGCGCTCTGGAGTATGGGCGCCGTGCTTGCCGTGTATGTGGTGACTTATCGGGTGGGGCTGCCGGTTTCGGCAAAAATGATGATGGCAGCGGCTGTCATGACGGTGCTGTGGATCAAGACGGCGCCCCTCTGGTCGTGGCAGGCCGTGGCGCGACTCTGGTCGGCGCCGAAATGAGTCGCATGGAACGCCGGTGTGTCGCCGGCCTTGGTGCAACCCGGCCGCGATAGCGGCCGCAGCGATGCATGCGAGACAACCTTTGAAAGGAGACGGCAATGGCAGGTGAGAGGTCAACTGGTTCTTCGCAGCAGGACGGCGGCACGGCGCGCACGTCCGCTCAGCTCGTCAGTGACGAGCCGGCAGGAATGGTCAGCGGCCATTTCACCCATTGCCAGAATTGCGGGCATCAGCCGCTCCTCTCGATCATGGATTTCGGCCACCATCCACCCTGCGATTCATTGGTGCGTCCGGCGCAATTGACTCAGCCCGAGCCGTTTTATCCGTTGCATCTCCTGCGTTGCGAACGATGCGGGCTGGTTCAGATCGACTATGCGGTCGATCCTGCGGAGTTGTTCTACGAGGGGTATCCCTACATGACCGGAATTACCGGCGCGCTCAAAAGTAATTTTGATGCGATGGCCGGGAAGGTCATCGAGACCTTGGGCCTGCAGCCCGGCAGTCTGGTCATCGACATCGGGTCGAACGACGGCACGATTTTGGAGGGGTTCAAGGCGAGAGGGATGCGCGTGTTGGGCGTGGAGCCGACGGGCATCGCGAAGATTGCCAATTCGAAAGGGATTCCGACTCGGCAGGCGTTTTTCAGCGAAGACGTCGCGCGGGATATTTTACAGAAGGAAGGGCCGGCATCGCTGATTACGGCCGCCAACGTCTTTGCGCATGTGGCCAACCTCGGTCCCTGCCTCCGGGGTATTCATGCGTTGCTGGGGGATCGGGGCACGTTCATTTCCGAGTCGCACTATCTGCTTGATCTGATCGACACGTTGCAATATGACACGATCTACCACGAGCACCTGCGCTTCTATTCGATCAAGCCGATGCAGGATATGATGAAACGGTTCGGCTTCAGCGTGGTCGATGCCGAGCGTATTCCGAATCATGGCGGATCCATTCGGGTCTATGCCGTGAAAGGGACCGAGAAAAATCCCAGCGGCCGGCTGCAAGAGCTGGTGAAGCAGGAGGAGGCCTATGGTCTCTACGAGACTGCCTTGTACACCACCTTCGCTCAACGGGTCAGGCAATCCAAATGGAAACTCATGCACCTGTTGTCGGATTTGAAGATGAAGGGGCATCGGATTGCCGGTATCGGATCTCCAGGCCGGTCGAGCACGGTGATGAACTATTGCGGTATCGGTCCGGACTATCTGGATTACACGGCCGAGCAGGCGACATCACTCAAGGTGGGATTGTTTACGCCGGGCACGCACGTGCCGGTGGTGGATGAGAAGCGTCTCTTTGAAGATCAACCGGAGTACGCGCTGGTATTGGCGTGGCATCTGGGCGAGACGATCCCTCGTAAATTGCGCAGCAAGGGATTGCGGTCGAAGTTTATCATGCCGTTGCCCGATCCCGTCATTCTCGACTGGTAGCGCCGGGGCCCGGAGCGTCGCATGGCGAAACTCAGCGTTGGGATCATCGGGACCGGGTTCGGCGCGAAGGTCCATGGGCCTGCATTTCAAACCATTCCAGCCGTCGAGGTGATGGCGATTGCCGGGCAGGATCGTCAGAAAGCGGTGCTGGCGGGGCAGGCATTGGGCATTCCAACCGTCCATGATTCGTGGCAGCGGCTGATCGACGATGAGAAGGTTGAGGCGGTCGTCGTCGCCGTTCCACCGTCGGCTCATTTCGATGTGGTGACGGCGGCGTTGCGGGCAGGCAAACATGTGTTGTGCGAAAAGCCGTTCGGCGTCGATGCCGGCCAGGCCGCGCGGATGTGGGAGATGGCTCGCGCGAGCGACAGGGTCTGCATGGTCGACTATATGTTTCGGACGGCGCCGGAGCGGGTTCGACTGAAGGAGTTGCTCGATGGCCACGAGATCGGGCGGATCATCAGAGTGACCGTCGAATGGACGGTCCGGGGGCGCGCCGCCGGAAACAGTGCCTGGTCGTGGCAGTTTGATCCGTCTTACGGAGGGGGCGTGTTGTTTGCGTTTGGAGCGCATGTCGTCGATTACCTTCAATGGTTGGTCGGCCCCGTCCGGAGCGTGGCCGCCCGTCTGAGCACCAGGGGGGGACCAGCGCAATCCGTTCCCAGGGATCGTCCCGTCGCGGCGGATACGTTGGACGCGATGCTGCTGCTGGAAGGCGACATTCCCGTATCGATCACGGTGTCGAATGCGACACCCGGAGGCCGCGGACACTGGCTCACGATTTACGGGGAGCGCGGGGCGTTGATCGTTGGAAATGCCAACCTGGCCGACACCGTCATCGGCACCAGGCTGTATCGGTCGGATATGGCGACCGGGGCATTGCGGGAGATCCCGGTCGCGTCGATTACCGGTGAAGGAGTGACCGACGGACGGACCCTGCTGGTCGGTCGCGTTGCCGAGCGTTTCGCTGGTGCCATTCGGTCCGGAATCTCAGCGGCCCCCTCATTTGAAGACGGCTGGCGTGGGCAGCTTGCCATGGACGCCATACGGCTGGCCCACGACCAGCAACGCTGGACGCCGGTACGGTTTCCGACCGGGCAGGATCAGTTCCCGAGCCCCGGCCGGCGCATTCAATGAAGATTTTTGTCCTGTTGTCCAATGCGCCTCATTCCGGCGGTGAAGCGATCGAGGTCGTGGGGCATGAAGTGGTGGCGAAGGCACAGCAACTCGGACATTCGGTATGTCTCCAAGTGATCTTCCGGGACCCTCGCGGAAGCAAGGCCGCGCAGCAAGCCGAACAGACGCTTCGCGAGGTGAAGGTTCCCGGCGTTGTGGTCTGCCCCATGCTGTATGTCGAGGATGTGGCGGATGTGTCCTCTAAACGGGGGCTGGTGTCGCGGCTTGGACGGTTGTTCACCTCGTTGACCTTGCGCCGCCTGTTTCCCGCCTCCGGTCTCGGGAGCATGGTGGAACGACGGGTGCGTGAGTCCGGTGCGGATGCCATTCTGAGTATTTGGAGTTGGGAGGCGTTGGCTGCGACCTATCACATTTCAGGCGTTCCGAAGTTCGTGTATTACGGAAACCCGGACCATTTACCGATGCAGGCGCGACTCCGACATCCCGACTTGTTCGGGCTCCCGACGGCTTCGATGGGGGATCGTCTGTGGTTGTGGTTCGAGGGGGTGCGGAATGAACGGCGAAAGCAGCTCAATATCAGCATGATGAATGCCTGCGAGGTTACAGCCAACAATTCAGTATTGGATGCGGAGTTTTATCGGGCTCACGGGCATCCGCATTCGATCTATTTGCAAAACATGTGGCCGGTCGTCGAACCGGCGTCGAGGCCTGCGTTGAAGCCTGATTCGCAGCCGCGCCCGATCAAAATCATCGGTAGTGTCGGCAATCTCGGCGCGACCGGCAATACCTTCGCCCTGACGTACCTGGGGCGGGAACTCTTGCCCCGACTTGCGGCCCGATTCAAAGATCGCCCGTTTGAAATCCATTTGCTGGGGAAAGGCACTCCGTCGGCTGCCTCGGCCGCCGCGCTCAACGATCCCCGGGTCAAGATTCGCGGGTGGGTGGAGGACATCAATGAGGAGTTCCGATCGTCGTCCGCTTTCCTGGTGCTCACGAATGTGAACGCCGACTTTCTGGTGGGCAATACCAGAATTCTGCTCGCCTGGGCCCTCGGCACCTGTGTCGTCATGCATGAGAACAGCAGCCTGGCGATGCCTGAAATCGAGCACGGGGCCAATGCTTTGTTGGGGAAGACGCCCGACGAACTGGCGGAGTTGATTGTCTCGGCAGTGGACGATGAGGCGCTTCGAAGACGAATCGGGCAGGGGGGGCAGCGAACGTTCGAGACCTATTATCGATCGGATGTGGTCGTTCCGAAAATGTTTGATCTTGTACAGGACATGGTGGACCGATCCCGTTCGGCCTCTGCCGTGGCTAGAGGGAATGCCGCTCACTGACGGGCGTATGCGCACTTGGAGAACCAGCAACGACTCGCCGCGCGAGTTAGATTAAGAGGGGACCGTGAAGAACGCGATTGCTTCTCGAATCGGAGAAGGCCTTGTTACCTTGTTACCGGAGTTCCTATGTACGGCGTTTGCCAAGCAATTAGCGGAGCGAAATCCGCAACTGTTGCTGGAGGCCCTCGGTCCGAAGCTGAACCGGACCCCATCCCTGGATACGATGCCGTTCGACTTGTCTCCCTCCGCTCCGTTGCAATTCGAAGACCTCTCCGGCCTGTTCGCCAGCACCTCGCTCGATCATGGGGTGATCGCGATGACCGTCCGGCAGACCGCGTACCTGTTCGGGTTGGTCCGTCGCTTGAAACCGCACAAGGTCATTGAAATCGGGCGATATAAGGGAGGCTCCACCCTGACGATTGCCGCAGCCATGAACGGACAGGGCGAGTTCTGGTCGATTGATCTCGGCGAAAAGGAAGCGCGTTTGCACCAGCGGGGTACTAACCGAACGTTCGACGATGAGATTCGCGATATCTGCGCGAGATTTGGTTTGTCCGTCACGTTGCTGGTCGGCGATTCACGGACGATCGAAGTCGAGACCGGCGAAGTCGACCTCGTGTTCATCGACGGCGACCACAGTTACGAGGGTGTGAAGAATGATTTCGAACGTTTCGGCCGGCGCGTGAAAGTCGGCGGCGCGGTCCTCTTCGATGATGCCTGCGATGAAGCTGTTTTTCACACGCATTCGGAATCGGTCGGAAAGTTGCTGGACGAAATCGTGGCGCAACAATCGTTCCGCCTCGTCAAGTCGGTCAACCGGTTGGCTCACATCGAGCGCGTCCGGTAGGAGGGCATCCGTGCTGGTTGGTATTTTCGGCGCCGGTCGCAACGGGTCGTCGCTCCTCATGCGGCTGCTGGACGGCAGTCCGGGCCTGTGGATCTACCCGATCGAACTGAACTATTTGCGCAGTTTCGCGCCGCGTTCGCTGAGAAGCGCCGTGAAGCGGACGTTGGCCTCCTGCGCGTCGCACCTGTCTGGGCAGGCGGATGGGACGTTCGAACAACGGCAGCGGCAGTTGTTTCGAGCCTGGGTAGCCGATCAGCTGGATGAGCTCAAGCAGACCTATCTGGATAAGCTGGTACAGCCCATTACTCCCGACGGCGTTCCACTCGAGCGCATCATGGCGCATATCACCGGCGATGCGAAGCACGACCTGGAATCCTATCTGGACGCGATCCGTCTCTGTTACGACCAGCGGACATTGCCGACGCCGCCGCTGCTGATGTTCAAGTCGATCGAAGTCTCGAATCTTTCCCGCTACCAGGCCATGTTTCCCGGCATGAAATGTATTCATATCATGCGGCATCCCTATTCCAATTACAGCTCGCTCAAGCGCACGGACATGGTCTTGAAGCAAAAGCCGTTCTGGTTTCAGGGCGGCGACATTCTCCGGTTGCAACTGGAGTCCCGCTGGATTCCCCATGCGGAGTTCACGTTGCAGGGCCTTACAACGGAGCCGACCCGGCATTATCTCGTTCGCTATGAGGATATCTGCGATTCGCCGACCCGCACGGTCACGGATATCTGTTCCTGGCTGGGCGTCGCGCCTCCCGAAGAGCCGACGGTCCAAACGGTCCTGGGAGGTCGGCATACCAAATCGCTGCCGATCAATTCCAGCCTGAAAGGCGTGGAGACACCCGCGGAGGTCGTGTCCGATATGGCGAAGGCCTATGGGTACGATGACATCCTGACCGAGCGCGAGCGGAATTTGATTTTGCTCCGGACCTATCAACTCGGTCGCCGGCTGGGATATTTTTCCGAACAGGATGCCGCGCAGGTCCCGGCCAGGCTGCCGCTGTTCCTGCAATGGTTGGCTCCGGACCAATGGGAGTATATGAACGCCTCCTCGAAGTTCCGGTTGGCACGCGCCCTGATTCAGCGCCGGCTCTATCTGTGCCGGGTCCTGCTCTCGCCGCATGCGTAGCCGGCGGAATGACGCGATATGAAATTTGCCGTTCGCGATAAGACGATGTTTCAGACGGCGTTCTCGCCTTCCCGCGAGGAGGCGCGCACATTGCTGGATTACGTGCGGTATCTGTGGGAGGAGGAGGTCGGTGCCCGCATCGCGGCGCATCCGCTGTATCGACCCTCGGACCTCTGGAAACACTGGGCGGGACAGACATTTACAGGATTCTCGCTGGACACCATTCTGTTGCAAGGCGGTCATGCATTTCCGTCCTCCGTCGAAGTCGGGTTGAGCGGAGAGGGGGCGGGAAACACATCGCGCTGGCGGCGCTGTCTCGGCGCGTTATTCGGCGGCAAGGAAGCCGCCCGCATCCGGCAAGGCCGGGATCCAGTGCAATTGCAGCGGCGGTTCCGGCAGTTTTATCCGCATGTGGCCGTGTGTCCGGAGCATGAACGCTGGTATGCGTGGCATCCGAATCCCTATTTCCGATGTTTGGAAGCCTATGTGTTGCGGGAGAAAAAACCGCTTCCGGAACAGATGCTGGAAGTCGGCGCGGGGGCCTGTGTCAACGTGGCCTTCTATCGGAGTCTGAATCCGTCCCTGCGCACGACGATCATCGACCTTCCGGAGACGATCATGTTCGGATATTGTTTCCTGAAAAGTGTGTTTCCTGACATCCGGATTACGTTGCCCCACGAGGTTGGATCGCGGCAGGTCGATGAGCGCACGGATGTCCGGTTTCTGTTGCCGACGCAGGTCGACTTGGTGCCGGACGACAGCATGGATTTCTGTTTCAACATGTCCTCGTTCCAGGAAATGACCATCGACACGGTGAACCATTATCTCCGTTTCATGGCGCGGACGCTCAAGCCGGGCGGGACACTTTTGTCGGTGAATCTGGAAACATCGCGCTATCTGGAAGGGAATGCGTTGAACCACTTCGACTTTTCCCTGTACCATGCGACACCTCGGGTGCAGCCGGCCCCGTTCGGGACGGACTTGGTCGGTCATATCCCCGGGTTGCGCATGGTGCACGCGGAAGTGGCGAATTCAGCGCGGACGCCGGAGGCAGCGCGGCTCTGATGCATGTCCTGGCTGTCATTCCAGCTCGCGGGGGGTCGAAATCGATCCCCTTGAAAAACATTCGTCCGTTGAGCGGCACGCCGCTGTTGGCGTTTACGATCCAGGCCGCCAAGCGCTCGACCTATCTTGATCGATGTGTCGTCTCCACCGACCATCCGGATATCGCCAGAGTGGCGCGAGACTACGGCGCGGAGGTCATTGAACGGCCGGCAGATCTGGCGACCGACCAGGCCCCGACCGAATGGGCCCTGTTGCATGCCCTGGAGGTGCTGGCCAGGCAAAGTTATCGGCCGGAGTTCGTGGTCACTCTGGAGCCGACCTCTCCGCTCAGGTCCACGGAATTGATCGATCGCTGCATTGCCGAGGCGATCCGGCATCCGGAAATGGATTGTGTGATGACGGTGGCGGAGACACGGAAGTGTTACGGTCGTTTGCAGGACGGCCGGTTCGACTATCTCTTTCCCGATCAGCCGCGCCGGCGGCAGGAACGCCAGCCCTTGTATGAGGAGAGCAGCACGGTGTATGTGACCAGAACCGAGGTGCTGGAACGGGACCGATCGGTGCTGGGCCGAACGCGGTACGGGGTGGTCGTCGAGGATCCGCGCGAAGCTATCGATATCAATGAGCCCCTGGATTTTATTGTGGCGGAGGCGGTGCTGGCGCAGCGTCTCACGGAGGAGCAGCATGGTTGAGATCGAATCCATTCCCATCGGCCCCTATCGCATCGGACCAAACCACTCGCCGTTGGTGATCGCGGAGGCAGCGGTCAATCATCAGGGCGATTTCGAGACGGCCAAACGCATGGTGTATATCGCGCATGCGATGGGTGCCCATATCATCAAGTTTCAGATTCATGTTCTGGACAACGAGATGCTTCGAGAGACCCCGCAATCGGCGAACTTTGCCGAGCCCCTTTATGTGACCCTGGATAAAACCAATCTGTCGATCGATCAGCATCGTGAACTGAAGCGACTCTGCGAGTCCCTGGGCATCCTGTATCTCTGCACGCCGTTCAGCCGGATCGGCGCGGATATGCTGGAAGAGCTCGGGGTGGCTGCGTACAAGACCGGGTCCGGTGAATTGACCAATCTGCCGCTGATCGAACATATCGGCCGCAAGGGCAAACCGATGATCGTCTCGACCGGGATGTGCACGATCGAAGAGGTGGGAGAGACGGTTGCGTTGTTGCGGCAATTGAAGACCCCGTTTGCCCTGACGCATTGTGTTTCCGCGTACCCGACGCCCTACGATCGGGTAAACCTGGGCATGATCGCCAGGTATCGTGAGCTCTTCTCCGTGCCGGTCGGCTTGTCGGACCATTCACGAGGGATTTATACCGGTATCGGGGCGGCCGCCTTGGGGGCCTGTCTGATCGAGAAGCATTTCACACTCGACCGGCAGCAGCCGGGACCGGATCATCCCGTGTCGATCGAACCGGATGAATTGAGTGAGCTGGTCAAGGGGGTGGATGCGGTGTTCCGGGGACGGGGGGCCGAACGGAAGATTTTTCCTGAGGAGCGTGAAATCGTCGCCTGGGCGCGCGAGAGCGTTGTGTCGGAAGTCGCGATCCCGCGCGGCACGGTCATTACGCCGGCAATGGTCTGGGTGAAGCGGCCGAGCCCGGGGCCCGGTGCGGTGGCGGCGAAAGATTTGAAGAAAGTGATCGGGAAGGTCGCCAAAACAGATATTCCGAAGGACAGTCAGATTCGCTGGGAGCAACTGAACGCATGAAGCCGAGGAAGATCGCCGTCCTGTCCGAGGCCCGGGCCACGTACGGCTATGTCAAACGGGTGATGCACTTGATCGAACAGTCCGAGCGGCTGGAGTTGCAGCTCATCGTGACCGGCATGCACCTGTTGAAGGAATATGGATCGTCGATCAATGAAATCGTGCGGGACGGGTTTACGCCGGCCGCCCGCGTCGACATGTATGTGGGTGGGGATACACCGACGGCCTGGTCGAAATCGCTGGGCGTCGAGATGCAAGGCCTCGCGCAGGTGTTCGACATGCTGAAGCCGGATCTTCTGCTGGTCGCGGGAGACCGCGCCGAGATCCTGGCGGCGACGGTTGCGGCGGTCTATATGAATATTCCGGTTGCGCACATTCAATCCGGCGACCTGTCCGGCCATATCGATGGGTCCGCCCGTCACGCCATTACCAAGCTGGCTCACATCCACCTTCCGGCTTGTGAAGATTCTGCCGAGCGGGTCCGGAAAATGGGTGAGGAACCCCGGCGGATTTTCAACGTCGGCGCTCCGCAACTGGACGACGTCGTGCACGGCAAGAAGATGGACCGCAATGAATTGGCGAGGGTCTTCGGGGTGGATTTCGAGAAGCCGGTGTTGCTCGTCATCCAGCATGCGGTATTGGCGGAAGTGCATCTGGCCAAGCAGCAGATGGAAGAGACGTTGGCCGCTGTGAAGGACAGCGGCTATCAGGCGCTCGTGATCTATCCCAACGTGGATGCGGCCGGACAGGAAATCATCGGCGTCATCCGGCAGTACGAGCAGGTTCCGACGATCAGAACGTTCAAGAATCTGGAGCGGGAAGTGTTTCTCAGCCTCCTGACCGCAGTGTCGGTACTCATCGGCAATTCCAGCGTCGGCATTCTGGAAGCGCCGTCGTTCAAGTTGCCGGCGTTGGACATCGGGAGCCGCCAGACCGGCCGTATGCGGGCGTGTAACGTGATCACCGTGCCGGAATTCGACCGTCGGCTGATCGGCCGGGCAATCGAGCGGGCGTTGCACGACGGCCAGTTCCGGGCCACACTGAAGACCTGCGAGAATCCCTACGGCGACGGCAACAGTTCGGAACGAATCTGCAAGGTACTGGAAGAGGTCGATCTCGGCAGCATCCTCAATAAACAGATGACGTACTAGAGGACATATCGCGTATGAACGCTCCTGTGTTAGTGACCGGCGGAGCCGGCTGTATCGGAATTCAAGTCTGCCGTGAGTTGGATCGGCGCGGTATCGAGGTGCATCTGCTGGATTTGGGCGAACAGATCGCCCGTGTCAGGAAGGCACTGCCGGAAAAAGCCAAGGTGTTTTACGGCTCGATTCTGGACATCTCCTCGATTCGCGAGGCGATGGACGGCTGCGGGGCGGTCATTCATTTGGCCGCGCTGCTGGGTGTACGACGGACGGAGGTCAATCGCTTACGCTGCCTCGAAATCAACGTGGACGGCACGAAACGGGTGCTGGACTGTGCCATTCAACACCGGATCAAGCGGCTGGTGTTCGCCTCCTCGTCGGAGGTCTATGGCGAGCCCATCGAGAATCCCATCACCGAAGACACGATCACGCAGGGGAAAACCGTCTATGCGGTGAGCAAACTCGCCGGCGAAGAACTTTGTATCGGGTATGCGCAACGCTATCCTGAATTCGAACCGGTCATTCTGCGCTTCTTCAATGCCTACGGCCCCTATCAGGCCGCCCAGTTCGTCCTGCCCAAGTTCATTCAGAATGCCATGACGGGGAAGCCGATCGTGATCAACGGCAGCGGCGATCAAATCCGGTCCTATTGCTACGCTGAGGATACCGCCCGGGGCGTTGTGGAAGCCCTGATCAGGCCGGAAGCTGCCGGTCAGGTGATCAATCTCGGCAACAGCGACCGTCCGATCTCATTGAAACAACTGGCGGATCTGGTGGTCAAGGCAAGCGGAAGTTCCTCGGTGGAAATCAAATATGCCGCCGACTTTCAAGGGACTGACCGTCACGCGAGCCGAGAAATTCATCGCCGCTATTGTTCCGGCGAAAAGGCGAAGCGGCTATTAGGATTTGAGTCGCGTGTGCCGTTGGAAGAGGGCATCCGACGGATCATTGAAATGAACAGCATTTTTGAGAAATGGGAAAGCACCGAGTTGCCGTACCTGATCGATGAAATGACCTGACAGGAGACCGCACCTCGTCCGCGCGCCTTCATGACCCATCGCAACTGGAAAACGTCTCTCAAGCGCGTCCTTTCTCGCGTCCACGTGCTTCCCGCCGCCCGCGCTCTTCAGTATCATCTTCGAAAGAGTGTGGATCGCGCGTTCCGTGATCAGGAAGCCGGTCTCGATCAAGCATTTCGACGGTTCGCCGCTGACTACGGGGCCGCGTTTCGCCGTGCCGCGCCCACGGAATCCTCCGACAATCAGCGGGTGCTGGTGGTCAGTTCGGGGTCCTTGGGTCAGTTGGTTGAGATCGCTCTCGTCACGGCGTTCCGGTTGGCCGGCTATCGGCCGGTGATCTTGACGGACTATGACCGGTGGATGGGCGCCTATTACCGCGAGATCGGTGTTCAAGAGCATCTGTACTGGGATGAGTGCTTCCGGCAGGTGCCGATGGCCGAGGCTGTGCACTTGATGGCATCCATCGGTTCCTTCGAGCAGCTGATCAAGACCGACTATTGCGGTGCCCGGGTCGGGAAGTATGCGGCCTCGACGGTATTGCGCCACTTGCGGGTGGGACGGCTCGATCTTTCAGACCGGAGTGTTCGCGACGCGCTCCTGCCGTTTCTTCATCGCGCCATGTGTTATGCCAGGACTGCGGAGGCCATCGTCGAAACCCTTCGACCGCAACTCGTGCTGTCCGTGGATACGGGGTACAGCCCGCGCGGAGAACTGTTCGATCTCTGTCTGGCCGCCGGCATCGACACGATTACGTGGAATGCCGCGCACCGAAACAATCAGTTGATGCTCAAGCGCTACAGCCGGAGAAACCGCGAAGTCCATCCGGCCTCGCTGTCGGCTTCCACGTGGAGTGAACTGCAAGCCAAACCGTGGACGGAGGCGGATCGTAATCTCCTTCGGCACGAACTGGTCGGCAGCTATACCAGCGGTGAATGGTACAGCGAGGTGGGTACCCAGTTTCACACGAAGCTGGAAGATCCCGCTGAGGTTCGGCGCACCTTAGGCTTGGAGGATGGAAAGAAAACCGTCGTCATCTTTCCGCACATCTTCTGGGACGGCACCTTCTTCTATGGAACCGATCTGTTCGAGAGTTACGAAGAATGGTTCGTGGAGACCATGAAGGTGGCCTACACGAATCCTTGCGTGAATTGGATCGTCAAGATTCACCCGGCCAACATCGTCAAGAACATGAGAGACGGAGTCGGGTCCGAGCCGTCCGAGCTGACGGCGATCCGGTCGCTTGGCGGGAGTCCGCCGCCGCATGTGCGCATCATTCAACCCGACAGTCGCCTGAGTACCCTTTCCCTGTATTCCGTCATGGACTATTGTGTGACGGTTCGTGGAACCGTGGGGATTGAAGCGGCCAGTTTTGGCATTCCCGTGTTGACGGCGGGGACCGGACGATACGACCGCCTTGGGTTCACCGTCGACTCCGAATCGAAAGGTCAGTACCTGGCCCGTTTGGCCCACATTCAGGATCTTCCTTCGCTCACGGCCCGGGAGCGCGAGTTGGCGGAGCGGTTTGCCTATGGCGTGTTCATCGCGCGCCCCCTGACGCTGCGCACGGTGGCGTTGGAATATCAGCGCGATGCCAAGGCGAGTTTGCAGACCAGGGTCTGCCTGCCGAAAGGGCAGGACCTGCGCGCGGCGGCCGATCTCAGCGCGCTCGCTGCGTGGATTCAATCCGGACAGGAAGATTTTCTCTCGCCGCATGCCTAACACGAGTCCATTACTCTGCAGTCCACATCACAGCTCGAGGTGGTCCTCATGTGCGGCATAGCCGGAATGGCGGGGCCCGGAGCCGCTGAGGTTGTCCGCACCATGACCGGTGCGCTGGTCCATCGTGGCCCCGACGACGGCGGTCACTACGACGATCCTGCGGCCAGGCTCTGCCTGGGCATGCGGCGGCTCAGTATTCTGGATCTCGCGCACGGCCACCAGCCGATGGCGAATCCCGAGCAGTCGGTGTGGATCGTCTACAACGGCGAAATTTTCAATGCCCCGGATCTGCGACGCGGACTTGAGGAACGCGGGCACCGGTTTCACACGGCGAATTCCGATACCGAAACGCTGTTGCGATTGTACGACGAGAAGCAGGAGGGCATGCTGGCGGAGTTGAACGGCATGTTCGCCTTCGTGCTCCACGACAAGCGGCGCAACGTTTTATTCGGCGCGCGGGACCGGGTGGGGATCAAGCCGCTGTATTATGCCCGGCGGCCCGATGCGTTTGCGTTTGCATCGGAACTGAAGAGTCTGCTTCGGATGCCCGGCCTTGCTCGTACGCTCGATGAGAGCAGCCTTTCCCACTACCTGACGCTGCGGTTCGTTCCGGGGACGGCTTCCATCATCCGGGGCGTGTCTCGGCTTGCGCCGGGTCATTGGTTTCGCTACGACTTGAAGACCGGCCGATTCGAAACCCGCTCGTATTGGCGTCCTTCATTCGCGCCGCAAGAAGATCGGTCGGTGGGGGAATGGAGTGAGCTGGTTCGAGCCGAGTTGGGGGCCGCGGTTCGTCGTTGGAGTCTCAGCGATGTGCCGATCGGCTGCTCGTTGTCCGGTGGATTGGACTCCTCCAGCATCGTCGGACTGTTGGTCGAGAGCGGTCATCGGCAGCTTAAAACCTACTCGCTCGGATTCGTAGGGGAGGGCGCCGCTGAGCTCGATGAGTTACCGCTCGCGCGAGCGGTCGCGCAGCGCTGGGGGACCGACCATCATGAATTGGTCCTCCAGCCGGAGGACCTGCTGCGTGACTTGCTCAAAATGGTGTGGTCGCTGGATGAACCGTACGGAGGTGGGCTGCCGTCCTGGTATGTGTTTCAGTTCATGCAGCAAGACGTCAAGGTCGGGATGACGGGAACCGGCGGTGATGAATTGTTCGGCGATTACGGGCGGTACATTCAGCTGGAACAGCGGACTTCGCCGGGGACGCAGGCCGGCCCGCTGCCGGTGTGGCTGGAGCGAGGCTGGCCGTTCGTTGCGTGGCTGGTCGATCATCTTCCGCATGGCATCGGAGGTTTACGACGGAGGGAGCGGTGGCGTCACTATCCGCAGCTACGGCGCGATCCGTTCGGATGGGACTACGTGCAGGCCTTCTATTACCTCTCCGAGTCGATGAAACGGAACGCGGTCCTGGCGCCTCCGCCGGACGGGAGAATCATTCAGGACACGGTGGAACTGTTGCGAGAATACTACCGGGAATCCCAGAGTGAGCAGCCCCGGGATGCCGTGATGCATCTGGCGATGCGGACGCAGTTGCCGGAAGAGTTCCTGTTTATGACCGATCGGTTCTCAATGGCCCATTCGTTGGAGGCACGCGTGCCGTTTTTGGATCACCTGTTCGTCGAGGCGGTCATGCGTATTCCGGCCCAGATCCGGACGAGGCCGGAAGACCCTAAGTATTTGCTCCGGCAGGCCGTGCGCGATCTGTTGCCCGATGACCTGCTGCATGCCCCGAAGCGCGGGTTTGTGATCCCCACGGCCCGGTGGTTACGCGGACCGCTCCGTCCGCTGGCTGAACGGCTACTTGCGCCCGCCAGGCTGGCCGAGCAGGGATTGTTCCGACCCGAGTTTTATGCGCGGTTCGTTCAACCCCATGTTGAAGGCCGGGCGGACTACCACCCGCAGGTCTGGACGGCCCTCATGTTTCAGCTGTGGCACAATCTGTATATCGAACAGGCACTGACCGAATGTCCGAATTTCTCCTGGCAGGAGCTCTGCAGCTAGATGACCTTCTCGAGATCACCGGCGGGAAAGGGCAGCGCGGCTGTGGCCGATCGACACGGATCCGCTTCCGGTCGGGTAGCCGATAGGATGCAGGGTGAACAGGGTCCTGGTGCATACAAGGTATTCGGGATCTACCGCTTTGTGCTGGCCCTGCTGGTTGTGTTGAGTCACACCTGGGAGTTTGCCTTCGAAGCACCCGAGCGACATTTCCTGTCGTCTCTCGGGATCGGCAACATCGGAGTGATGACGTTTTTTATACTGTCGGGTTTTATTATTTCCGAAGCCATCGATCGGTTCTACTGGGGTCGGCCGTATAGCTTCCTGGGCAACCGGTTCTTACGATTGATCCCCCCGTTTTGGGCGGCCATAGGGGTTTCTGTGATCGTTCATGCGGCGCTGATCAACCACGGCGCCCGTGCTCTACCGGCTGCGTATTTTCGTGCTGACATGCTCTCCGTCGAAACCGTCCTCGTCAATCTGACGGAGCTCATCCCGATTCTGAACGTGAATAACCTCATCGGCTTGAAGGAGTATTATCACTTTGTCAGCTACGCCTGGGCCGTGTTCATAGAGGTCATGTTTTATCTCTCGGTATTCGCGATATGTCTGGTGTCCGGGCGAAGGTTTATCGGCAGGTACGCGTCTGCCGGTTTTCTGTTTTATTGCATGGGAGGGGGAATTCTTCTGGCGCATCTGTGCCATGAATATGTGCACAAGCTCTACAGGCCCTTGTCGTTCGTTCCCTATTTTTTGCTCGGCGTACTCTTGTATAGACTGAGAAAACGAGCCGGTGTGGTGGAATGGACGGGTGTCGTGGTGGTTGCCCCTCTCATGCTGCTGCATTTTTCCCGCTATATTCAGGGCGAGGTGCCTCTCGATCATGCCTGGGTCGCGAACCTCATGACCGCCAGAGGGCTGACAGCCCTCGTGCTCCTTGTGATGGCGGCAGTACTCATCTATCCTCTCTCCTATGCCGGCGCAGGACTTAGATTGAAGAACGCAGACCGGTGGTTTGGTGACCTCTCATACCCGTTGTATTTGAATCATTATGTCATCGTCGTCGGGTTCGCGACTCTGTTGGAGGCGAAAGGTGCCCGGTATCAGCTGGCGGCGATTCTCCTGTCTTTGGCGCTCGCCTACGGGATGAACGTCGTGGTGGAGGCCCCGCTCAGGCGGATTCGCAACAGTATTCGCGGGGTGGCGCTCTAAGCCCGCCGCACGGTGTATGAACATTCTCCATCTCAGCACAGAGTACAACCTGGGCGGGTCTGGCCGGGCGGCCTATCGAATTCATTCGAGCCTCATGCGGCGGGGCCATACCTCGCGTATGCTTGTTTCGGGGCTGGTGCATGGTGCTTCGGACGCGGGGCCGATTTGGGGCAGCATGTCATGGCGCGCGGCGGATTGGCTGGCGCGCCGGGCGACCGATGCCTTGAGTCTGCAGTATCTGTTCCTGCCTTCGTCCTGGCGGTTGCTGCGCCATCCCTGGTTTCAGGCTGCCGATGTCGTACAGCTTTATAATACGCACGGCGGGTATTTCAGCCATTCCGTGTTGGGCGTCGCCAGTCGGCGCAAGCCGTTTGTCTGGCGTCTGTCGGACATGTGGCCCCTGACCGGCCATTGTTGTTATTCCTATGATTGCGACCGGTGGAAAACAGGATGCGGGGCCTGCCCGTTGTTGAAGGACGAGCCTGCCTTGAGGGCGGATCGGACGGCGCTGCTGTGGCGAACGAAGCAGCGTATCTATGCCGATGCGAATGTGACGTTGGTGGCGCCGTCGCGATGGATCGCCGGGCTGGCTGAGCAAAGCCCGCTGGTCGGGCATTGGCCGGTGCGAGTGATTCCGAACGGTCTAAACCTGAGCGTGTTTCGACCGATCGATCGAGCGTCGGCCCGAGCGGTATTAGGGCTCCCGCAAGATGAGGATCTCGTATTGTTCAGCTCCGTGGAGACGCAGGCCTATCGCAAGGGCGGCACCTTCGTCACAGAGGCTGTGAACGCCCTCAAAGGGAAAACCCGGAAGCCGTTTCGCCTGTTGGTGGTCGGGAACCGCGCCAGTGAATGGGAGACCGCCGTGACTGTGCCCGTGACGGCCATCGAGACCGTGAAAGACGACCATCTGTTGGCGATTCTCTACTCGGCGGCGGATGTGTTCGTCCATCCTGCCCTCGCGGATAATCTCCCGAACGGTGTGCTGGAAAGTCTGGCCTGCGGCACTCCGGTGGTGGCCTTCGACGTGGGTGGTGTCGGGGAAGCCGTACGACCGATGGAGACCGGTTACCTGGCGCGCGACAAGGATGCCGGCGACCTGTCGGAGGGCATCAAGTGCCTCCTGGACGATCCTGATCTGCGGCGACGACTGCGCACACGGTGTCGTGAGGTTGCGGAAACCGAGTACGATATGGCGTTGCAAACACAACGGTTCGAGGAGTTGTATAAGACGGTGATCCATGGCCGATAGCCGGGCCGTGAATTTCCCCGAAACCTCCTATGGCATCGTGAAGCGGCTGCAGACGATCGAGGCATGGACGGCCGGAGTTGCGCAGCGACTGGGCACTCCATCGCTTTCGATTCTCGATTTCGGGTGCGGCACGGGCGATCATGTGACCTATCCCCTGGCCTGTCTTGGCCATCGCGTGCTGGGGGTGGACATGCATGAGCCGTCCATTCAGGAAGCACAACGAAGATATCCGCTGCCGAACCTTTTGTTTCAAACCGGCCGGCTCGAGTCGTTGATCCAGGAAGGGGTGGCCGTCGATCTGATTATTTGTTCGGAAGTCCTCGAACATCTCCAGCAGCCACAAGACTGTCTCAGCCTCCTACGGCGTCTGTTGAAGCCGAACGGGGCGTTAATCATTACCACCCCCAACGGCTATGGATCGTATGAAATGTTCTGTCGCCTGCAACGAGGTCTGACCAGAATCGGGATCGATCAGGTGCTTCGCCGCCTGGTGCATGCGCGGCGGGCGATGCAAGCCCGATCCGTTGAGGCGGCTGCGCCGGTGCAGACCGCGCTCCAACAGGAGCAGGTCGGATTTTTAAATTTCGAATCCGGCCATGTGCAGTTTTTCCGGGTGCGGCATCTCCTGGACATATTCGCCGCGGGCGGCTTTCGCGTGACGGAACGGCAGGCCAGGACCTTTCTCTGCGGGCCGTACATCGATGTGCTGCTGCGCGTGCCGCCGTTTCGGCAGGCGCTCTACCGATTGAACAATCGAGTTGCCGACTGGCTGCCGTTTTCGTGGTCCGCCGACTGGATGTTTCTCCTCGAGCCGGCTGAAAAGAGGATCGGGTGACGCAGGACTATCCTCGAATTCTGGTGGTGACGGGGAACAATTTCAATCTCGTGACCGGCGGCGGCATCACGTTGACCAATCTGTTCCGCGGCTGGCCGGCTGATCGACTCGCCAATCTGCACGATGATGCGACTCCGGTGGACCGGACGGTTTGCCGGAATTTTTATCGTCTGACAGAGCAGGAAATCCGCTGGGTCTGGCCCTTCTCGCTGGTCAGACGATCGTACGGGCACTTCAAACGTCGCTCCGCCGGGACGCCGGAATCCGCCGGTACCCAAGGTGTGTCCGCAGGCACGTCCTCCATCGAGCTGGCCAGACGAGTCATCGGTGACAGCGTGCCCAAACGCGCCCACCTCACGAGCGAACTGACGGCGTGGGTGAATGAATTTCAGCCGACGCTCCTCTATGGATTTCTGGGTTCTCTGGAGCAGGTGGATCTCACGCGGCAGCTTGCGAAGCGATGGGCGATTCCCCTGGTGGTGCATATGATGGATGATTGGCCGGCGGTGCTGCACACCGGCGGCTTATTGGGGCCGGTCGTGGGACCCATTTTGCGTCGTGAACTGAAGGCGACGCTCCGTGAAGCCACGGCCAGGTTCGCCATCTGCGAGCAAATGTGCGAAGAATATCAGCAGCGCTATGGTTATCCTTTTCTGCCGTTTCAGAACGCTCTGGATGTGGAACGGTGGTTGCCGGATTCTCGAACCGACTGGAAAGCGGGGACGCCGTTTGTCCTGCGCTATGTCGGATCCATCGTGCCGGACGGACAGCGTGACAGTCTGAGAGACATCGCTCGTGCCGTTTCCCGGTTATCAGCCGACGGCATCGACGTGCAGCTCTGGATTCATTCACCGGCCCACGAGTCCGCGTATCTTCGCGACCTGTCCTCTCCGGCCGTTCGAATCGAAGGTCCGCCCGATCCTGAGTCGATCGCGCGGCTGCTGGCCGGAACGGATCTGCTGGTCCTGCCGTACAACTTCGATGCGCGAAGTGCCCGGTACATTCGGCTCTCCCTTCCGACGAAGGCGCCGGCGTATATGATTTCAGGAACGCCGATTCTAGTGTATGCTCCCGGCGACGTGGCGACCGCGCGTTATGCGACACAGGAAGGCTGGGGATATGTCGTGGCAACTCGAGGTGAAGAAGCGGTCATGTCGGCTGTTCGAACGCTCATGCAGCATACATCGCTCCGCGAGCAGCTCGGCCGACGTGCCCGTGAGGTCGCCGTGGCGCGACATGATGCGTCGGTGGTCAAAGCTGCCTTTTGGACGGCGCTCTGCGAAGCCTCTCGACAGAGAGGTGCTTAGCGGCGGCCGGCGATCCTTGTTGCGATGTCGAGGGGAATTTCATCGGCCCACCCTGGGACTCCTTGCGCGGGGGCGGTCGTCGTGAATCGGCTCACGGTAGAGGTATGAACGGGGAAGGCACGAAAGAAACTATGCGGCGATCATCAGTGCAAGAGGATAACGAAGACGTCCGCCGGTATTGGAACCAGGAGGCTTGCGGCACCGCCCGCCCAATCGTGGGTGAGGTGCCGGAACTCAGTCGCGAGTGGTTCGAGCGGATCGAATCCTACCGCTATGAGCTGGAGCCCTTCATCCATTCGGTCGCGCAATTCACCCGTCACCACGGTCAACGTATGCTGGAGATCGGGGTCGGTGCCGGGACCGATCATCTGCAATGGGCGCGAGCCGGCTTGGACTGCCACGGGGTCGATCTGACCGAACGGGCTATCGAGGTCACACGCGCGAGGTTGGCGTTGTATGGATTGACCAGCCATCTGCAACGGATCGATGCTGAAATTCTTCCCTTCCCCGATCAGTCCTTCGATCTGGTCTATTCCTGGGGCGTCATTCACCATGCGGAGCATCCCGAGCGCATCATCGCCGAAGTCCGACGAGTGCTGAAACCGAATGGCCTGTTCATCGGCATGTTGTACGGGAGACATTCACTGGTTGCCCTGAAGTTGTGGGTGAAATATGGTGTGCTCCGCGGGCGTCCTGACAGAACGCTGGCGGATGTGGTCGCCCAGCATATGGAAAGTCCCGGTACGAAGGCCTATACGCTTCGTGAAGTGCGGGAGTTGTATGGGCAGTTTTCTCAGGTGACCGCCACTCCGGTGTTGACGCCCTATGACAAGTTGCGGCTACCGGCCTGGCTGACGCAGTGGCTGCCAGCCCGATGGGGGTGGTTCATCTGCATTCATGCGGTCAAATAAGTGGAGCAAGGACATTCGACACAAAAGATTCTGATGGCCTGCGCCAATTACTGGACGACTCCGTTCCAAGTGGGAAGCCACCATCTGGCGCGCGGCTTCGTGAATGCCGGATGGACGGTTGGTTTCGTGTCGGATCCCATTTCTCCGCTGCATCTCCTGGGGCATGCGCGGAAAGAGCTGGCAAGCAGGTTCCAACTGTATCGACAGGGTGGCCTGTGGGATCTCGGCAAGAAACTCTGGGCCTATGTTCCGGGAGCATTGGCCACTCCTCGGAATGAGCCCCTGCTTCGCAGTCGCGCGCTTGAGCGTGGCTGGGCCCATCTGACCTGGCCGTCGGTCGGCGGGGTGGTGCGGAACCACGGCTTCGGTGATGTCGATCTCCTGTACTGCGATAGCCCCAAGCATCTGTCCTGGCTCTCTCATGTTGCTCGTGTGCGAACCGTGTTTCGCGTTGCCGATAACACCTCGGGGTTCGGACGCACGACGCCCGCCGCCCGGGCTGCCGAGCGTGAACTGGCTGCCGCCGCCGATCTGGTGGTGTACAGTGCGGAGACTTTGAAAGAGTATGTGGAAGGCCTGAAGCCTCGTCGCATGGCCCATTTGCCGAACGGTGTGAATTTTTCCCACTTTGCGAGACCTGATGTGCCCGTTCCGTCCGAGTATGCCTCGATCCGCCGTCCCGTTGCGGTCTACGCAGGCTATATGGACGCCTGGTTCGATTACGCGCTGGTGAATCAGCTTGTGGCGGCATTGCCGGACGTCTCGTTCGTCCTCATCGGGGGAACTCCCCATGCCCATGCCAGGTTCGCGCCGGCGGCCAATTTGCATTTACTCGGGCCCCGGCCGTTTTCACGGTTGCCGGAATATTTGCGGGCTGCGGATGTGGGGCTCATTCCGTTCGACGTGCGGAACCACCCGACGTTGGTTCATAGTATCCATCCCTTGAAGCTCTATGAATATCTCGCGGCAGGGCTGCCTGTGGTCGCCACCCGTTGGCGGGAATTGGAGCGGCTGCAGAGCCCGGCGACGCTCTGCGAGTCCGCCGAGCAGTTTGTGACGGCGATCGAAGGCTGCGTCACTCGCGAGCCTCAGCGGGCGCTCTACCGCGCGTATGCGGAACAAGCCGATTGGAAACACCGCGTCTCGCGGTTGCTGCAGTTGGCGCAGTCCGGTTGACCGAGAGGAGCGTGGCGTATTCAACGAGGACCCATCACCATCGACATGCGAATGGTGCAGTCCGCGGGCATCGGGACATACCTGCAAGAACTTGTTCCACGGTTGTTCAAGGTCTTGTTCAATCCGACCTTTTGTCTGCTCGGTCAGGCTGATCTCCTCCGCGGTTTCAGCTGGACTCAGCATCCGAATATCAGGATCATCGATTGCCGGGCGGGGATTTATTCGTTACGCGAGCAGGTTGAGCTCCCGCTGCGGATTCCCCGCGATACCACCCTCTATTGGTCCCCTCACTACAATATTCCATTGTTGTACCGAGGGCCTCTCTTGGTGACGGTCCACGACACATTTCACCTGGCGATGCCGCAATTCGTGGACGGGTGGCATCGACGGGCCTATGCGCGCCTGATGTTTCGAGCCGTACGGGCCAAGGCGGCCGCCATTGTGTGTGTCTCTCAATTTGCCAGGGACCAACTCGTGCAGTTCATTCCCGAGGGACGGCAGGAAATCATCGTGGTGCATAACGGGGTGGATGTTTCATGGTTCGCGCCGGTGCCTGGCGGGACGCCCCACGGGAAACCCTACGTACTCTTCGTCGGAAGCGTCAAGCCGCACAAGAACCTGTCCCGTCTGCTGGAGGCATTTGCCCTGGTGCAGAAGCACATTCCGCATGACCTGGTGATTATCGGTCGCCGGGAGGGCCTCATTACCGGCGACGCGTCGGCGATGGCGATGGCCTCCGCCATGGGCGATCGAGTGATCTGTGTCGGCGAGTTGGAGCATGGAGATGAATTGCTCCGTCGCTACTATCGATACGCGGATGCCCTGGTGATGCCCTCTCTCTATGAGAGTTTCGGCCTTCCGGCACTGGAGGCGCTGGCGTCCGGCTGTCCGGTCATCGTCTCCCGCGTCGCGGGGTTACCCGAGGTCTATGGAGAAGGCGCCATGTACTGTGATCCCTACGACCCGTCCGATATTGCGGAATGCATCCGCCTCATGGTGAGTGATCGCGGGGTGCGACAACAGTACCTCACTGCCGGGCAGGCCGTGGCCACACAGTACGATTGGGACACCACAGCAGAAAAGCTCGCTGCCGTCGTGTGCGCTGCCCGCCTGTGAGGCGCCGATGGTGAGGCATGCCGGTCAGCCTGAACTGAACCCCATCGACCCGATATCCCTGAGGTTTCCAATGCCGGCGGGAGGACGTTCGTTCAGGGCGCACATCGACGATCTGTGGCCTGCTCGCTCGCGTGTGTGGACATGAAAAAACTTCACCTCGTGGTTCTCAGCGATTTTGGATACGTGAACGGCGGGAACGCTGCCGTGGCGTTGGCGAGTGCCAGGGGGCTCGCTCGTCGCGGTCATGCCGTGACCCTGTTGTCCGCGGTCGGGGCGACGACGCACGCCGACGATCCCGACGGGGTTCGATTGGTTTCAACCGATCAACAGGAGATTCTGACGGATTCGAACCGAATGCGAGCCATTCTTCAAGGGACGTGGAACGTCACGGCGGCCCGGATGCTTCGCGCGCTGCTTCGAGATCTCGATCCCGCCTGTACCGTGGTGCATCTCCATAGCTGGACCCAGGCCCTGTCCTCCAGTGTGGTGCGCGCCGCGTTGGCGGTAGGGGTTCGGGTTGTGTACACTATGCACGATTACTTTTCTCTGTGCCCCAACGGGACCTTCTTCAATCATCAACAGAACGAGATCTGCCGGCTCCGGCCGATGTCGCTCTCCTGTATCGCCAGCCACTGCGACAAACGCAGCTATTCGCATAAGCTCTGGCGAATCCTGCGACAGGCGGTGCAGGCCCACCGGGGAGGGATCCCCAATCGAATTCTTGATTTCATTGCCGTCTCGCCGTTCAGTCACGCGATCCTGGCGCCGGGTCTTCCCGCGGGGGCTCGCGTGTACCACGTCCCCAGTCCGATCGAGGTTTCACGGGACGTACCGGCCCGGGTGGCGGACAACAGGGCGTTCGTGATGGTCGGGAAGATCACACAGGGAAAGGGCGCCATTGTGTTCGCCAAGGCCGCCCGCGCGTTAGGATGTGAGGCCCTGTTCGTGGGCGACGGTCCCTGCGCTCAGGAAGTGGTGCAGGTGTATCCCCGTGCCCGTGTGACGGGATGGGTTTCCAGGGAAAAGGTGACGGAGTATCTGAAAACCGCCCGTGTGCTGGTGTTTCCCTCGTTATGGTACGAGACCGAGGGGTTGAGTGTGATTGAGGCCGCGGCGTTGGGAGTGCCGGCGATTGTGTCCGACACGTCGGCCGCGCGCATGTCTATTGCGGACGGGGTGACGGGGTTGTGTTTTGCAGGCGCCGACGAGGCGGACTTGATTCGAGCGATGCGGACGCTCTCCGCCGACGATGCGCTCGTCGGGGCCATGGGGCAAGCCGCCCATCAGCGGTATTGGGAGAATCCGCGAACCTTAGACAGGCACGTGTCCGAGCTCGAAGCGGTCTATGAGCAGGCCTTGAGGGGACGGATATGACGGTTGCGGGCGTCTCATCTCCCGCTCATGCGGGCTTAGTCAATCGCCTGGGCTTGTGGATTCTCGCGATACTCCTGCTGTCGCCGGCGGTGTTCAAAGTTCGTGTGATGGGTGGCCTCGTCGTCCATCCGTTCGTGCTGGTGCTGATCGTCGCATGGGGTTGGGTGTTCTATGCGAGTGCCGATACGTTTTCTCGACGGAAACGCGGGTGGTACTCTCCCGAGTGGCAGACGTGGAACACCCCGCTGATTCTGCTGGGGCTCTCGATCGCCGGATTGGCGCTGAGTCTCGGCATCAATTCCATTCGACTGGGATCGCTCCAATCGACCGGCTGGCTGCTCTTGCTGAAATGGGGGCTCTATCTGGCCCCGCTTCCGCTGACTGCGCTGCTGGCTCTTAGGACCGGCTTTCAGGTCGTCAGACTGGTCAGCTACCTGATTCCCGCGGTCGCCCTTCTCACGTTGCTCTATTCGTGCTTCCGAATGGGGCAGGCCCTCGATGGCCGTTATATCAATGCCTACGTCGATGCGTCCTCCACATTTTTTGCGATGGGCATGTTTGCGGAAGTTCTGTCGCCCGAGGGCCTGGTCGTACGCTCCGACACCGGTAGTCACGGAGCCTACGGCATGTACCTGGCTTTCGTATCGCTGTTCAGTCTTTGTGTGGCCTTGTTTCAAGGATGGCACGGCGTAGTGAATCGCGGGTACGCGGTCCTGCAAGGGCTGATCCTTGCTCCCTTGTGCTTCATGGGCATTCTCTGGACCGGGTCGCGATCCAGCCTTGTCTTACTGCTTGGGGCCATCCTGATGTTGGGCCTCCTGGCTATGGTCAATCCCGGAGGGCTGCTCGCGCGGTCCCGCCGCTTGGCGTTTGCCGGCCTGCTGTTCCTGATACCGCTTGGCCTGTTGGGACTGATTCACGTGCTTGAGGTGAAGGTCCCCACACTTGATCGGGTGCGGGACACACTGACCGCTTCCATGCAGTTCGAACAAACCGTACGCGGGGAACTCTCACCCGTGGACGAGCGGCACGCGTCGTCTCAGCGGGCGGTGCAGAACGTTCAGACGCGTGTTTGGCTCTGGGGCCAATCGTTCCGGTATCTTCTGCGGCATCCGTTCACCGTGGTGACCGGCATCGGGTATGACCGCCGCCGTTTTGTCGAAGAAGTGGTCGGGATCCCCTTCGAAGGTTTCAACTTCAACTACCAGACGGCGCATAACCTGTATCTCGATGTCCTGATCAAGGGCGGGATCGGACCGCTGCTGCCGCTCGTCGCCGCCTGTGTCTGGTTGCTGTGGGTGGGCATCAAGAGCGTCACGATTCCCGTGCGTGAGCCGAGTGCCGTCGTGCGTATCGGCGTCGGATGGATCGCCTTGGCCTGTTGGCCGCCGCTGTTATTGGTCAGCCTGACCTGTGAGGAGTTGTTGACGGACAACTTGATGCTCCATTGGACCGCCTTGTTCGGCCTCCTTCTGGGATTGTGCGGGACGGCGCTGGCGGAATGGTTGCCGAATCGTATCGTACACATGACGGCGACTGCCGGGGTGGGCGGCGGGCCGGCCTACCTGACGGCGCTGGCGGACCACCAACTTGGGTCCGGCATGCAGGTGCGCGTATTTTGTTCGGATGAGAAGCCCTATGTCGAGATCTGGCGCCGGATGCCGTTGGACCTGTCCGTGCTGCCGATGCGACGCCCCAATGCCCGCTCGGTCTGGCAGTTGCTGCAGGAGTTGTTGCGCGCCCCGGCGCCGATTCATGCGCATGGTCGCGGGGCCGCGTTTTTTGCCATCTGGGTCAAGATTCTTGTCCGTGTGCCGGTGATCTATACGCCGCACGGGCCCCACTATGCCGACAACCAGGGATGGCGCTACCTGTCTGGCTGGCTGTTCGAGTTGTGCTGCCGCCTCCTGCTGGATGCCATCGTGTATGTGTCTCCGGGGGAGCGGGAGACCGCTCGTCGGCATCGGCTGCCGACGTCGAACTCCCTTGTGGTGTTGTCGGGACTGGTTCAAGAGAACGCGCAGTCGATTCATTCCGGTGATACGGGGAAGAGCTTACGTGCAGAACTCACGATCCCGGACGGGAGATTCCTCATCGGATGGATCGGCCGGTTTCACCGCCAGAAGGGCCTGGATATTCTCCTTGAGTCCGTGCGGATCGTGTCGGCGCAAGTACCCGAGGCCACGTGGGTGGTGATCGGGGAGGGCAGTGAAGAGGACCGACGACGGTATCGATCGATCCTGGATACCCTTCCACAGCCTGATCGGGTGCTGTTCCTCGGCGGGCGGCCGGATGCGTTTGCCTTGATGAAAGACTTCAATCTCTTCGTCTCGACCTCTCGCTGGGAAGGGCTTCCGCTCGTCTTGCTGGAGGCGATGGAGCAGGGCATTCCTATCGTGGCCAGTGATGTGATCGGGAACCGTGATGTGCTGCAGGGGTGGGGCATGCTCTTCAATGCCAACGATCCCAAGGCGGCGGGCGAGGCGCAAATTCGTCTGGCGCTCGATGCGCCATTGCGTACGCGGCTGACGAAGCTGGGTCGGGAGGTCAGGCGGTCACGATTCGCGCTGAGTCGAATGTTGCGGGAAATGGATCAGGCGTATTATGAGATTCTGGGAGGCTCGATTTTTCCGAACGGTCGGTCAAGCGAATCCTCGGTGGCAACTTCCGCAGACGCGCCCACCCGGTGGTCCGCCGGGATGTCCTTTCCGCGGTGACCCGGGCACTGTGCCGCTTTCGGCGCAAGCTGTCGCTGTGTCAGCGGGTGTGGGAGGACCGGAGTATTGCGTAGGGAGTGTAGTTCGTGAGACGAACCGGGCAGGCAGACATTCACGAAACCACGACCACGGCAGAGGAAGGAGCAAAGGCCGCTGTCCCCGCCATGCCCGTCGGCCGTGCTGCGGGTCCCTTGATCCTATCGGACGCCCTGCTGCAGGGGATGCGCTATCTGCTGCTGCTCTATCTGGGGTCCCGTTCACTGACCTATGCGGGCGCGTTTTTGTTGGGGTCCGCCCTGGGTGCGGTGCTGGGGGGGATGGTCGATTTTGGAATCAACCAGTATTGGCTGAGACTGACCGGCCCGGACCTGCGCCTGAATCAGCGGACCTTCTCCCGTGTGTTGCGTGGCAAGGTGCTGGCCTGCCTGGGCGGACTTCTCTGTATCGGTGGAGGGATCGCGTTGGGTGCCTGGAGTCCCTCACTACCGATGGCGATGGTCGTCGGCATCGGGCTTGCGGCGACGCAGGTGCTGGCCGAAACCTGTGAGGCCGCAGGGTTGTCGCTGCACCGGTATCAGATGGTGGCGTGTTTCCGGGTGTTGATGAGTGTGGGGATGTATGGTGTGCCTCTTGTGTTGGCTTGGACCCTGCAGCAGGACGCGAATCATGCGGGTCTCGACCTGGCCCTCCTCGCAGGACTGATGATTGGAGTGCTTCTGTGCGGTCTGTATGCGTGGAAGATGATGGCGTTGCTTCCGGGAGGGACGTACGGGGACCGCGGGTATCGCCGTGCTTGGTGGGAGGCTCGCTGGCTCGGCTTGAACCAGATCGCCATCGTGCTGGATGTTCGGGCTCCGTTGCTCATTCTTGGTTTCATGCTGGGAGCGTCGGCGGTGGGGCTCTATGGTCTGGTACAACGGACGACCGCTGTGGTGGAATTGGCGTGGGCCTCACTCTCTCGACTGCTGTTGAGATCCTATGCCGAGATGGTCGGAGAGAAGGGGACGGATCAGATCAAGGCCCGTGTGCGCATGGCCGGGCTCGTCACGGTCGCCGTCATGGCCATCGCCTCAGCCGCCCTGTGGAGCGCCATCATTTTCTATGGGAGATTCGCGGAGGTCTCGACGGAGACCGTAGTGGCGCTCTCTCTCTTGCAGTGGGCGATCGTGGCCATCGGGTTCAGTTCCGTCAAGCGTCCGTTTGTGTCAGGGCTGATCGCGCTGTTCCAAGAGCGGCTCGTGTGTCGGGTCAATGTGACCGCCGCGCTGATCGGACTGCTGCTGGTTCCGCTGTGCATACGATATTGGGGTATCTGGGGGCCGGTCATGGCCTGGATTGTGTTGGAGGTCGCGGCCTGTCTGGTGCTGGTGCTGTTGTTTTTCTACGTATCCGGTCAAGCAAGACCCGCGCTGGTGACGAGGGCCTCCGGCGGAATGGGTGGCTATACGAAATGAAGTCGCGTCGCTGAATGAAGTCGTTACGAGTTGCGATTGTCCACGATTGGCTCACCGGGATGCGGGGCGGCGAGCGCTGCCTGGAGGCGTTCTGCGAGCTGTTCCCCGATGCCGATCTCTACACCCTGCTGCACATCAAGGGGACGGTGTCGCCCACGATCGAGCGTCACCGGATCACGGCCAGTTTCGTGCAATCCCTCCCGCTGGCCGCGCGGTACTATCGGTATTATTTGCCCGTATTTCCTGCTGCGATCGAGCATATTCGCCTCCCGTCCTACGATCTGGTTTTGAGTTCGAGCCATTGTGTGGCTAAGGGCATCCGCCCGCCGGCGGGAGCGAAACATCTCTGCTACATCCATGCGCCCATGCGGTATGTGTGGGATCAGTTCGACAACTATGCCCGCGGCGGGCGATCGGGAGTCGTGGCGAGATTGGGTATGGAACTGTTCAGGAAGCGTCTGCAGGCCTGGGATGTGGCCTCCGCCGCTCGGGTGGATCAATTCGTGGCCAATTCTCGGAACATCGCCGGGAAGGTGCAACGGTATTACAACCGGCCGGCGGCCGTGCTGCATCCACCGGTCGATTGGCAGACATTTCAAGCCGCGGAACAATCGGAGGACTTCTATTTCATAGTCACGGCCTTTGCGCCGTATAAACGGGTTGATCTGGCCATTCAGGCGTGTAATGTTATGAAGCGACGACTGAAGATCATCGGCAAGGGTCAAGATGAGGCGCGGTTGCGCAAGCTCGCCGGCCCGACGGTCGAATTTCTGGGCTGGCAGCCGGACGATGTGGTCAGGGATCACTATGCGCGCTGTCGGGCGTTGCTCTTTCCAGGCGAGGAAGATTTTGGTATCGTCCCATTGGAAGCGATGGCCTGCGGCAAGCCCGTGCTTGCTTTCGGGCGCGGAGGAGCGCTGGAGACCGTAGTGCCGTTGTCGGGTACCCCATCCGTGGAGGGCGTACCTGTGCGAGGGGGGACCGATTCTGTGACCGGTGCGGGGAACGTTGCCACGGGAGTGTTTTTCTTCACTCAGTCGGTCGAATCCGTTGTCGAGGCGATGGAGTCTTTCGAGCGTCGCCGAACGGAGTTTGATCCGCAGGCCATTCGTGACCACGTGGCCGCCTTCGACCGCCGGCTGTTCAAGGAGCGCATGAAAGCCTTCGCGATGGGGGCGCTGACCGGTACGGCTTCATAGAGGGAGCATGCTCAAACGCCACTCCCAATTTCTCAAGAGTCTGCTGTTTTGTATCGATCTCGGGCTGATCTGCGCCTGCTGGGTCGGCGCCTACTACCTTCGTTTTTCAGAGATCGTGGAACCGGCCACCAAGGGCATTCCTCCTCTCCGGATCTATCTGCTGTTGCTGGTGCCGATCATTGCAGTCTGGGGCATGTCGTTCCAGGCCTTCGACCTCTACCGCCCGCGACGGATGGGCACGCGGTTGTCGGAGTTTCTCGACGTGGCGAAAGCCAATACCCTCTCCGTGCTGATTCTGGTGGCATTGACCTTTTTCTTCCGGCAGTACGAATATTCCCGACTGGTGCTCCTCTATTTCTGGCTGTTGAACCTCATCACCCTGGGCTTTTCGCGGGTGTTGTTTCGGGAGGCGCTCCGATTCCTGCGTCGGCACGGGTACAATCAACGCCATGCGCTGGTCATCGGCACCAGCCGGCTGGGACGCCGGGTGGTGGACGCGCTCGCTCAGCATCCGGAGCTGGGGGTGAAAGTGCATGGGTTCTTGAGCGCCGATTCCCGGAAGGTGGGTGAGCGGATCAATGGGGTGCCGGTGATCGGGCGGTACGATGACCTGCAGGAACGTGTTCAGTCAGGTGTCGATATCGTCTTTGTCTGCCTGCCTCCGGAGGACGAGCAGTGGGCTGAAAAAATGTTTACCTGTTTGGCCACGACGATGGTCGAAGTGAAGGCCTTGCCCGCGATGTGCGAATTTGTGAGCCTGCGCGCGGAGGCCGAGATGTTCGAGGGCCTTCCGCTCATCACGTTGCAGGGATCGCCGTTGTACGGGTGGAATCTGGTCATCAAGCGGATGTTGGATGTGGTCGGCGCATCGGCTGCGTTGGTCGTATTCTCCCCGGTGTTATGCGCGATCGCGGCCTTGGTGAAACTGACTTCCCCCGGTCCGGTCTTTTTCCGTCAACTCCGTATGGGATTGGACGGGCAGGCTTTCGAAATGTTGAAGTTCCGTTCCATGAAGCTCGATGCAGAGTCGGAAACCGGCCCGGTCTGGACGCAACCCAACGACGATCGCCGGACGCCGATCGGCGCATTCTTGCGCCGAACCAGCCTGGATGAGTTGCCGCAATTCTGGAACGTGCTGCGCGGCGAGATGAGCATCGTCGGTCCCAGGCCGGAACGTCCCGAGTTCATCGCCCGGTTTCGGGAAACGCTTCCGCAGTACATGTTGCGGCACAAGATGAAAGCCGGGATCACCGGGTGGGCGCAGATCAACGGCTGGCGGGGCAACACGTCGCTGGAACGGCGGATCGAGCACGACCTGTATTACATCGAGCACTGGTCGATCTGGTTCGACTTCAAGATCATGCTCCTCACCGTCTGGCGAGGATTTATCCACCGGCATGCGTATTGATTTTTCTTCCGTTGTCCCCAACTGCCTATCGCTGCTTAGTCTTGCTACAAGTGTTCTACATCCCTTCAGATGGCCGAGTTTTCTTGAGTTTCACTCGATGGCTTGTTAACATCGGCCTCAATTGAAAGCCATCGCATGCCCAGTACAACACGCCGAACCAAAATTTCAGCCAAGCCTCGTTTCTCTTTGCAAGGAATCCTCCGTGGGATCCGGTTGTTTGCGACGGATGTCGACGGCGTTCTGACTGACGCCGGGATGTATTATTCGGAGTCCGGCGACGAATGGAAGAAGTTCAATACGCATGACGGGATGGGCATAAAGCTCTTGCAGAAGGCCGGCATTCTGACGGCCATCATCACGCAGGAGTCGACAAAAATCGTGATGCGCCGCGCGCAGAAGTTGACGATTCCCGAGGTGCACCAGGGCGTGTATGACAAGCTCGCCGTGCTCAAGGAGCTGATTGCACGGCATGGATTCTCGATGGATCAGGTGGCCTACATCGGTGACGACGTGAACGATCTCCAGGCTCTGGGTGCAGTCGGGTTTTCGGCCGCACCGGCCGACGGGATGCCGCCGGTGCTGAAGACGGTTCGATATGTGTGCAAGAAAAAGGGCGGAGAGGGCGCCGTGCGTGAAGTGGCCGATCTCATTCTGGCGGCTCGGCAGCCACGCTGAGCCATTTACAATCACGTTATGTCGAACATGAAGGGCGCTCCATGGATATGACGGAACACCTCTATCCGGTTATTCTGGCCGGCGGTAGCGGAACGCGGTTTTGGCCGTTAAGCCGTCATCTCTATCCGAAGCAATTGTTGCGGATCATCGGCGACGAGACGCTCATTCAACAGACGATGCGGCGCGTCCTTTCCTGCGCGAAACCCGAACAGGTCATCATCTCCACGAATCCCGGCCAAGCCGATTCGATTCGCGTGCAATTGGGGGAGTGGAAGTCTGCGTTGAAAGACAACTACGTCGTCGAGCCGGTCGGTCGCAATACGGCTCCCGCCATTGCGCTGGTGGCTGCCGAGCTTCTGCTGCGCGATCCGCATGCGATGATGCTGGTCTTGCCTGCGGATCATGTGGTGACGGGGGAGAAGGCCTTCAAGGCGGCGGTCGAGCTGGGCGTGCAACTGGCCGAACAGGGACATCTGGTGACGTTCGGGATCAAGCCGACCAGGCCGGAAACGGGGTATGGGTATATTCAGCCCAATCGACGGAAGTCTCTGGCCAAGAAGGGGCGGCTGACGGGCCATCCGGTCGCACGATTTGTCGAGAAGCCGAACCGGACCAAGGCGGCGCAATATTTACAGAACGGTCACTTTTATTGGAATAGCGGGATGTTTCTGTGGAAGGCCGCCACTATTCTCGAAGAAATTCAGCAGCACCAGCCGCAACTGGCGAAGGCGATTCAGCGGGTCCATGCGCTCATGGCCTCGGGCGCCGAGCCGGGACTGATCGAAGCAGCCTATAAGAAGGTGCCCTCTGTGTCGATCGATAACGGGGTCATGGAACAGTCGGCCAATGCAGCGATGATTCCGGTGGGATTCGGATGGTCGGACGTGGGCAATTGGAGCAGCCTCGAAGAGGTGGCCCCACGCGACAAGTCCGGGAACGTCGTCAGCGGACGCGTCATCGATATGGACAGCACCAATTCCGTGCTGTATGCCGATCGACGGGTCGTCGCAACCATCGGGCTTTCCGATATGGTGGTCGTGGACACGCCGGATGCCACGTTGATCTGTCCGAAGTCGCGCTCACAAGATGTGAAGCAGATGGTTGAGATCCTTAAGCAGCAGGGAGCTCCTGAACACTTGGAGCACTTGACCGTGTTTCGTCCCTGGGGATCCTACACCGTCTTGGAGGAAGGGCCCGGATATAAGGTGAAGCGGGTGACGGTGAACCCCGGAGGGCGCCTGTCGCTGCAACTCCATCATAAACGGAGCGAGCATTGGGTTGTCATAGCCGGGACTGCGCGGGTCACGAGGGGCGAAGAGCTCCTGGATCTGCGGGTGGGGCAGAGCACGGCCATCCCGGTCGAGACGCCCCATCGCCTTGAAAATCTCGGCACCGAGACGCTGCACATTATCGAGGTTCAGAACGGGCCCTATCTGGGTGAAGATGACATCGTGCGGTTTCAAGATGACTATGGCCGCCTGAACCGGGCGCGATAGGAGATCCAGATGGCGCTGTTTCGCGAATATGATTTAAGGGGCATTGTCGGAGAAGAACTCACGGAAGCGATCGCCGAGCAGGTGGGGCGCGCCTACGCCACCATGGCGCGGGAACAGGGGGCCTCGCGTATCAGCCTCGGCCGGGACGGGCGACTGAGTTCGCCCGGATTGCGAGAGGCCTTGCTCCGCGGCCTGCTGGCGGGCGGGCTCGATGTGGTCGACTTGGGACTCTGCGCGTCGCCGCTCCTGTACTTCTCCTTATTTACCCTGCCGGTCGACGGCGGCATCATGATCACAGGCAGCCACAATGCCGCAGAATACAACGGCTTTAAGATCTGCATCGGGAAAGAAGCGATTCACGGGGAAGAGATTCAGCGGTTGCGGCGGGTCATGGAGGCCGGTCAATTTACCACCGGTTCCGGACGACTCTCCTCTCATCCCATCATCCCGGACTACTTGGAGCATCTCAAAACGAATTTTTCCGGCGTGCGGGCGGACCATCTCCATGTCGTGATCGATTGCGGTAATGGCGCGGCTTCGTTGGTGGCCAAGCAGGCCCTTGAGCAGATGGGGTGTCGCGTGACCGGCCTCTATGACGAGTTGGACGGGCGATTCCCGAACCATCATCCCGATCCCACCGTGGTCGAGAATCTCCAAGACCTGATCACCACCGTGCAGAAACAGAAGGCGGATGTCGGCATCGGCTACGACGGGGATGCCGATCGAATCGGCGCGATCGACGAGCGGGGGGAGATCCTTTGGGGCGATCGCCTCATGATCGTCTACGCGCGGGACATCCTGACCCAGCGCCCGGGCACCACGTTCATCTCCGAGGTCAAGGCCTCGCAATGCCTGTACGACGACATTGCCGCCAAGGGCGGGCGTCCGATCATGTGGAAGACCGGTCACTCCCTAATGAAGGCCAAACTGAAAGCCGAATCGGCGGTCCTAGCCGGTGAAATGTCCGGCCATATGTTTTTTGCCGATCGCTATTTCGGGTTCGACGATGCCATCTATGCCTCCTGCCGGTTGGTTGAGATTCTCGCGAAAACCAAGCAATCGCTCTCCACTTTGGTCGCCGACCTGCCCCAGACGACTGTGACTCCGGAGATCCGGGTCGACTGCCCGGATACCCTGAAGTTTCTACTGGTCGATCAGGTGCGCACGCAATTGGCCGCCTATCTCAAGGACGGCAAACCCGTCGGCGCCTCGAATCTTCGCATGCGGGAGTTGGTGACGATAGACGGGGTTCGCGCCATTTTCGAGGACGGGTGGGGCTTGATTCGAGCCTCCAACACCCAACCCGCGCTGGTGCTCCGTTTTGAGGCCCCCTCGCCGGCCCGGCTGGATGTCATTCGCGCGACGATTGAAACCGAACTCGCGCAGGCACGACGTGTGCTATCGGCGTAGCGTGCCGCTCTCCTCCTATTCCCTCCGTCTCAATCTGTTCCTGGCCATCACGGTTCTGGCGGCAATCGTGGCGTCTGCCCCGCCGCTCTCTTCCGCCACAACGGATAGGCAGGCTTCCGCTCCTGCCGTGCTTCCATTTGCAAGCGGCGAGCGATTGTCTTACGACGTGACCTGGCTGGGCATGCGCGCGGGAATCGCGACCATGATCGTGCAAGAGGGGCAGGGCGAGGGAGGACGGCAGCAACTCACCTTCAACATGACGGCCCGATCGAGCCCGACCGTCACCAAGTTCTATCCCGTCGATAATCGAGGGGTTTCCATCGTCGATCGCGAATCCTTCCTGCCCAGACACATGACCTTTGCCCGCCGCGAGGGGAAGCGATTCAACGATTTCGACTATACCTTCCGGCACGGTGAAGGCCTGGTCACTGCCGTGAAAGACGGGAAAACGGACGAATTGTCGATTCCTCCCGATGCGCAGGACGCCATGTCGTGCTTGTACTATGTGCGCAAGGTGTTGCCGTTCGTCCCGGGGGCGTCGCTGGCGATGACGGTGCATCACGACAAAAAAAACTACAAGATGGAGGTGCGGGTCGAAGCCCTTGAAACGGTGGAGGGGGTGTGGGGAAAGCGGCAGACAGCCCGGGTGGTCGTCATCATGCCGTTCCAGGGCATTTTCCTGAACGAGGGCAATATTCGCGTCTGGTTCACAACCGATGAGCACCGAGTCCCCGTTAGAATGAAGGCTAAGGTTGTCGTGGGGTCGATTGTGGCTGAATTGACCGAGGGGTACGGAGCCACCTCACAGCCGTAATCTGCCCGCCTTGGTTTGCTCGTCCGGACGGAAACCGCTATAATCACGCCGAGTTCGTGGGGAGGACTTCGGCTCTGTCCGAGGCCCTCTTCATTTCGACCGGTCGTCGTTTGATCCACGAGGAATCCTGAGCATGGCGAAATTCCCCATTACACTGAGCCGTTTTATTATCGAACAACAGGCTGCGCATCCCGAAGCAACCGGCGAATTTTCCGTTCTGCTGACCCAGATCGGCCTCGTGGGAAAAATGATTGCGCATGACTTGCGCAGAGCCGGATTGAATAAGATCCTTGGCACCACCGGGGAGACCAATATTCAAGGTGAGGTGGTCAAGAAGCTCGATCAGATTGCCAATGATACTTTCGTGCGTGTGTTCGAGCACAGCGGTCTCGTGTGTGTTTTGGCTTCTGAAGAGATGGAAAAACCCCTGAAAATGGTTCATGAAGGAGCCAAGTATATGCTCCTGGTCGATCCGCTGGACGGATCCTCCAATACCGACGTCAATATGCCGTTGGGGGCCATTTTCTCCATCCGCAGATCGAAAACGGGGCAGTCAGTCGAAGATGAGTTGCTTCAAAAAGGGACTGAGCAGATCGCCGCAGGGTATGTGTTGTACGGGGCGAGCACCATGCTCGTGTTCACGGTCGGTCAGGGCGTGCATGGCTTTACCCTTGAGCCGTCCATCGGTGAATATCTCCTGTCCAACGAGAACATTCGAATTCCCTCGAAGGGCAAGGTGTATTCGGTCAATGAGGGCAACTACCATCGTTGGCCTTCCGGCACACAGAAATATCTCGATTGGCTGAAAGTGCAGGACAAGGCGACCGGGCGTCCCTATAGCGGCCGATACAGCGGGTGCCTGGTCGCGGATGTTCATCGCATTCTCCTGGGTGGGGGTATCTATTTGTATCCCGGGGAGAACGACAAGCCGGAAGGAAAACTGCGATTGATGTATGAGGGCAATCCGCTTGCGATGGTCGTGGAGCAGGCCGGAGGAAAAGCGACCACGGGGACGATGCGCATTCTCGACGTCGAACCGAAGGCCCTCCATCAGAGAGTGCCATTGATCATCGGGAGCGCTGAGGATGTGAGCCAGGCGGAAGCCTCTATTCAAGGACGTGCGTAACGACTCATGTGACTGAGGTTGGTTGGGAGGATGATTATGAGCAATCGGGTCCAGGAAATTCTGAGCTGGTATGAGAGTGACAATGCGGGAACGAAGACGAACATCGCGCGGCTGCTGAATCACGGCAAGCTGGCGGGCACGGGGAAATTGGTGATCCTGCCGGTAGACCAGGGATTCGAACATGGTCCGGCCAGAAGTTTCGCGCCCAATGCCGGCGGCTACAACCCGCATTACCATTTTCAGCTGGGGCTAGATGCCGGGTGCAATGCCTATGCGGCCCCGCTCGGGTTCATCGAGGCCGGCGCCGGCCATTTCGCCGGGCAAATCCCGCTCATCCTCAAGCTCAACAGCCACGATACGCTTCACGATGAAAAGGATCCGATGCCTTCCGTGACCGGCAGCGTGCGGGATGCCCTTCGATTGGGCTGCTCGGCAGTGGGATTCACTATTTATCCGGGCTCGTCCCACTGCAATGCGATGTATGAGCAGCTGCGGGCGATTGCGGAAGAAGCCAAGAGTTGCGGGTTGGCCGTCGTAGTCTGGTCCTACCCGCGCGGGTCAGGATTGAGCAAGGAGGGTGAGACTGCCTTGGACGTGGTGGCCTATGCCGCGCAAATTGCGGCGCAGTTGGGCGCCCATATCATCAAGGTCAAATTGCCCACGGCCCATCTGGAGCAAGCGGCTGCCAAGAAGGTCTATGAAGCTGAAAAGGTGCCGATTTCAACGCTGGCGGAACGGGTCAAACATATCGTGCAGAGCTCGTTCGATGGGCGCCGGATCGTCATCTTCTCCGGCGGCGCGAAGAGCGACGAAAAGACGGTGTTCGATGAAGTCCGCGCGATTCGTGATGGCGGGGGATTCGGTTCCATCATCGGCCGGAATTCCTTCCAACGTCCCAAAGCCGAGGCCGTCAAGTTTTTGAACACCATCATGGGACTGTATGCTGGAGAGAAGCCCTAACCGGCGCCTCCGTCCACACGGATCACAATGAACGACTTTCAGATCCCAACGGAGCAGCAGCCCCAGAGGCGGTCCTGGATATTTCCCGCACTCCTCTTGATCGCGGGGGTATTGATCGGGGTCATTCTGACCTCCGATCTCGGGTGGTTGCCGACGGGACATGCGGTTCCTGAACCGGCTGCCTCTTCCCCCGCGACACCGGTCTCCACGGCGGTGCAGCCCACGCTGCCCGGCGCAGGGGGGCAGAGTTTCGTCGATGTCGCCAAGGTCGTGAAGCCGGCCGTGGTGAACATTTTTGCGACGCGGAATGGAACGAGCGAAGAGGGGAAGGGCACTCCGTTTGACGATCCGTTTTTCCGCCGGTTCTTCGGCGAAGAGTGGATGAAGCGGTTCGAGGCTCCGAAGGAACGCAAGGAACGGGGATTGGGATCCGGAGTCATCGTCGATCCGAACGGCCTGATCATCACCAACAATCATGTGGTCAACAAGGCCGATGAGATCAAGGTCTTTCTCTCCGACAAGCGCGAGTTCAAAGCGAAGCTGGTCGGCACCGATGCCAAGACCGACGTGGCGGTTCTGAAAATAGAGGCGACGGGACTGCCGACGGTAGCCTGGGCTGATTCCGACAAGCTGGAAGTCGGAGAGTTTGTCCTGGCGGTGGGAAATCCTTTCGGTCTCACTCAGACGGTGACGCTGGGCATCGTCAGCGCCCTTGGTCGCGCGGCCGGTATTGCCGAATATGAAGATTTTATTCAGACCGATGCGGCAATCAATCCGGGTAACTCCGGCGGCGCCCTGGTGAATGTGCGCGGCGAACTGGTCGGTATCAACACGGCCATCTATAGCCAGAGCGGTGGGAACATGGGGATCGGCTTTGCCGTTCCGAGCAACATGGCCCATTCCATCATGGAGCAGCTGGTCCAGCATGGCAAAGTCGTCCGCGGCTGGTTGGGCGTCTCGATTCAGGAGTTGACGCCGGAATTATCTTCGCAGTTCGGCGTGCCGAAAGACGTGAAGGGTGTCCTCGTCAGCGACATCATGGACGACAGCCCGGCGAAGAAGGCAGGTTTCGAGCGCGGCGATGTGATCGTCGAATACGACGGAAAACCCATGGATTCTCCGGCTCACTTGCGGAATGCGGTGGCTCAGACGGTGGTGGGGAAGAAGGTGACGGTTAAGCTCATCCGTGAAAAGAAGTCCAAGTCCATCGAACTCACGATTGCCGAGCAGCCGAAGAATCTGGCACAAGCCGGGGTTGAAGAGGGCGGAGAATCGGCGGCTCCCGCGGGCTTGCTTTCGGACATCGAGGTGCGGGAGTTGAACACGGAACTGGCCGGCCGGTATGGCTTGAAGTCGAGCGATCGCGGGGTGGTGGTCGTGCGGGTGAAGTCTGGGAGTCCCGCGGAAGAGGCTGGTGTGCGTGAAGGCGATCTCGTATTGGAGGTGAATCGCAAAGCCGTGGGGACGATAAAGGCGTATGAACATGTCGCCGCGAATTTGCCGAAAGACCAGGCGGTATTGCTCCTGTTGAGACGGCAGGGGCGAGCCATTTATCTGACGCTGAGGCCGTGATCGCGCCGGATCGTCCGTCCGGGGTTGGTCACAGAGAGGAGGCAAACAGTATGGTATCACGGGCCATATTTGTTCTTCTCAGCGCTCTTGCCGGCATGGCCCTGTTTCTTCGGGCCCAGGATCCAAGTCGCGAGTTTTTGTTGGCGGGATTGGGAATGGGGGCGGTGGCCGGCGGACTCATTCTGGCCGGCGAGTATGCGCTCCGCAGGCTTTCATTCGGCATTATTGTCGGCGGTGCCGTGGGGCTCGCCGGTGGTCTTATTCTGACGGGTTTAGTGGAGTGGGTCGGGAGTGCGGTCTTCGATGTGGAGACCTTCCTGTTTCATATCGGCGGATTGGTGTTTCTCTTAGGGCTGCCCTATCTGGGGTTGGCCATGGGTGCGCGGTTCGGCAATGAACAGTTCCCCGGTCTGGACCAGGGGCCGACGGCAGGCGGGGCATCCCATGCCAGTCTTAAAGTATTGGATACGAGCGTCATCATTGACGGCCGGGTGGCCGACCTCTGTGAGACAGGGTTTCTGGAAGGGCCGTTTCTGGTCCCCCATTTTATCTTGAACGAATTACAGCACATCGCAGACTCGTCGGATTCTTTGAAACGCGCGCGCGGGCGTCGAGGGTTGGATATTCTTAACAAGATTCAAAAAATGCCGGGCATCGATGTCCGGATCATCGAAGAAGATTTCCCCCACGTCAAGGAAGTGGATGCCAAGCTCGTGGTCCTGGCGAAGAAGGTCGGGGGACGCATCGTGACGAATGACTTGAACTTGAACAAAGTCGCCGAATTGCAGGGCGTGCGAGTGTTGAACATCAATGAGCTCTGTAATGCGCTGCGTCCGGTCGTGTTGCCCGGTGAAACCATTCGGGTCTTCGTCTTGAAGGAAGGCAAAGAGGCGGGCCAGGGCGTCGCCTACCTGGATGACGGCACGATGATTGTCGTGGACAATGCTCGACGTTGTATCGGCCGTAATGTGGATGTGACTGTGACCAGTGTGCTTCAGACGACGGCGGGGCGCATGATCTTCACCCGTTTGAAGGAAGAGTCCGAGCGCGAAGAGTATCAGGTTGCGCGTGGGTAGTTTGGCGAGACGGAAGAGCGGTGGCCCAATGGAATCCTCCGTCCTCCGGGGAGGCGCATCGAGCTCCCACAATTGCCTAGGTTTGGCCTTGTCCCCTTGCTGCTCACGTGAGTGTGCCGGTGTCCGCTCGTAACGCGAAGCCGTCGCCGGCAGGGCCGCGCACGGTGGCCCTGGTTCCGGCCGCCGGTCGTGGGCTTCGCATGGGCGGCCATATCCCCAAGCAGTTTCTTGCGTTGGGGGGGCGGCCGATTCTCGCGCAGTCCCTCCTTGTGCTCCAAGCTTCCCCGCTCATTCACGAGATCATTCTGGCGGTGCCCCAGTCGGAACGTCAGTATTGCCTGGATCATATCGTGGCGACAGGTGAGTTCAGCAAGGTGACCAAGGTTGTGCCGGGGGGAGCTCAGCGGCAAGATTCGGTGCGTCATGCCTTGGCCGAGGTGAGTCAGGAAACCGAGATCGTCCTGGTTCATGATGCGGTCCGGCCGTTTCTCACCGAGGACATGATCCGCAGAGTCGTGGCCGCGGCGGTAGAGTATGGGGCGGCCATCATCGCGCTGCCGATGCGCGACACGGTGAAGTATGTGGGGGCCGGCGGGGTGATCGAACGGACCGTCGATCGCCGCCCTCTCTGGTTGGCACAGACGCCGCAGGCGTTTCGTCGTGACTGGTTGGAAGAGGGGCATGACAAGGCCTTGTTGGCCGGTGTGCAGGCGACGGACGACGCGCACCTCGTGGAATTGATCGGGAAACCGGTCGTGGTGGTCGAGGGGAGCGGAGAAAATATCAAGGTGACGAGGCCGGAAGATCTCGTGATCGGAGAAGCGATTCTCAACTCACGAACGGCGACAAGGAGTGGGGAATGACGGCTGTACGCGTGGGATGTGGATGGGATATTCATCCGATGGTGGCGGGACGAAAATTAATTCTGGGTGGACTCGAAATTCCGCACCACAAGGGGCTGCAAGGGCATTCCGATTCCGATGCGTTAGTTCATGCCATTTGCGATGCGTTGCTCGGGGCGATGGGAGAAGGCGATCTCGGGCGTCACTATCCGAGTTCGGATCAGCGGTTCAAGAATATTTCGAGTCTCAAGTTACTCGAAGACGTCGTTCAGAAGCTGCGCGCCAAGGGCTATCGTCTGGCGAATGTGGACAGCACGATCATTGCACAGGCGCCCCGGTTGAGCCCGCATCTGGCCGCCATGCAGAAGATTATTGCCGGGGTGCTTGAAGTGGATCCCGATCTGGTGAATGTAAAAGTGAAAAGCGGCGAAGGATTGGATGCGGTAGGGCGTGAAGAAGCGATTGCGGCGCAGGCGGTCTGTCTGATCGAGCGAGGCTAGAGCCTATTCGCTGGTGCGCTCACGAGTCTGGTACCACCTATGTTCAAGACTATCTCTCAGGACCTTCAAGCGATTTTTGACCGGGATCCTGCCGCCACCAGCAGGCTCGAAGTCATTGTGACCTATGCGGGATTTCACGCTCTGTTGGCCTATCGGCTCGCACATTGGTTGAAGGGACATCGTGTGCCGTTCCTGCCCCGCGCGATTTCCCAATTGGCCCGCTGGTTGACGGGAATCGAGATCCATCCGTCCGCCAAGATCGGTGAGCGATTTTTTATCGATCACGGCATGGGTGTGGTGATCGGAGAAACGGCTGAGGTCGGAGACAACGTCACCCTGTTTCAGGGCGTGACGCTCGGTGGAACGGGGAAGGAGCGCGGCAAGCGCCATCCCACGCTCGGCAGCCATGTGGTCGTCGGGGCGGGGGCGAAGATCCTTGGCGGGATTACGATCGGCGACAACGTGAAAATCGGCGCGAATTCCGTCGTTTTGAAGTCGGTTCCCCCGAATTCAACGGTGATCGGGGTCCCGGCCAGGATCATCAAGTCCCAAGGGGAGCGGCTTCCCGATGCGACCATGGACCATACCAATATGCCGGATCCGACCGCCGATCGATTTGCCGCACTCGAACTGGAACTGATCGAGTTGCGAAAGAAGCTCGAGAATCGAGATGCCAACAGCCCACGGTAGCATCCCCTCATTCCTCCGCTGATCACCCCATTCCTTCCCGAAACTAAAAGTCGTTGCGACTGGTGCAGCGCCGGTCTATGCCCTGAATCCTGCCTCCCGGCTGAACCCTGTCGTCCAGCCGGGTGCGCTGCGACTAGTTGGACAGGCACTCCTTCATAAACTTTTTGCGCTCGTCGCCGGCCAGTTTCTTGGCCTTGGCATCCTTATTACAGGTCGTCATCTTATTCTGTTGTGAGGCACCGGCAGCGGCTTTCTCCGGTTTGGCAGAGAGACATTCCTTCATGAATGCCTTTCGCGCGTCACCCTTGCCTTCCCCGGTGAGTCCCTTGGCATTCGCATCGGCATTGCAGGTTTTCATTTTGTTCTGCTGCGCGCCGGCGTAGCTGAGCTGCGGCGTGGCGAGCACGGCGGCCAACATGAGAACGGACAAGGTCATACAGAGTTGTTTCATCGCGGGCTCCTTTCGAGGTGAACGGGGATTGTGTGCGGAACTATAACAAACGGCGTCCGGCCTGTCTCGCGGGGGAGTTCCTTAAGGGAGAGAGGGGATGCTCCCATCGGTATAGTCGACTCTGACGAGATAGAGCCCGTGAGCGGGGGCGGTTCTCCCGGCCGCGGCCCTCGCCCGCGCGGCAAGCACGGTGCGCATGGCGGCGGCGGTACGCTTGCCCTGTCCCACTTCCACCAGGGTCCCCACCATGGCGCGGACCATCTGTTTAAGGAACCGGTCGGCATAGAACGCGAAGATAATGAGATCTCCCTGGCGGCGCAGATCCGCCTGCTGCAGCCGGCAGTGCGGATTCTCGTTATCGGTCGGCGCGGTTTCGAATGAGGAGAAATCGTGCGAGCCGGTCAGGCAGGCGGCAGCCTCCGTCATGGCGGCGAAATCGAGCGGTTTATAGAGCATCCAGGCTCGTTCGCGCAGCAGGGGGGCTCGCTCTGACCGATTCATCAGATGATATTCGTAGAGCTTCCCGTTCGCTGAGTAGCGCGCATGAAAATGATCCGGCACGGCTTCGACCGAAAGGACGCTGATATCGGCGGGAAGGTGAGCGTTCAACGCGCGAAGCCACTCGCGCTGTGAGAGCCCGCGATCGGTCCTGAAGCTGGCGACCTGCCCGAAGGCATGAACCCCGGCATCGGTCCGGCCTGCGCCGATGAGGGGGAGCCTGGTTTGGGAGATGGCTGCGAGGGCATCTTCGACCGTCGCCTGGATGGTCGGCACGTTCAGCTGGCGCTGCCACCCGGCGTACTGGGTTCCGTCGTACTCAAGGACGAGTTTGAAGGTGGTCATAAGGTGGAATGCAAAGAAAGAACTCTAGCCCAACCGGCAGGCGTCTGTCATCTGGGGGGATTGGTGTGGAGGTAGGTCTTGACCCCTTCGAAAATCGACTCCGCAATGTGCGCCAGGAAGGGCTGTGACCGCATCTGCTCTTCTTCGGCGGGATTCGACATGAAGGCGATTTCGGCGAGAATGCTGGGCATGGTGGTGAAGCGGAGCACGTAAAATGGCGCGGTCTTCACTCCGTGATCGATGGTGCTGTACCGACCGTTGAGATTCGTGACCATCGCCTGCTTGGCCGTCCAGGCAAGTTCCTGGGAGTGTTCGATTTTCTTGGAGGTCAGGAGATCGGCGACGATGTATTCCCAGCCCACCCCGGTATTGTTCAACGGCGTACCGTTTTCTCGCGCGGCCACTTCCAGAGCGCGCTGATCCTTCGCTTCGCCGAAATGGTAGATCTCCAGACCACGGACGCCCTTGTGCGGGTGCGAATTGACGTGGATCGAGATGAACAGATCCGCGTCTTTGCCGTTTGCAAATTTGGCCCGGTCCTCCAGCTCGATTAAGGCGTCGCGTTCGCGGGTCATCAGGACACGAGTATTCGGCAGGGTGCTGAGCAAGGATTTCAGCAGCAGGCCGACCTTTAAGGTCACCTCTTTTTCCGTCGTCCCGTGCTGTCCGATTGTGCCGGGGTCTTTGCCTCCATGCCCGGGGTCAATGACGATCGTCTGGACCGGGCTGGCCGGCTTGGGCGCAACCGGGCGAGCCGGTTCCGTGACGGTGGGGCTTGGAATCGCCGGCGGAGTCGGCAAGGGGACGGCCGGGGCCTGTGGGGATGTCGTTGAGGTCTCGCCGATCTGCCGGATCTGATCTTTGGGACGCTGCGTAATGTCGATGACGAGGCGGTCCGGATTCTCGAGCGAGAACACCTTGTACCGGGAATTCTGGCTACGCGTCAGCGTGATACTCACCACGCGCGGGCGGCTTTGCGCTATTTGAAACGATTGCGGAATCGTCCCGCCCGAGACGCGTTGACGTGAGGATTTTCCAAGGATCGCGTTGTTTACCTCAATGAGCACCCGGTCGGGGTTGCGCAAATGCGTTTCGGAGAACGACGTCTTGTGATTCAGGTCGAGCACGAGGCGTGTGCCATCGGCGGTGGACCAGGTGCGCAAGTCGCGGACGATGATCGGATAACGTGATGCCCCGGCCCGCTCTTGCTTGACCAGGAGGAAACGGGGGGAGGGCTCTTCAGCGGCAACCTGGGGAACCGTCGGCCAGGAGGGCTCGGTTTGGATCTCACCACCCGATGAGGTCCCCGCACCGAACAGGACGCAGGCGAACGCGAGCGTCAAGAGGCGACGGATCAAGGAGACGACATGGGACACGAACCGGAACTCCTCTCGATAGGATACCCTCTAGGCCTTTTCTCAGATGTTTATGGTAATGTCAACAAAAGGCCTCAAACCATTTAATTGTAGATGGCAACACATCTTCTTGTCGATGGGTATAACCTTGTGGGCAGCGCCGGAATGGCCCTCCCGGCCGGTTCCGGACGCCTTGAGGCGGTGCGCGAGACGCTCCTGAAGAACCTGGCCGGGTACCGCCAGAGAAAAGGCCATGCGATTACCGTGGTCTTCGACGGCTGGCAGGGCGGGCTGGGTGCGGAACATCGTGAATTTCAATCCGGCGTCGAAGTCGTCTATTCAAAACGAGGCGAACGCGCCGACCAGGTCATTCAGCGTCTTGCCCGACTGTACGGCAGGGACTGCGCGGTGGTGTCCTCGGATCATGAAGTGGTCAATTCGGCCAGGGCGGCCGGCGCGTTTGTCATCGGGGCGGCGGAGTTTCGCGCCAAGTTGCAGGAACGGACTTCACCGGGTCCACGGCTTGCGTTCAAAGAGTTGGATCACGGCGAGGCCGGGGTGGTGAAACGGTCGAAGGACAAGGGCGGCAATCCCCGCAAGCTGTCGAAGTCACAACGTAAACGAAACCATCAGCTTAGGGAATTCTGAACAGGCGTCGGGCGTTCTCGCTGGTGCGGTGGCCTACGTCTTCAGCGGTCAGGGGTGCACTATCGGCGGTGATCGTCGCCAGCAGTTCGGCCACATGCTTCACAAAGGCCGGTTCGTTGCGTTTACCGCGGTGCGGGACCGGTGTGAGGTAGGGACAGTCCGTTTCAATGAGCAGCCGATCCGCCGGGACTGTCTTGGCAATCTCGCGCAACATGGTCGCATTCTGAAAAGTCAGGATGCCTGAGAACGAGAGATAAAACCCCAGCTCGATCGCATCCTTCGCCAGCCAGGCATCTCCTGAAAAACAGTGAAACACCCCGCCGATTTCTGAGGCTCGCTCTTCCTTCAAGATACGGATGGTATCGTCCTGCGCCTCGCGCGTGTGGATGATGACTGGAAGCTTCAGCTCACGAGCCAGCTGAATCTGTTCGCGGAAGCGTCGGCGCTGTAGCTCAGGATCGGAGTGGTTGTAATGGTAATCGAGGCCGATCTCGCCGTACGCCACCACCTTCTTGTCGCGCGCCAGTTGCCGGAGCTCATCGTACCAGCCGTCCTCGATGTGTTTGACTTCGTGAGGATGGACGCCGATCGAGGCATAGACGAAGGGATACTGATTGGCGAGCGCGACCGCCGAGCGGCTCGTCGCAAGATCGCAGCCGATGGTGATCATCGACTCCACGCCCGCCTCACGCGCGCGGGCGATCATGGCCTCGCGGTCGGATTCGTAACGCGCATCGTCGAGATGGGTATGGGTATCGATCAGCATGAGCGCATCCTAACATCGGGCTGTCGGAGTGGGAACTGAGGTGGCAGGACGGCGGTGCAGTCTAGACCGTCTTGGCCGCGAGCGACTCTGCCATGCCATAGAGCAACGCTTCGGTGTCGCTCCAAGCCAGGCAGGAATCGGTGATGGACATGCCGTAGGTCAGGGCCTTGTTAGGATCCCAGGTTTGCCGGCCACCCTGCAGGTGACTTTCCAGCATGAGGCCCATGATGGAACGGCGACCGTGTTGGAACTGTTTGAGGACTTCGCCGGCGACTTCCACCTGGCGCTGGTGGTTCTTGCCGGAATTGTCGTGTGAACAATCCACCATTACACCGCGGGCCAGGCCTTCGCTGGCTACGGCGGCTTCCGCACGGGCGATGTCTTCGACGCTGTAATTCGTGCGTCCGCCGCCGCCGCGCAGCACAATGTGATGATCGGGGTTGCCGGTGGTCTTGATGATCGAAGTGATGCCGTCGGCATTCACGCCGACAAAATGGTGCGGGCTCCGGCTGGTGATCATGGCGTTGATGGCGACTTGCAGGCTGCCTTCCGTCCCGTTCTTGAATCCGACGGGCATGGAGAGACCGCTGGCCATTTCGCGATGGATCTGGCTCTCGGTCGTGCGTGCGCCGATGGCGGTCCAGCTCAACAGATCGGCGAGGTATTGCGGGGTGACCGGGTCGAGCAGTTCCGTCGCGCAGGGGAGGCCTTTGCCGTTGATGTTCAAGAGAATGGTCCGGGCCAGCTGGATACCTTGGGCAATGTCGCAGGTGCCGTCCAGATGGGGATCATTGATCAGGCCCTTCCAGCCCACCGTGGTGCGGGGCTTCTCGAAATAGGTGCGCATCACGATCAGGAGTTTGTCGCGGACGGCGTTGGCGACCGGCTTGAGGCGGTCGGCATATTCATAGGCGGCGTCGGGATCATGAATCGAGCAGGGGCCGACAATCACAATGAGCCGGTCCATGTCACGGCCGTGCAGGATGTTCCGGATCGCTTGTCGCGTCTGAAACACGAGCTCGGACACCTCGTCGCTGATAGGCAGCTGCGTTTTGACATCGCGGGGCGAGGGGAGCGGTTTAATCTCTATGACATGCTGATTATCGATCGGCCTGTTCATGCTTATCCCTTTGAAAGGTCTGTCTAGTTCACGCGTCGATTCAAGATTGCCAAACAAGATATCGAATTCTATAGGATAAAGTCCAGTATGGACGGTTGTAGGAGGATCGGCTTGCATTCGAGGGGGCCCTTTGTTACAACTCACGCCTCACGAATCTGTCGGCTCGGACGGTCATGTTTCGTCATTTCGCCCAGAAAAAATCCAGCTCGGTCGTCGCGCTTCTCCTCGCCTGCATGCTGCTCGCGATGGCGCCGTTTGCCGCGGCGTTGGAGATTCATCACGAGCTGGCGGCAGCGGACCACGACGGCCATGAGCATTCCGATACTGACCTCTGCCAGTGGGTGCAATATCACACGGGCCATTCGCTGGTGGGTGACGCACCGCCGCCCTGCTCGTTCCTGGCGGAAGCTCCGCCACCTCCCGTCTATCGATCGATCCTCAGTTCTCAGTCTCTCTCGACCACCAGAACCTCGCGCGCGCCGCCTCTGACCTAACCTCAACGCCATCGCTACGTTCATTTTGGCTTTCACCGCTTCGTCTCGGCCACGGCTTTGTGTCGGGCTCTGACCTGTGCGGGATTATTTGGGGGGAGGTTCGCATGCTGTCGTCGGTTCGAGGTGTGTCTCAACTGTGTCTTGGGTTGTTGTTGATGGCTCTTGCGCCCGGTCTTTTGCCGGTGTTCGCGCAGGAGCCGGCGGTTGCCAAAGGGCGAATGATTACGGGGACGGTGCAAAACCAGGACCTTCGGCGGGTGCCCCAGGCCTCGGTGGAGGTGAAGGACCAGGAAGGGACGGTCGTGGGCGCGGCGGTCGCGAACGAGGCCGGAGAATTCTCCGTCGATCTGCCGTCCGAGGGAACCTATTCGGTGAGCGCGGTTCAGGATACGTATCGCAGCGAATATGCCATTATTAAACTCGGAGCCGAGCCGGTCGCTCCGGTGACCTTGACCCTCTCGAAGACCAAGGAGATCGCGCTCGAAGTCGTGTCGCCCTTGGCGCCCATTCAATACAAAGCCTCCAGCGAAACCTATGCGCTCAGCCGTAAGGAGATCGAGGCCCTGCCGCGCGGAAACAACAATGAACTCCACGATGTGCTGCTCACAATTCCGAGCGCGGTCTACGGGTCGCTCAAGCAAGTGCACATTCGCCAGGACCATGCGAATCTTCAATTGCGAATCGACGGGGTGCCGATTCCGGATACCGTCTCTTCGACCTTCTCCGATGTGATTAGCCCCAGAGCGTGGGAACGGGCGGACATCATCCTGGGCGGCATGGAAGCGCAATACGGGAACAAAGCGGCGGCGGTGCTGGACATCACGACGAAGAGCGGCACGAAGCCGTCCTTCGGGTCGGTGCAGATGATGGGCGGGTCGAACAAGACCATCAATCCGTCCTTCGAATACGGCGGCACGATCGGCGAAAAGTTCCGGTTCTATATTTTGAACAGCCACACGGCCACCAATCGGGGCATCGAGCCGCCGACGTTGGGCCGATCGGTCTATCACGGGCAGAGCGAGCGCAATCAAACCTTCATCCGCGGCGACTATCAGCACGACAATAGAAACAACTTTACCTGGTTGTTCCTGAATTCGGTGGCCAAGTATCAGATCCCCACGGCGCCGGGCGGCGAGCTGGATCCGAGCGGGCAGATGTTGCCGCTGTTGCAAGGGAGTCGGCCGGGGTTCTCGCCCGTGGCCTCGCAGGCGATCGACGAGTTTCAGAAAGAGAACAACCAATACGGCCACATGGTCTGGCGGCATGACGTGAACGCCAATAACTTCTTCAGCCTGTCGGGCTACATGCGGCATACGCGCGCCACGTTCAAGACCGATCCGCTGAACCTGTTAGCCTACACGGCCGATCCGGCCGAGCCGTTCTCGGCGTCCGATCAGGATCGCAACGCGTATTCCACCGGTGTGCGTTTCGACTATACCTACGTGCACAGCAAACAACACCTCATCAAAGCCGGGTTCCAACTCGACCGGACGCAGTCGGTGAACAAGACCAGGCTGTTTACGTTTGCCGACGACGGGGCCGGCAATCCGACCGGTGACCTGCTGAGTCTCAATGCCGACAACCGTCAGATCGGCTATCGCCAGGAGTTCTGGATTCAGGATCAGTGGAGCCCCAACGACCAGTGGACGTTCAATCTCGGGCTTCGCGGCGACATCGTGCAATATCAACGCAACGAGGGGCAGGTCAGCCCCCGCATCGGCGTAAGCTACAAGTACAATCCGTCGAATGTGTTCCACGTGTTTTACGGCCGCATGTTCACGCCGCCGAATCTGGAAGCCATTTCGTTCGCCAAGCTCAATACGCTCGGGACCAGAGCGCAACCGGAAGATGTGACCAACAACAGCGTACGCGCCGAGCGGGCGCACTACTTCGAGGTCGGCAGTTACCATGCCTTGAACCGCTATGCCACGCTGCAATTTACGGGCTGGTACAAGCTCAGCAACTTCCTGTCCGATGCGGGGCAGTTCGGCACGACCCCGTTGCTGAATTATTTTGCATTTGAGCGCGGCTGGCAGCGGGGCATCGACGGGGCCTTGAAACTGCAACTGACCGAGAATCTTACGGCGCGCGGCAACGTAGCCTGGGGCCAGTGCAAAGGCTATGGGTTGCAGTCCGGTCATTTCCTCCTGGAGGCCAAGGAAATTGCGGACATCAATTCGCAGGGCGGGGTCTTCTGCGATCACATGCAGACCCTCACGAGTTCGGCGATCGTGAGTTACCGGCTGCTGGAGCGCACGACGTTCACGGGGCAGATGTTGTTTGCCTCAGGACTGCGCACGTCGGAGAACGAGGACGCCAAGACGAATTCCAGCCACAGCCCCTCTTACACGATCTACAATCTTTCGATTGCCCATGTGTTTCCGTTGCCTTGGGAAGGGCAGAAATTCCTGCTCGGCTTCGATATCGTCAACCTGTTCGATCAACGGTATTACATTAATCAGGGAGAGGGGAGTATCGGGTTGGGAGTGTCGCACGCGGGGATGCCACGGTCGTTCTTTTTCCGCGGCCAATGGTTCTTCTAGGTCAGATGCCCAACAAGGTCGCCAGCGGCGTTCTCGGTCACTCGTCTCCCTGCGACGTACCGCAAGGGTACGCCTCAGTCGCCGAGCTCCCTGCGGCCTTGCTGGACAACCTTGTTGGGCATCTGCTCCCGACTGTGAGAAAATGCAGCCTTTGCTGGATGGCCCGTTTGAGCATCATCACTTTGTAATAATTTGGACGAGGATATGACGAACATCATCGATACAATAGTCCGCGTGACAGGACGCATGGTCGGGACCTGGACCTTGTGTCTGTGCCTATTGCCGGGTTCTGTGTACGCCGTGACGGGCGATGAGGCGACGCATGAGGCGGACCATGCGTTGGATGCGGACATCATCGAACTGCCGGAAGTGCATGTGCATGGGCTGCCGTTGAATAAGGATCAGCAGGTCGGGCCGGTGCCGAAGTCTACGCCCTGGCCCGCCATTCCTGCCTCATTGGACGGGAAACCCATCGACGATTGGATGAAGGCGCGACTGCTCGTCTCCAAGGAGGCGCAGGTGACGGTGGTGGTGTTGGAACCGGCGAAGCACCGTGAACTAACGATCGCCGGCATCATCGCACTCAACAAGTGGACCTTCGCCCCGCAACTCAAAGGCGACGATCCTGTCGATGGCGAACTGACCGTGCGGATTCACTTCCGGTCGCAGTAATTGGCTCGAAGAGCTGATAGCCCATGGCCGCTATCTAAGCGATCCACAGTGCGAAGAGAGGCATGGTGTCCGTGAGTAATCACGGGGCACTTAACGAGGACTATCGACCTGCCTAGACGCGCCTTCCAACGATTCGTGTCCCACTGAGTCATCGTGTTGGACCAGCTTGCGTCCAGACAGCATGCGCAGGCCGACATAGAACACCGGTGTGAGGAACAAACCGAAGAGGGTCACGCCGATCATGCCGGCGAACACGGTGACGCCTGTGGCGGAACGCACCTCCGCACCGGCCCCGTGCGACAGCACGAGTGGGATCGTGCCGGCGATGAACGCGACGGATGTCATCACGATCGGCCGCAAACGGAGTCGGCAGGCTTCGAGTGCCGCCTCGACGATTTCCTTGCCTTGCAGTTCCAACTCACGCGCAAATTCGACGATCAGGATCGCATTCTTGCAAGCCAGTCCCATCAGCACCACCAGGCCGACCTGCACGAAGGTGTTGTTGTCACCGCCGGTAAGCTTGACGCCGGCCAGCGCGCACAGTATGCACATCGGCACGATCAGGATGACCGCGAGGGGCAAGGTCCAGGACTCATACAGCGCGGCGAGGACGAGGAAGGCCAACAAGATGGCCACGGGGAACACCAGCAGCGCCGCCTTGCCCTGCGAGGCTTCCTGAAAGCTTAGGTCGGTCCATTCGATGGTCATGCCGTTGGGCAGCACCTTCGCGGCGATGTCGCGAATATTGTCCATCGCCTGTGCCGACGAGAACTTGGTCGGATCTGCCTCTCCCATGAAATCGGCGGCCGGATAGCCGTTGTAGCGGAGCACCGGATCGGGGCCATACGTTTGGCTGAATTTCACCATTGAGCCGATCGGGACCATTTCGCCCTGGTTATTACGGGTTTTGAGGTTCGCGATGTCCTCGACCTTCCCGCGGAAGTCGCCGTCGGCCTGCGCATACACGCGCCAGGTGCGGCCGAACAGATTGAAGTCGTTCACATAGGCTGAGCCAAGGTAGATCTGCAGCGTGGCGAACAGCTCCGTCAACGCGATGCCCTGTGTCTTGGTTTTGACACGGTCCACCTCGGCGTCGAGCTGTGGCACGTTGGCCTGATAGCCCGAGATCGGGTACCCCATACCCGGCGTCTGCATGACCGCGCCCTGCAGGCTGCTGACGGCATTTTGCAGCGCTCCGAAGCCGAGTCCGGCCCGATCCTCGACGAATAACCCATATCCTGCGCCGTTGCCGAGTCCAAGAATCGGTGGCGGCATCAACACGAAGGTGATGCCTTCCTTGATGGCGGAGATTTTTTGATTCATCTCCTCGCTGATTTCCTTGGCGCTGCGGTGGCGCTCGTCGAACGGCTTCAAAATCAGGAAGGCGATGCCGTAGTTCGGCGTGTTCGTGAACTGCAGGGGATTCAAACCCGTCATGGCGACGACGTGGGCGATGCCGTCCACGGTCTTGCTGATTGCGACGACCTGGCGCAGGACCGCGTCCGTGCGCTCGAGCGAGGCGCCTTCGGGCAGTTTCACCCCGGCCATGAGGAACAGTTTGTCTTGAGTCGGGATGAAGCCGCGCGGCACCGCTTGGAACATGAGACCGGTTCCGATCAGCAGCAGCGCATAGACGGCGAACACGGAGCCGCGATGGGTCAACGTGCGCGAGACCGTACCTTGATAGCGGCCGGAACTGGCTTTGAAAAACCGGTTGAACGGTTGGAACACCCACCCGAACAGACGCTCGATCCAGCGAGACAGGGCATCCTTCGGTGCGCCGTGGCTTTTGAGCAGTTTCGCCGCCAGGGCCGGCGAGAGGGTCAGCGAATTGATTGCCGAGATCACCGTCGAGATGGCAATCGTCACCGCGAACTGCTTGTAAAACTGGCCGGTCACGCCGCTCAAGAACGCCATCGGCACGAACACGGCGCAGAGCACGAGCGCAATCGCGACGATCGGCCCTGAGACTTCCTGCATGGCCTGGTGCGCCGCCTGGAGCGGGGTCCGTCCCTCTTCAATGTTGCGTTCGACGTTTTCCACCACCACGATTGCATCATCCACTACGATCCCGATTGCGAGGACGAGGCCGAAGAGCGTCAACGTATTGATGGAGAAACCGAAGAGGTATAACGCGGCGAACGTGCCCACCACCGAGACCGGGACGGCGATGAGCGGAATGATCGAGGCGCGCCAGGTCTGCAGGAACAAAATGACGACGAGCACGACGAGCAGAATCGCTTCCATCAGGGTCTGCACGACCGCCTGAATGGAATCGCGCACGAACACCGTGGTGTCGTAGTCCGAGCGGTAGGTGAGGCCGGGCGGAAAGCGCGTCTTCAGTTCTTCCATCTTGGCGATCACCGCATCGCGGACGGTCAGCGCGTTTGCACCGGGTGCCTGGAAGATGCCGATCGGCGGCGCATCCTGGTTGTCGAGTTGTCCGCGCAACGTGTAATCGTTGGCGCCGAGTTCGATGCGGGCGACGTCGGACAGGCGGACGACCTCGCCGCCGGCCCCGATCTTCAGCACGACGTTGCCGAACTCCTGAGCCGTACGCAGGCGGCCTTGGGCATTGATGGAGATGAGAAAGTCGGTGCCTTTCGCGATCGGTTCCGCGCCGAGCTGTCCGGCCGAGACCTGGATGTTTTGCTCGCGCACCGCGGCGACGACGTCTCCGGCGGTCATCCCGCGCGACGCGATCTTGTCCGGGTTCAACCAGATGCGCATCGCATAGTCGCCGCTGCCGAAAATCTGCACCTGGCCGACACCGGGCAGGCGAGCCAGTTCATCCTTGATTTTGATGTTGGCGTAGTTGCGCAGATAGAGCGCATCGTATTTCCCGTCCGGCGACAGCAATTGGACCATCACCAGAAAGGTCGGTGACTGCTTCTGGGTCGTCACTCCCAGGCTGACCACTTCCGACGGCAGCCGCGACAACGCCTGGCTGACGCGGTTCTGCACCTGCACCTGGGCGGCGTCGGGATCGGTGCCGGGACGGAACGTGACCGTCATCTGCAACACGCCGTCGGAGCCCGCGACCGACTTCATGTACATCATGTTCTCGACGCCGTTGATCTGTTCTTCCAGTGGCGTTGAGACGGTTTCGGCAATCACCTTGGGGTTGGCCCCGGGATAGATGGCACGCACAATGACCGCGGGCGGGACCACTTCGGGGTATTCGCTGATCGGGAGGATGGGGATGGCGATCAAGCCGGCGGCGAAGATGACGATCGACAGTACCGCGGCAAAGATCGGGCGGTCGATGAAAAACTTGGAAAAGTCCACAGCCTTGGCTCCCTATTTCTCGGCCATGGCTGCGGGCGAGGCCGGTGACGACGGCTTGTCCATCGGAACTTCCACGGGCATGACCGGCGTGCCGGGATAAAAGATTTTCTGCAGGCCGACCACGACAATCCGGTCGTCCGGTGCGAGGCCGGACCGGACCACGCGCAGCCCATCGACCATCCCGCCCAGCACGATGTCTTTGCGTTGTGCCTTGCCGTCCTTGTCGACCGCGTACACGTATTTGCGATCCTGATCCGTGAGAACGGCCTTGTCGTCGATCAAGAGGGCTTGCGCCTTCTGGCCGCTGACGAACTGGACGCGCGCGTAGAGCCCGGGGGTAAAGATGCGGTCTGGATTGGGGAGCACGGCGCGCGCGCGTACGGTTCCGAGGGTGGGATTCACCTGAGTGTCGAGAAAGTCGACCTTCCCCGTATGCGGATAGCCGGTCTCATTGGCGAGGCCGACGTGCACGGCGTTGTCCTTCGCGGTGCGCTCGCTCTTGCGCTCCTGCTCCTTGTAGCGCAGGTAACTGTTCTCGTCGGCATCGAAATAGACGTACATCGGATCTTGCGACACGACCGTCGTCAGCAGGGTTTCGTCGGCGGTCGCCAGATTGCCGACCGTCAGGAGGGCCCGGCTCGCTCGGCCGGAGACCGGGGCGCGGACTTCGGTGAAGGACAGGTTGAGCTTGGCGGTCGCCACAGCAGCCTCGGCGGCCTGCACATCGGCCGCGCTCTGCGCTTGCGCGGCACGGCGCAAGTCGAGCTCTTCGTGCGAGATGGCGTTATCCTCGATGAGTGATTGGGCGCGTTTGTTGCGGATGGTCTCCAGCCGTTGCGCCACGCGGGCGCGTGCCAATTGCGCCTCGGCGTTGTCCAACGCGGCGCGGTAGGGACGAGGATCGATCTGGAACATCAAATCGCCTCGTTTCACATCCTGGCCTTCTTTGTAGGCGACCCGTTGCACGTAGCCGCTGGCCCGCGGTCGCAATTCCACCGTGTCGATCGCGCTGATGCGACCGGTGTATTCGTCCCATTGTTGCACCGACTTCGAGACCACCTGCGCGACGCCGACTTCTGGGGGAGGCGGTTGTCCGCCGCTGCTGGCCTGCTCGCTGTTGCAGCCGGTGATGGTCAATACTAACGCGAACAGCCAAGGGCAATATCTGAACATGATCATGATGTACCTGGTGCAAGTATTCTTCGTGAAAGAGAATCCTGGATCAAGACGGCCGTCGACGTTGTTTGAATTAATGGTCTCAGACCACAGAGCCTGCGGCTCAAAGGCTGTTCTCCTGACCGCGACGCGCCATGTTGCGCAGTATCCGGCATGCCGTGAAACATAGTCAATATATGAATGATCAGGTTGTGAATAATTTATGATTGAATGTTGAACGTGTTTAAAGTACCGTTGCGTCACGATGAGACGTACTCAAACAGTCCAGCCTTCCAGGATCAAAGGAAAGTCTTCCGTCTCTCCCTGCATCTCGACGTTGCCACGGCACCGGTTGGTCGAACTGTTGTGGAGCTTTGCCCCGGCCTATCAACGCTGGTCGGAATCTCTACTGGTGGAGAAGGGGTTGTCCCCTCAACGGTTGCGCATTCTCGGTTCGATCCATGAGCGCGGCCCGAGAATCATGAGCGACCTGAAGAAAGAACTAGGCGTGACGGCAACGAACGTGACGGCGCTCGTCGATTCGCTCGAGAAAGACGGATTGGTCGTGCGAACCAGACACCCGACGGATCGCCGGGCCACCGTGATTGAACTCTCGGACAAAGTGATGACCGAGCTCTCCCCGCGTTGCACGGAGTACAAAGAGCAGGTCGCGGAGCTGTTTTCGGATCTGAGCGATCAGGAATGTAAAGCCTTCGTGAAAACGCTGGAGAAGCTCTGGAGTCGATTGCAGGGGTGAAGAGAGTAGGTATGATGGGAGGAGCGTGTACACCTTAGCCAACGGCGAGGAGCTCACAGCGGCCCTCAGCGTAGGGGTTTACTTCCGATCGCATTAAATCATGGCAAGCATGACAGTTATCAAAAGAGGGGAGAAATAGGTCTTAGACTCCCTTTTCCGGCACTTTGATTTTATTCTCGGCTGTTAACCATTCTTCTCGAGATCCAACAAGAAGCCATAGCTCATTTCGTCGAGGCGGCCAATACATCGCGACTATGGGGTTATTCCTTCGAATTGTTCCTCCTCCCTCGACTTCTGCCTCAGCAATCACTGCATACCATGGGGCCGTCACGCACCAAGATGGCTGATCTTCGAACCAGTGTTGCATGGTTGACGCATTCATAGGTTCGTGCTGTGTGCTAGAGCTTCCGGGCACTGCTTCGGGTATAAAATAAACTTCTTCATCGTCTCTCCTTATATCGCTTACACAATGCAAGGTCGGCTCGACCGTCGCTCTGCCTCATCGCCAGACACACGAGGAAGTGTGCCTGTTGATCGCTCAGTAAATAGTCTTTTCCGAAGACACTATCCATAGAAAGATTCGCTCTCTGGGGGCCACTTTATCAAGCATAGCCCCCCAGCATATGAAACTTGACGCTGGCGATGGTATAGGCACATGGGGACAATCAAAATTACTGTGAGCGGCAGGAGCCAGGATTCATATAGTGCGGCTCCATGACCGTTGTTAGGTTGTCGCGTTTGTTCAGTTTGTGCGTTTATTGAAACTTGTACTCGTCTAACGCCGTCAGGTGCGGGAAATGGTTTGTTAACGAGTTGCCGTGACCGCGAGCCGGAATCCCAAGGCGTGGAGAAGGGCATCGAGACTTCTGAATTCCGGGTTGCCGCGATCTGACAGCATTCGATAGAGGCTTTCACGGTTCAGCTTCGCCTTCTCGGCAAGTTGTGCGACCCCACCTTGCGCTTCGGCGACGTTCCTCAGTGCGAGCAAGAACAGCTCGGGATCATCTTCCTCCAATGCCGCGTTCAAATACTCTTCAGCCTCCTCCGAATCTCGCAGGCTCTCAATCAGATCCGGCTGATACGCTCTGCTCTTTTTCATGGCTTCCTCCTGTATTCGCTCCAATAGCGCTGGGCCGTTTGGATATCCCTGGCCTGGGTGCTCTTATCACCCCCACAAAGGAGCAGCACGACCGTCGTCCCTTCTTGTCCGAAGTACACTCGAAAGCCTGGGCCGTAATCGATCCGGAGTTCCTGTACCCCGTCTCCCACACCATGGCAATCGCCGAAGTTTCCTAAGCTCACTCGATCCAAGCGGACGCGAATCTTCGCTCGTGCCCTCTGATCCTGCAGCGAGTTCAGCCATTCGGTAAAGGGCTCACGGCCCTCTGCCGTGACATAGATGTGCAGCTCTTTCGGGGTGGCCTCCACGAATCCAAGTGTAGCTTATAAGCTACTATCTGGCAAGTACGCAATGACCGTCGTCCGAAACTTGAACGAGCAAGCCTTACAGCTCATTGCAGCGGATCAGCTAATTCCCCTCTTCTCTCTTCTCCGCCACATCGAATTGCAGCCCGCTGGAGCCTTCGCCACGGCCCGGTTCCTTGCGCCGGCCGATCCAGAGATGGGTCGAGCCGTCGATCCATCTGGCGTATTGATAAGTGCGTGTCACTCGGGCTCCTTCGCGCGGTACTTCCTCCTCATACAGCAACAATTCGCGGTTCGGTTCGAGCAGTCGTCCCTTCGGGAGTTGCAGCCCTTGAATGCCGCCCTCGCCGAATGCCGGGAGTACTCCGCGTTTGAGCCGCAGGGTGGTGCCGTCTTTCACCGGGAGCAGCGGAATCCAATAGTCCGGCACCGTGGTGCCGAGCCGGTACATCAACGGGGCGCCGTCAGCGGCAGGGGATGGCGGCTGTTCTGCCAGCGTTTCTTGATAGGCTTCATGACGATCCAATGGACGACCGGCAGCGCTTTCGACGACCCGCTCGACGGCCCAAGCCACGTTGGCCATTTCATCTCTCAACAACGACAGGTCTTCAACCGGCCGGCTTTCCAGCATCGGTCCCAATACCGGCGGCAAGAAGAACAACTTCTGGGTATCGTTCGTGAGGTTGAACATCCGCCAGGGCGTGGTGGGCCCATCCACGTCGGTCGTGTGGGAAATGAGGAACCGTTCGCCGAATGTGTTGGTCACGACGAGCGCGCGGATCTGCGAGAGTGTCCCGACGGGAAGTTCGAGCGGCAGGAGGAACCAATCGTTGCTGTATTCCAGTGCGAACTTCACGAGCAGCAGGCGGGCCAGGTCCTGCGGTGCGGCCTGGACGCTCGCGAAATTGACGGCGCCGTCTTCGAATTCCCACAAGCGCGCGGAGGGCATGCCGCGAAACGAGACCGGCGCGGGGAGAAAGGCCTCTGTGACTGCGGTGCGGCTTTCGGCGGCGCCCAGGCCGGTCCCCGAACTCGTCGTGAACGAAAACCAGTCCAATCGTCCATCCAGATATTCCGGCGCGGTCAGCACCACTTCACTCGACGTCGTCTTGGCGGAGACACTGAGGGCGTACTCCATCCGTTCAGGAATCCAGGCGGAGGGAGCGCTGCCCTGTTGAAAGAGAGCGTCGAGCCAGGTCAGCCAGACGGTGACCTGGCTAAGTACCTT